>DATBMG010000009.1:0-11917 GCA_036554965.1 Burkholderiales bacterium
GTCTGCCGTCGTAGAATATCTGGCGCCAGGCGTCGTAAGTCCAGCCGCTGGTGCCGACGTACGCGCGAGCGTTCACGGGGCATCGACGCCGAGAATGCAGGTGCGCGGCTCGTAGCGGGCTACTGCGCGCGCCGCAGCGGATACGCCAGCTGCGCGAAAAATCCTTCCGGCACCGGGTGGCCGCCGATGCCCAGCTCGCCGGGCCATTCGCCGTGCGGCAGGTAAAGCGTTCCGAACAGCCGGTCCAGCCAGGGAAAATGCACCGCGAAGTTCTTGTCCACCGGCGCCACCGCGTGATGCCAGTGGTGGAAGCGCGGGGTGACCAGCAGCGCCTCGATCCAGCGCAGCCGGAAGCGCAAGTTGACGTGATTGAACACCGCGTGGAAGGCGACGATGACCAGCCAGGCGTAGAGCGCCGACTGCGCGAAACCGAGCAGGAACAGCGGCACCAGGATCAGCGCTCGCGTCACCAGCACGTCCACCAGGTGCAGGCGCGAGCCCGCCAGCCAGTCCATCGCGCGGCTCGAGTGGTGCACGGCGTGGAACGGCCATAGCAGCGGAACGCTGTGAAACACACGATGCACCCAGTACTGGGTGAGGTCCGCGAGCAGCATCATCTCGAGCACTTGCAGCCAAAGCGGCTGGCTCGCCACCGCCTCGCGCAACGCCGGCTGCACCAGCTGCGCCGACAGGACGGTGGCCGGCAGTAGGGTGAGGAAGGTGAGGATCTGCACCGCCACGTGGCTCACCAGGAAATACAACCCGTCGGTGGTCCAGCCGACGCGGAACACGCTCTGATCGGGCTGCCGCGGAAACAGGCGTTCCAGGGGCACGAACACCAGCGCCAGGAACAGCAGGTTCAGCAAGAACCAGTCGAGGCCCAAATAGTAGGGCTGGTCGAACTGCGCGTCGATCTGTACGCCGGCGCCGCCGAACAGCACCGCCAGGCCGGCCAGTGCGATGCCGGCGAAGCCCAGCGTCTTCTTCTTGCGCAGTAGCAGATTGAGGCAGCCGAACAGGAACGCGAGCCCGATGCTGAGCTCGATGAGTCCGCGCATCAGCGGCATCGGGCAGGACGCCCGGAACTGCGCCGAGGACAGCCATTCGGGGTAGTGCAATACCGCCACGGCGCCCACCCCGCAGGTGCCGAGGAACACCGACAGCGTGCCGCTCAGCCAGCCCGAGCCCAAATGGGTCGGTGCGTCGTCGCCGAAGACCCGTTCGAACCAGCGGTCGAGCGGCGGTCGGTCGGGAGACGGTGTGTGCATGGCGGGCGCGTAGCGGGGTTCGGTCCAGCGGCCGATGCAGGAAACATACCGAAAATCGACCACACCCGATGCCCACGATCCCTTCCCGAAGGCGCTGCTGCCGCCATTCTGAGACGAAATGTCTCGATTGATAGAATGCCGGATATCTTGGCTGGAGGGGGTGTGCGATGAAGACGGCAACCGCGGCACTGTGGTGCTGTGCGGCAGTGGCATGGGCCGTGACGGCCGGCGCTTCCACCGCGCTTGGCGCGCAGGACGAGGACCGGGTGCACGCCGCGCAGGACGCCGTGGATCGCGTGGTGGAAAGCCACGACCGGACGCTGCTGATCGGCGGCGGAACGCTGATGATCAAGCAGGCGGCGATTCGCAGCGCGCGCAAGCTGCTCGGAGAATGGGGCCGGGAGGCCGGGCTGGGCGGCGAATGGTGGGACACCGCGCCCCAGTACCGGGCGGCCAAGGCGGAGCTGCTGCAGATCGCCGACGGCATCATCGCCCGCCGCTACTCCTCGGGCGTGTGGCTGAAGGAGGCCTGGTCGGAGTATACCGCGCGCGAGCTCGACGCCGAGCAGGCCGACACCATCGCCACGCATTTCCAGACCGAGGGCGGGCAGAAGCTGCGCATTCTGATGGACTGGTACATGGGCGAGATGGTCTTGTTCAACTACACCTTCACCGACCGCTTCGAGTACGAGCTGAAGGACGCCGAGCGCGAGCTGCTGGCGCTGCAGCGCGAGGCGCAGAAGCGCATCCCGATCGAGGACATCGAGTTCACCAGCCGCTACCCGGACACGTTTCGTTTCGTCGCCTGCGGGCCGGACAGCCCGTACTGCCCGAGCCTGAAGTACTGGCGCATGTTGATCTATCCGTTGATGGGCGAGATCATCCGGCATATCGATGCCGTGAGCGCCGAGATCGAGGGCGAGATGCGCAACCGGCGGCCCGAGGTGCAGCGGCACATCCAGGCGTTCAAGTCGGCCAGCCGCTGATGCGCGCCGGCGAAGCCGATCGCGGCGTCGTCCGCCACCCCAACTGCCCGGCGGCGCTATACTCGAGAGCACCGAATGCGACCCGGGTGGAGACGATGAATCCAGCAAGGATGCTCGCAGCGGCGCTGGCACTGGCGGCGACGCTTCAATGCGGCGCCGCGCTCGCCCAGGCGAAGGAGATGACGCTGGTGCACACCATCAAGATCGCTGCTCCGCCGGATGTCGTATGGGCGATGGCCGGAGACTTTGGCGGGATCGAGCGCTGGTCCCCTGGCGTGGAATCGAGCCGGCTGGTGCTGCGCGCGCGCAACGAAACCGGCGCGATCCGGTTGTTGCGCCGGAGAAACGGCACCCAGGTCACGGAAAAGCTGCTCGACTACGATCCCGCCAACCGGCGCATGGCATACACGTACGTGGATGGAGCCGTGGGCGCCGCTGACTACTACTCGGTGCTCACGGTGAAGGACGCGGGCGACGGCACGTCGCTGGTCGACTGGCGCGGCAACTTCAAGCGCCTCGCCTACTGGACCGACACGCCCCCGGCCGGGCAGGACGACAAGACGTCGTACGACTTCCTGGACAACGCCTACCGGGTGAGCTTGGCGAATCTCAAGAAGATCCTCGAACAGCCGCGCTGAGCACGGCGCTTGTACGAAACCAGCCGGCCGGAGACCCGCCAGCGCCTACGGGTTCGCCTTCAGGTAGGCGACGATCTTGCGCCGGACTTCGGCGTCCTTCTGCTTGTAGAACATCAGCGTGCCGGGCACCCAGGCCTGCGTATCGCGAATCCACCAGTCGAGCGTGCCCTCGGTCCAGGTCATGCCCGTGAGGGCCTTGAGTAACGCTTTGGAATAGTCGAAGCCGGGGACGGCGCCGGCCTGGCGCCCGACGATGCCGCGCAGGTTCGGTCCGAACGGCGGCGCGAAGGCGAGCAAGCCGGCATCCGCTACGGGGCCGCCCCCTTGGGCGACGAGCCATCGCACTGCAGTCGGCGCGCGCGCCTCTGCCTCGCCGCGGGCGTTGTCGCCGTGGCACACCTTGCATTGCGATACGTAGAGCTGCTCGCCCTCGGCGACGTCCGCGTCCTGCGCGGCGGTGGCGGCCGCGAGGCCCAGCGTCAGCACGGCGCCAGCGATAATCCGGGCAATGATCCGGGGATTCGTTGTCGAGTTCATGGCCTAAGCCATTGTATGCGAAGTGCCCTACCCGCTCTTGCGCGCCGCCGCGCGCGCATCGGCTCTCAGTTCGGAAATCAGGCCGGCGTTCGGGCAGAAGCGCTCGAACGCAATGGTATCGTCGCCTTCCAGCCAGGCGAGACAAGTCTCGCGCTCGCGGCAAGCGACGCAACGGCGAATCGCGATGGCCCCCTGCGCCAGCTGTAGCGTGTCCCCGGTGCCGGCGAGGCTCAGTGCATCGCGCTCGAGCACTCGATGGATCAGCACCGACCGCTGCTCCAGCATCACAGCCCGCCACAGCCGGTAGCCTGCCCAGCCAGCGACCATGCCGAGCGTCCCTACCCCTGCGAGAACCGCCGCACCAACAAGCGTGCCCATGTGTCGCTCCTGCCAGCCTCAAACAAGGGAATGCTGAACGCATCGGCGCACGAGCGCTCTGATCCAGATCAAAAAAGCCCACTGGCCCGCAGCCGCAGCCGGCGCCGGCGGCCGCGTCGTCAGCCGCCGCTGAGTGCCTGGACGATCACCACCTCGTCCGTCGCGCGCAGCGGCTGCACCAGGTCGCGCACTTGGTCGCCATTGACGAAGATACGGATATGCGGCCGTATCCTGTCCTGCTCGTCGATCATGCGGAAGCGAATCCCGGCGTATCGACGATCCAGGTCGGCGAGGACAGCGCCGAGCGTTGCCCCGCTCGCCTCGGCCTCGCTGCTCTCGGTGTACGAGCGCAGCGCGCTCGGGATGTGCACCTTCATCGAACGGCGTCCGCCTATGCCGGCTCGGCCGCTTCCACGGCGTAGATCTCCGGCAGGTGCTGCGCGATGCAGGTCCAACGGCGGCCTTCGTCGCGGCTGCTCCAAAGCTCGCCGCTGGTCGTGCCGAAGTACAAGCCGACCGGGTCCGCCGCATCGGCCGTCATCGCCTGCCGTTTGACGGTCCACCACGCCTGCTTCGCCGGCAGCCCGGCGTCCAGACGCCGCCACGTCTTTCCGCCGTCGCGCGTGGCATAGACCGCGGGCATGCCTTCCGGGCTGGTGCGCGGCCAGACGCTGGTGCCGTCCATCGGGAACACCCAGGCGGCGTCCGCGTCGCGCGGGTGCACCACCATCGGAAAACCGATATCTCCGACCGGCTGCGGCATGCTCTTGCCGATGCGTACCCACTCGTCCGAGGGCCGGTCGAGCCGGTAGATGCCGCAGTGATTCTGCTGATACAAGCGGTCCGGGTTGCTCGGGCAGAGCCTGATGCAGTGCGGGTCGTGAAACGTTGCCTCGCTCCGATCGAATCCCTCGACCACTTCGAGCCCCTTCAAGAGCGGCACCCAGGTACGGCCGCCGTCGAGCGATTCGTGCACGCCGCCCCCCGACATGGCGAAGTACAGGTGCGCGCGATCGCGCGGGTCGACGATGATGGAGTGCAATTTCGGGCCATCCGGCGTGCCGTCCTGCACGGTCCCCATCCATTTCCGGTACTGCGGATCGTCGTTGATCGGAGAGAACGGCTCCCACGTGACGCCGCCGTCCTGGGAGCGGAACAGCCCCTGCGGCGAGGTCCCCGCGTACCACACGTCCGGTTCGCCGGCGTGGCCCGGCGTGAGCCAGAAGGTGTGATCCACCGCGCGGCCTTCCTTGCCGTCCGCGGCCTTTGCGAACGCGGGGGGCCGCGCGGCTTCCTTCCAGGTGCGGCCGAGATCGGTGGAGCGGAACACGGTGGGACCGAGGTGCCCGGTCTTCGCTGCCGCCAGCAACGTTCGCCCGTCGCGCGGATCGAGCACCAGGTGATTGACGGTGTGGCCGAGAAAGTGCGGCCCATCGGCCCGCCACTCACTTCGCGTCGCATCGCTGTGATACAGCCAGGCGCCCTTGCGCGTGGCGACCAGCACCAACACACTACGCGCGTGCGTAGCCCGGCCCTGCTTCTTGCCTGCGGTCTGCCCGCTGTTGCGTGCCACTCATCCCTCCTCTACGAGATGCTCTCAACACCGAGCGCGCGCAGCGTCCGCGCGTCCTGGGCGACCGGCCGCACCTCGACGCAGCCGTGCCATGCCCCCGGGATCCTGGAGGCCACCAGTATCGCCTCGTTCAGATCCTTGGCTTCGATGAGGTAGTAACCACCGAGCTGTTCCTTGGTCTCCGCGTACGGTCCGTCGGTGGTCGAGATCTTGCCTCTGCGCACCCGCACCGTGGTCGCGGCCGCGGGCGGCAGCAGGCGGTTGCAGCCGATGAAATGGCCGCTGCGCCGGATCGCCTCGGTGAACTCGGCGTAGTCCCGGAAGTGCGCTTCCGCGTCGGCCTCTGACATCTGCTCCATCACAGTCTCGGCGCAGATCAGGCACAGGAACTTCATCGCGCCCTCCTATCCATCGTATCGGTCCTGGTGCCGCACCCGGGTCGTCGTGAACACATGGACTCTCCTTTCCCTTTTCCCTGCATAGTCGAGCGGGCCGGGCGGAAATCGACAGGCTGGGCATCGCCCTAGCCAGACGGGAATCGCGGATTTGCGCTCCGGTTCCGGCTTCGGAGCGGTTTGTTGCGCCGAGTCATGGAGCGCGGCCTACGTGTTCAAGGTACCGCGCATTCACGGCCGCAGCGGCAGGCACCGCGGCAGCGCTTCGTAGTCGTTGTTCCATGGCGCGCCGCCATCCGACGGTTTGCCTTCCCGCCGGGCGAGCCGCTCGACATAGTCGCGCAGCAGTTCGAGATCCTCGCTCCCTGCCCACCGCTGCGCGGGAATGCCCAACCCCTGCAGAAACGTCGGCGGCGGCATGGGCGATTTCACGCGCTGGTCGGCTGGCGAGCGCCAAGCCGCAAGGCGCACCAGCATGCGCGGCGCGCATTGGCGCAAGTTCTCCGCCAGCTGAGCCGCATCGCCCGAGAGGAAGTTGGGCGGGAATTGCTCGCGGGTGAGATGACACATCGCACAGTAACGGAAGAACGGCTGCAACTCGCGTTCCGCCAGCGCATTTGCGCCGGCCTCGGGGATGTCGAGCATCGCTGGCGGCATGTCGGCGCTGTCGACACAGCACCACGACCGCTCGGCCAATCCCAGCTCTGAAAAAAGCGCACGCATCAGCCGCGCGCGCGCAAGCGGCGCGTCGTCGAACAACCAAGGCTGCTGCGCCAGCAATCGATCGACGCTTTGGCGAACGAGGACGAAATCGTCGACCACGACGACTTCGACGCGCGCCTCGACCGGCCGCAGATCCTTCTCAGCCGGCGCTGCCGTGGCCCACCGGATCTCGACGCTCTCCAGCGCTCGGCCGTCGGGGAGCCGTGCGCCGAGGCCTTTCCTTCTGGGAGACGCGCGCATCAGGTACGCCGCGCCGACCCTGCGCACTGTCCCGTTATCGAGTGCCACGTCTCTCACCTGCCCCGCGGGATGGAAGCTGAGCCAGTCGATGCGGCCGCTGCCGGTTTCCTCCAGGCGGCCCTCGAGGTGCACGCTATGGGCCGCGGGCGCAGCGTTGGCGCATTGCAGCTTGAACCCGCCAGCGTGGGGCGGATCCCGCGCGACAGTGCATTGAGACCGAAAAATGACGCGCCCAGCGCTCCCGGGTCGCCCGTGCTGCGCCAGGTGGGCGTCCAACGCATGGAAGTCCCCGGTTGCGAAAAACTTCGCCCACCCGGCAATGAAGCGCTGAGTGTCCAGCGCTCCCGTGAACCGCCAGATCTCCCGCGGCGGCCTGGGGTTCAGCGGGTCCAGCGTCGCCGGTACATGGGCTGCAGCGCTCCAGTTCACCGGCACCTCCCCCGAGTCGCCGCCGTAGTACGAAGCGGCCGCGCCGAAGGGGTTGCGATCGGGAAGGCTGGATTGCGCCACGCTCAATCCCTGCGGCCAGGTCCGCCGCCACACCCTGCCGAAGGTCGAGACGAAGTCGTCCTGATAGCTCGGCGAGCTCGAGTCGAAGTCTTGCTCACCGGACAGGCCGTACTGCAGCGCGGCCGTGAACGCTGCCGCTCGGCAGCGCCGCGAGCGGGAGGGGTCGTGCGTGTCATCGCACCCCCGCCGCCACAAACTCTGCAGCGTCACCAAGGTATTGGCGCGTACCGTGGCCTTGTCGATGTCGTCCGGGAAGTCGACATTGGCTTGCGGCGACAGGTCGGAGTCGCCTCGCTGAGAGCGGAGCAATTGCGCCACGCGATTGTTGGCGTTGGTTTCGCCCCAAACCGCTTTGGAGAAAATCGGCGCCTGGTTCTGGTGGCAGGAAATGCAGATCGCCCGGTTGGCGTAGAGCACCTTCGGTCGAGCACCGGCGCGATAGTCCTTCACCAGTTGAAACTCGAAGCGCCCGGCCGCCTCGTTGTAGCTGATGACCTCGAGCACGCCGGTCTTCTCGACGTAGCCGAGATAGACCCGGTCTTTCAGCAGCACACCGGCATCCCGCGCGTTCGTCGTCGGCTCTCCCGTGACGGCGAAGACGATGCGCGGGTACTTGAAAAAGTCCGGGGCGGCGGCGGTGCGCTGCAAGGAACGCCCCATCGGGATCATCACGGCACGAGTCCCGCCGTTGCGCTCCTGCTGCGCGAGGCGCGCTTCGATGCGCTCGATCAAAGCGGAAAAAGGGAAGGGCACGCGGTAGCCTGTCCGGCCTCTCTCCCGCGCCGTGACGAGATGGTCGAACAGCGACCGCCCCGCCGGTGGCAAGTCGGGCCCGGGCGAGCTTGGATCCACTGCCCACGAGGAATAGTCTGCGTCTGTCTCGCGCCATGCGTCTGCACTCGGAACCGCGTCAGCCCCGGTGGCCGTTGCGCTCGCATGGATGAGCCCGATCGTGCAGGCCATCGCCATACCGGCGAGGCTCGCCAGACGACGATTCGACCACTTCACGGCGTAGCGCGATCTGCGCAAATAATGGCGCACCCTACTGGTCCAAGGCGACGGGGAAAGGGAAGCAGGCGTTCAATCGGCAAATTGCCTAACTCGTATCATAATGGCTCACGGGCTCGCGTGCGGCTTGTCCATACGAGATGGCCCAGGGCCAGCTGCAACGTTATCCGCTCCGTGCGCTCTTCAGATTGACCCACGCCGCTGCGAAAACGATCGCCGCCCCCACCAGCACCCAGATCTGCAGCACCTCATCGTAGACGGCGAGACCGACCAGAGCGATCAAGGGCAGGCGCAGGAAGTCCATCGGCATGACCACGGTCGCATCGGCGAGCCGGAAGGCGCGTGCCATGCAGTAGTGCGCCGACAGCGCCGTCGTCGCGAGGACGCCGACCCACGGCCAGGAACCGGCCGCCGGCCCCACCCAGCCGGGCAGGGCCGGCACCAGCCCCAGCGGCAGCTGGATTGCCGTCATGTAGAACAGAATGGTGAGCGGCGGATCGGTGCCGGAAAGGCGTTTCGTCAACGTGTGCGAGAACGCATAGGCGAGCGCGCTGCCGAGGACCGCGAAAGCTGCCGGGCTGACGATCGCGATGCCGGGCCGCAGGATCACCAGCGTGCCGACGAAGCCCATGGCGATCGCCAGGGCGCGCAGCCGGTTCATCCGCTCGCCGAGGAGGATCGTTGCCAGGATCGCGGTCCAGATCGGCACCGTGAACTCGATGGCGAACACCTCGGTCAGGGGAATGAAGCCGAGCCCGTAGAACCAGCCGTACTGCCCGCCGAAGTGGGCCACGTTGCGCAGCAGATGGGTGCCCGGGCTGCGCGTTCGCACCTGCCACCAACCCGCGCGTTGCAGCAGGACGAGGATGACCGCGAGGCCGATCAAGCTTCGAAAGAAAAGGATCTGAAAGGTCGTCAGTTCCGCCGAGAGCTCGCGGCCGGCTATCGCCATCGCCATGAACGAGAGCAGTGCACCGGACATCCACAACATCGCGCGGATCACCGGCCGCAGCTCGGACACGCGGGCGGCGCGTGCCGCCGCCGTGGCGTACTCAGTTCCCATCGCTGGCGGGATCGCCCTCTCGCGACGTGTTCACACCGTACGCCTGTCGCGCTGCATCCGCCGACACCAGCCCATTGCGTACGTCCGCTCTGACCTTCTCGGGATCGTGTTGGCGCGGATCGCCGAACCGCCTCCTCCGGGTAGCTCCAGCCGCAGCCGCTCGCCGGGCGAAATCGTCTGCTGGCCCTTGCCGCGTAGCGCCTGGCCCGACGCGAGCGACGCCGATGGTGAGCAGCGCGATCGCGCCGAGCAGCGCGATGCCAGTGCGGTTGAGTGAGAGGAACGGCAGTCCGCCCAGGATCATGCCCAGGTAGAGGATGCAGAAGATGACGACGACGGAGGCGGTCATGGCCCGGGCGAGGCGATTGCGCAGGAAGGGGCGTCCGGCGCGCAAAGTCTATCGCGAGCGGTGGCGTCCGGGTGGTGTCTTGCGCGCGCGGCGTTATTCTCGCAGCATGCCGGGCGAGGTCCCGTCCTCGACGGGGCTGAGTTCCATCAGATCAGCGCTGCGGCTCCTTTCCCGCTGCACGCTCCGGCGTGCTTGCGCTTCAAAAACCCGCAGTCGGATTGGAGTCCATATGGTATTGGAGATTCAACGGGGTCATCCGCGCGGAGACCTCGGACGCCGCGGCATACGCCTGCGCCGCCTGCGCCTGCAGCGCTTCACCCGCCTCGCCCTGGCTGCGCTTTCCAGCCTCCTCCAGCGCCGTACCGAGGCTGTTCTGGATCGAAGCCCAATGCTGCGGCGTGCGCTGGCGCGTGTACACCTCGAGCGCCGCCCGGTAGGCCTCCACCGCCTGTGCCAGCAACGCCTCACCCGCCTCGCCCGGGCTGCGGTTCGCCCGGTCCTGCAGCGCCGTAGCGAGGCTGTTCTGGATCGTCGCCCACAGCTGCGGCGTGCGTTGGCGCGTGTACACCTCGAGCGCCGCCCGGTAGGCTTCCTCCGCCTGCACCAGGAGCATCCGACCGGCCTCGCCCGGGCTGCGGTTGCCTCGCTCCTGCAGCACGCTGCCGAGGCTGTTCTGGATCGTCGCCCAACGCTGCGGCGAGCGTGGGCGCGTGTACACCTCGAGCGCTGCGCGATAGGCCTCCACCGCCTGCGCCAGCAGCACCTGGCCCGCCTCGCTCCGGTTGCGGCTGCCCTGCTGTTGCAGCGCGCGTCCGAGACTGTTCTGGCTACCCGCCCACTGCTGCGGCAGCGCGCGCGTGCGCGCCTGGAGTGCAGCCTGGTGAGCGGCTATCGATTCATCCAGGTGCCGCCACGCGGCCTCGCCTTGCGCGCGCGTGCCGAGCTCCCAGGCCGCCCTCCCGACGTCGTCTTGTATCGCCGCCCACGTCGTCGGCGAGTGTCTCGCGCTCGACAGGGCGAGCGCCTTTCGGTAGAACTCCAACGCGGTCTCGAAGCGGTAATCGTTGTACTGGGCGTCGCCGGCAAGACGATACGCCTGGACGGCGTCGGACCTGGCTGTCTGTTTCCCCGTTCCGACCTGGCGCTGCCTTCGCTCGGCGGATGCGGCCCATTGCGCAGCCAGGGCGCTGGCCCGTTCGAAGTCGTTCTTCGCGAACTCCGCCAGGGCGAGCCGACGCGGATCGTCCGAGTTGGCTCGCGCGGCGGCGATCCAGCGGTCGACTTCCGCTTCGACCTCTTCCCGGGCGAAGCCGTACTGCATCGCCCACTCGTCAAGATAGCGGCGCACTTGTATCTCTGCCGGTCGACCGCCGGCCTCGACCTGCTCCTTAGACTTGCTCGCGGCGTCCAGGAGCAGCCGCTCCACAGCCGCCTCGTTCAGAAGACGCGTTGCGCCCGCCTCGAGCAGCTTGACCGTCACCACCTTCTTCTCGTGAGCTCTCGCCGGGACGGCGACCTCTCCCGCCGGCGGCTGCCATATGCGCCAATGCGTCCGGTGGACTCGAAGCGTGATGCGATCGCCGGGCAGCAGCACGTCCGGGAGCGGGATCTTGAAGAGGCCGCGCGTCCCGGTGGTGTCGGACTCTCCCGTCTCCTCGCAGACGATGTCCAACCCCACCGCCGGAGCTTGCCGGTCCTGCGCGTCGACGAACACCAGCTTTCCCTGGAGGACGCGTTTGTCGGACAGGGCGGGCGTCGTCACGAGGGCGAGCCCCAGGAAGGCGAGACCCAGGACGAGCACGAAGCTGGGGGAGCGCATAGTCATCTGTTACCCCCATAGCCCCGGGCAGGCTTTGACCTGCGTCAATCTCGCTCGGATTGGCGGGTCGGTGGAGCAGGGGGCGCACGCATGGACGTCATGGTTCGCGCTCCCGCGGCACGATCACACCGTACACTTGCCGCGCCGCGTCCGCCGACACCAGCCCATTGCGCACGTCGGCTCTCACCTTCTCGGGATCGCGTTGGCGCGGATCGCCGAAGCCACCTCCTCCGGGTAGCTCCAGCCGCAGCCGCTCGTTGGGCGAAATCGTCTGCTGGCCCTTGCCGCGTAGCGCCTGGCCCGATGCCAGCGACACACGCCCCGGCGCGCCGTCGTGACCGCCATTGCGCCCGCGCGCTGGATGCTCGATGCGCTCGAACATCGCGAACACCGCGAACGGCGCGTTCTCGGCGCTGGCGATCTCCATCAC
>DATBMG010000041.1:0-24439 GCA_036554965.1 Burkholderiales bacterium
ATGGCCTGCAACATGATGGCCGAGGACGTGGGCGAAGGCATCGACGCATTCATGCAGAAACGCCCGCCGAAGTGGAGGCACAAGTGACATTCCGCCTGCGCCCGTGCGCGCTCGCGCTGCTGGCGCTGCTGCTGCCGGGCACCGCCGTGGCCGGCGGCTCCGACTACACCGTGCAGCCCGGCAGCAACCCGGCCTTCGCCGGCAACGCGCGCGAGTGGCCCGTGCCCACGCCGCAGTTCGCGCGCGATCCCGCGCCCGGACCGGACGGCGCGATCTACATCGCCGTCATGTACGGGAACAAGATCGCCCGCTTCGAGCCGAAGTCGGAAACCTTCAAGGAATGGGACCTGCCCCCGGGGGCCAAGCCGCACGGGCTGCTGGTCGATGCCCAGGGTCAGGTCTGGTACACGGGCAACGGCAACGGCACCATCGGCATGCTGGATCCGAAGACCGGCAAGGTCACCGCGTACAAGGCGCCTTCGGGCGGAGATCCGCACACGCTGGTCACCGACGGCAAGGGCACGATCTGGTTCACGGTGCAGAACGGCGGGCGCGTAGGCCGGTTGGACACCGCCTCGGGCAAGATCACCGAATACGAGAGCGACGGCCGGCCGTACGGCATCGCCCTCGACCGCCAGGGCAACGTCTGGTTCTGCCGCATGGGCGCGGACAAGCTCGGTAAGATCGATCCGCGCAGCGGCAAGATCAGCGAGTTCGACACCGGCGCGGGCAGCGCGCCGCGGCGCATGGCCACCGCCCCGGACGGCACGTTGTGGGTCTCGCTGTTCGGCAACGGCAAGCTGCTGCACTTCGACCCGGCACAAGGCAAGCCGATCCGCGAATACGCGCTGCCGGCCGGCCACAGTGGCGGACCTTACGCGGTGACCATCGACGGCTCGGGCCTGGTCTGGGTGAACGAGATCAACACCGACACCGTGGTGCGCCTGGACCCGAAGACCGGGCAGATGCGCACGATCGCGCTGCCCTCGCGCAACACCGGCATCCGCAAGATGATCGTGGATGCCGGCGGCCGCCTGTGGTACATGGGCTCGCACAACGGGCGGCTCGGGGTGGTCGAATAAGCATCCCCACTTTCCGCCGCTCGTTGCGAAGGAGGCTAATAGCAAGCAACCCTACTTGGGTTGCGGCACGATGCGCAGGTACGGCTTGGGCGCTTTCCACCCGCCGGGGAACTGCTTTTTCGCCTCCTCGTCGGGCACCGACGGGACGATGATCACGTCCTCGCCCTGCTTCCAGTTCACCGGCGTGGCGACCTTGTGCTTGGCGGTGAGCTGCATCGAGTCCAGCACGCGCAGCACCTCGTCGAAGTTGCGCCCGGTGCTCATCGGGTAGGTCAGGATCAGCTTGATCTTCTTGTCCGGCCCGATCACGAACACCGAGCGGATGGTGGCGTTGTCCGCGGCCGTGCGCTTCTGTTCGCCGCTCGCGTTCGGGTGGATCATGTCGTAGAGTTTCGCCACCTTCAGGTCGGCGTCGCCGATCAGCGGGTAATTGGGCGCGTAGCCCTGCGTCTCCTGGATGTCCTTGGCCCACTTCTCGTGGTCGCTGACCGGGTCGATGCTCAGGCCGATGACCTTGCAGTTGCGCTTGTCGAACTGTGGCTTCAGGCGCGCCATGTAGCCCAGCTCGGTGGTGCACACCGGCGTGAAGTCCTTGGGATGCGAGAACAGGATGGCCCAGCCGTCGCCGATCCACTTGTGGAAGTCGATGCTGCCTTCGGTCGTCTGCGCAGTGAAGTTGGGTGCTTCGTCTCCGATTCGCAAAGCCATGGGTTCCTCCTGGTTGTCGTGGGGAGTCGGATGATCGTCCTCCACGGCAGGCGCCGGCGGCACTGCCGGGGGCGGCCGGGCGATGGCACGAGACGTGCTGTCCACCTCCCCGGTCGAGCGAAGCGCAATTGTAACGCCGCGCGCTGGGGCACGCCGTGTGCACGGCCCCCGCTGTTGGCGCGTTGATCGCGCTGGCCACGCGGATCGCCTCGCCGGTTCGGCCTCCCTGGGGCCTGCAGGATTCCATGCGCATGCAACGATTGTCCGGGACGACGGTCGCAGCTTAGTGGCGGTCCGTTCCGGAACCCCTGCCCAAGATGCCTCCCCTTCCCTTCGCACCCGGCCGGGCCGCCTGTGCCTTGCTGCTCGCCCTGGCGCCCGCCGCCGCCCCCGGGCAGCGGGGCGCCGACCCGTTCGAAACCCGCAAGCAGCTTCCCGCCGCGCCGAGCAGCTTCTGGTCGGGCCCGGCCGGTCCGGCGCCCTGCCCCGATGCGGTGGCCCTGCCGGAGACGCTGCGCCTGGTCGAGGCGATCGACCTGGCGCTGTGCAATAACCCGCGCACGCGCCAATCCTGGGCGATCGCCCGCCAGGCGGCGGCCGAGGTCGGCGTGGCGCGCTCGGCGCGCCTGCCCACCGTGGACGCCCTGATCGACCTCGAACGCCGCGAAGTGCGCAACATCGACGACCCGCAGGGCTTTACCCTGCTTCCCGCCAGCGTCGGCTTCAGCTGGCTGCTGTTCGACTTCGGCGGCCGCGACGCCGCGATCGCGCTGGCGGCCGACTCGCTGGCCGCGGCCAATTGGACGCACAACGCAACGCTGCAGACGGTGATGCTGGATGCCATCACCGCCTATTACCTGCTGTTCGCGACGCGCGAGGCCGTGGATGCCACCGTCGCCGCCGAGAAGTCGGCGCTGCAGAGCCTGGAAGCGGCGCGGGCGCGGCTGCGCGCGGGCAGCGCCACGCGCGCCGACGTGCTGCAGGCGCAGACGGCGTACTCGCAGACGGTGTTCAACCGCACCCAGGCGGAGGGAGAAGCGGCGCGCTCGCAGGGCGTGCTGGCCAATGTGCTCGGCATATCACCGGACCGGCCGCTCGTGATCGCGCCGCCGCCGGACCTGGAGGCGCAGCGCGCGATCGAGCGCTCGATGGGTGAGCTGCTTGCAGCGGCGCGCGCCCAGCGCCCCGAGCTGGCGGCGGCGGAAGCGCGCGTGCGGGCCGCCGAATCGAACGTGCGCGTGCGCCAGTCGGCGGCGAAGCCCACGGTGTCGCTGTTCGGTTCGGCGGGCGCCACGCTGAGCAACCCGGGCCCGGACCCGGTGTCGGGAGCCATCGGGCTGTCGGTCAGCATCCCGATCTTCACCGGCTACTTCAATACTTACCGTATCCAGCAGGCGCGCGAGCAGGTGCTCGAGCAGGCGGCCACGCGCGATCGGTTGGCGGACGATGTCGCGCTCGAGGTGTGGCGCGCCTATCAGGACCTGCGTACCGAGGGCCAGTCGCTCGTCACCGCGAACGACCTGGTCGAGAGCGCACAGGAATCCTACAACGTGGCTTTGGCGCGCTATCGCGCGGGCGTGGGCACCGTCATCGACCTGCTCAACGCGCAGAGCGCCTTGTCCGCCGCGCTGGTGCAACGCATCGAGGCGCGCCTGCGCTGGAACGTGGCGAAGGCGGCGCTGGCGCGCGCCGTGGGCGTGCTCGATCCGGCATTGGTGGCGCAATTGTCCCAGGCGAGCGCCCCCGCCCCGCGATGATCAGGCTGCAATCCTATCTCCGGCGTGCCGCCGTCGCGTTGCTGCTGCTCGCGATCGGCGTCGCCGCCGTCCTGTGGTGGCAGAAATGGCGCGAGCAGCCGCTCGAGGAGCGCTATCAGCTGGAGGCGGTTAGCACGGGCGACCTGACGCAGACGGTGACCGCGAACGGCACCGTCAACCCGGTCGGACTGGTTAACGTGGGCACCCAGGTGTCCGGCACGGTGCTGCGCATCCACGCCGACTTCAACGACCGGGTGAAGGCCGGTGAGATGCTGCTGGAGCTCGATCCGACCACCCTGCGCGCCACGGTCGAGCAGAGCTCGGGGGAGCTGGCCAGCGCCGAAGCCACGCTGCGGCTGACCCGCCAGGAGGAGACGCGCATGCGCGAGCTGCACGCGCAGGAGTACGTGTCGCGTCAAGAGTTCGAGAAAGCCGTGCAGGCGCGCGAGGCGGCCGAGGCGCAAGTGCGCACCGCGCAGGGCAAGCTGGCGCGCGACCGCGCCAACCTGGGCTACGCCGTGATCCGCTCGCCGGTGTCGGGCGTGGTGGTGTCGCGCGAGGTGGACGTGGGCCAGACGGTGGCGGCAAGCTTTCAGACACCCACCCTGTTCAAGATCGCGCGCGATCTGTCGCGCATGCAGATCGACTCGAACGTCGCCGAGGCCGACATCGGCAAAGTCGAGGTCGGCCAGCCGGTGCGCTTCACCGTGGACGCCTACCCCGAGCGCCGTTTCGAGGGGCGGGTGCACCAGATCCGGCTGGCGCCGCTCACGCAGCAGAACGTGGTGACCTACAACGTGGTCGTGGAAGTCGGCAATCCGGACCTGTCGCTGATGCCGGGCATGACGGCCTATCTCAGCATCGTCACCGACCGGGTCGAGCATGCGGTCCTGGTGCCGAACGCCGCGCTGCGCTTCCGCCCGAGCGAGGCCAAGACCGGCACCGGCGCGGCCGCGGCTGGCAACAACGACCCGCGGCGCCGGGAAGCGCGGCGCCCCGGCGAGGCGGCGGTGTACGTGCTGCGCGGCGAAGGGATCGTGCGCGTGCCGCTGCGCACCGGCATCTCGGACGGGCGCTCGACCGTGGTGACCGAGGGCGAGCTGAAGGCCGGCGACCGAGTAGTGGTCGAAGAGCTGACCGCCGAGCGCAAGCCTGCGTCCGGCACCGGCCAGCCGTTCCGCATCCGGGGCTTCTGATGGATCGCGCGGCCGCGGCGAGCACGCCGCTGATCCTGATCGAGCACCTGCACAAGCAGTACGAGACCGACGCGGGTCCGCAGCCGGTGCTGCGCGACGTCAGCCTGAGGATCGAACCGGGCCAGTTCGTCGCGGTGATGGGGCCGTCGGGCTCGGGCAAGTCCACCTTCATGAACATCCTCGGCTGCCTGGACGTGGCGAGCAGCGGGCGCTATCTCCTGCAGGGCAACGACACCTCGCGCCTGTCGGGCAACGAACTGGCGCGGCTGCGCAACCGCTTCATCGGTTTCGTGTTCCAGGGCTTCAACCTGCTGCCGCGAGCCACGCTGCTGGACAACGTCGCGCTGCCCCTGCTGTATGCCGGCGTGCCGGTGCGCAGCCGCGAGCAGCGTGCGCGCGAGCTGCTGGCGCGCGTGGGCCTGGAACGCTACGCCGGCTATCTGCCCAGCCGCATCTCCGGCGGCCAGCAGCAGCGCGTGGCCATCGCCCGCGCGCTGGTCAACTCGCCCAGGCTGCTGCTCGCCGACGAGCCGACCGGAAACCTCGACAGCGCGACCAGCCACGACATCATGCGGCTCATCGCCGGCCTCAACGCCGAGCACGGCACCACCGTGGTGCTGGTCACGCACGAAGCGGACATCGCGCGCTTCGCCAAGCGCGTGATCCACTTCGTGGACGGAGTGGTCGACAGCGACCAGATCCCGGCCGCCGCCGGCCTCGCGTCTCGGGCCTTGCCATGATCGCCGGCATGCTGCGCGAAGCCTGGAGCGCGATGGGCGCCAACCGGCTGCGCACTTTCCTCACCATGCTCGGGCTGGTCATCGGCGTGGGCGCCGTGGTGCTGATGATGGCCATCGGCCAGGGCGCGCAGACGCTGGTGCGCGAAGCGGTCGCGACCATGGGCAGCAACCTGTTCATCGTGCTCTCCGGCGGCACCACCGCCGGCGGCGCGCGCAGCGGCAGCGGCACCGCGCCGACCCTGACGCTGGCCGATGCCGACGCGATCGCCGAGCTGTCCAGCGTCGCGGCGGTCGCCCCCACCCAGTTCGGCAACGCACAGCTGGTGTACGGTGCAGCCAACTGGAATACCCAGGTGATGGGCGTCACCCCCAGCTACCTGGAAGTGCGCGAGTGGCGCCTGGTGGCCGGGCAACCGTTCACCGAGGCCGATCTGCGCGCGGTGGCGCGTGTGGCGCTGCTGGGGCAGACCGTGGTGAAGCAGGTGTTCGGCGACGAAGACCCGGTGGACAAGACCGTGCGCATCCGCAACAGCCCCTACCTGGTGCTGGGCGTGCTCGCCCCCAAGGGACAGAGCTTCGACGGGCGCGATCAGGACGACACGGTGCTGGTCCCGCTCACCACCGCTCAGCGCAAGCTGTACGGCTCGCCGTTCCCGGGCACGGTGCGCTTCATGATGGTCAAGGCGCTGTCCGAGGAGGCCATGTCCCGCGCCGAGCGCGCGATCGACGCGCTGCTGCGCGCAAGGCACCGCATCTCGCCCGAGGGCGAGGCGGACTTCACCATCCGCAACCTGAGCGCGGTGGCCGACGTGCAGGCGCAGACCACGCGCGTGATGTCCGTCATGCTGGGCGCGGTGGCCTCGGTGTCGCTGGTGGTGGGCGGCATCGGCATCATGAACATCATGCTGGTGTCGGTGACCGAGCGCACCCGCGAGATCGGCATCCGCATGGCCATCGGCGCGCGCCGCCGCGACATCCTGCTGCAGTTCCTGCTGGAGTCGCTGATCGTGTCGGTGATCGGTTGCCTGATCGGTGTGATCCTGGGGGTGGCCGCGGCGCTGCTGGTGAGCCGGGTGACGGAGATGACGGTGGTGGTCACCGCGGTGGCGATCGGACTGGCGTTCCTGGTGGCCGCCGCCGTGGGCGTGTTCTTCGGCTTCTATCCCGCGCGCAAGGCGGCGGACCTCAAACCGATCGAGGCCCTGCGGTATCAGTGACCGTTCTCTCTGCTGGGAGAGGGAGCCGGGCTACTGTGCCGCAACCACCTCCAGCTCGATCAGCATGTTCGGCCACACCAGCTGGTCCACGAACGACAGCATCGAGGCCGGACGATGCTCGCGCAGGTTGCGCGAGCGGATGCCGCGATAGTCCGCCAGGTCCTCGCGGCGCACCAGGTACTGGGTGAGCTTGACGATGTCCTCGACCCCCATCCCGGCCTGCGCCAGGATGGTGTGCACGTTGCGCCAGGCCAGCTCGGCCTGCGCGACGAAGCTCTCCGGCAGCTGCCCCGACACGGGATCGATGCCCGGGGTGCCGGACACGAACAACAGGCGCTTGCCGGGAGCGATCTCCACCGCGTCGCTGTAGGTGCCGATGCGCGCCGCGACGCCAGCGTCGATGGTGCGATTCATTCCAGTCCTCCCAGGGTGCGTTTGTAAGGAGTCACGCGTGCATCATCCCTCCACCGCCGGCGCCGCGACGCCGTGGCTCTTGAACCAGGCGAGCATGCGCTCCCAGCCGTCCTCGGCCGCCGCCTTGCGGTAGCTCGGCCGATAGTCGGCGAAGAAAGCGTGCGGTGCGTCCGGATACACGAACATCTCCGATGCGCTGCCGCCCTTCTTCAGCGCCTCGCGCATGCGCACCACGCTGTCCTGCGGGATGCCGGCGTCCGCGCCGCCATACAGGCCGAGCACCGGCACCCTCAGCTTCGCGGCGATGTCCAGCGGGTGGCGCGGGGTGAGCTCCGTTTCCTGTCCCACCAGGCGCCCGTACCAGGCCACGCCCGCCTTCACCGTGCGGTTGTGCATGCAGTACATCCAGGTGATGCGGCCGCCCCAGCAGAATCCGGTGATGCCCAGCCGGCCCGGATCGCCGCGCCCGAGCGCCGCGGCCCACCCCACCGCCGCGTCCAGATCGCTCATCACCTGCTTGTCCGGCACCCGGGAGACCACATCCTTGAGAATCTGCTGGATATCGGTCAGCGCTGAGACGTCGCCCTGGCGCACGAACAGCTCGGGCGCGATGGCGAGGTAGCCGACCTTCGCCAGCCGCCGGCAGACGTCGCGGATGTGCTCGTGGACGCCGAAGATCTCCTGCACCACCAACACGATCGGAAACGGCCCGCCGGTGGCGGGCATGGCGTGATAGGCGGGGATCGGCCGGTCCGGCGTGGAGAACTCGATCTCCCCCGCGGTCAGGCCCTTAACGTCGGTGAGCACGGTCTGCGCCGACACCGGTCGCGTCGCCACGGCGAACCCGCTCGCCAGCATGTTGAGCATGAACTCGCGGCGCGTCCATTCGACGCGCCGTCCGCGCGAACAGGTCATGGCATTCCTCCCTTAGAAGCCACACCCTCCAACTTAGTGCATCGACGCAACCGCCACAAGCCCGGGCGCTCACGCGCTCTTGAAGCGGGTGGTCTTCACGAACAGGATCGCGACCAGCGGCGCCGCCACGGCGATCACCAGCACGGTGATGAACAGGTGGCCGAGTTGGCTGTAGTCGGCAGCGACCTTGACCGCCCCCGTGAGCGGGTCCTTCACTTCGCGCGTCACCGTGTAGATCTGGTTCAGATACTTGGTGCCGAGCTGGGACAGCGACAGCGCGAGGTTGGTGAACGCCGCCATCACCGCGAAGAAGGTCGCTTTCAGCCGGTCGGGCGCGGAGTGCGCGATCCAGGCCAGCATCGGGATCATCGCGATCTGGCCAAGCGGCGACTCGATCGCGGTGTTGAGCACCGCGATGAAGCGCTGGTCGACCACCCCGTCGGTATGCGCGGCGGTCCACTCGTGGAAACCGTAGTACATCGCCACGCTGGGCAGGAACAGCAGCGCGCCGGCGACGGTGAGGAAACCGATCACGTAAACGATGGAATGCTCCGCCATGAAGCGCCGGAACACGAACATGCCCACCAGCGTGAGCGTGCTGGTGATCAGCGCGAGCTTGGACAGGAACTGCTGGTCGAAGCCGAGCACGTCGATCTCCCACCAGCTCGAACCCGGCCCGGGGCCGGGAATGGAGCGGAACACGAAGATGACGATCGCGGTGCCGATCAGCGTGTTGCGTGCGGTCGGGTCGAGCTCGCCGGTGAGGCGCGTCATCAGGAACACGATGATCGCCAGCGATCCGAGGAACACCACCTCCTGGCTGAAGGCGAAATTGCTCAGCCCCATCGCCACGGAAAACGCCACGAACGCCAGGCTGCCGCCGAGGATCCACCAGTTGACCTGCGGGCGCACGTGACCCCCATGCACGAGCCGGTCGATGTCTTCCGCGCTGAACCCCTGCGCCGCCAGGCGGCGCATCGTGCGGCGCCGCAGGACGCCGGCCAGCACGGTGCCGAACACCGACACCACTGGGATGATCAGCGCGAGCAGGTAGATCTGCAAATAGACCTGCACCTTCTGCTCGGTGCTCATCGACTCGACGCCGCTGAACAAGTACACGTTGGCGGCCGCCACCAGGATGCCCCCGCCGATGATCGCCACTCGGCCCAGCGTCTGCATGGTGGTGTTGGCGAGCCGGCGCTGATCGTCCGGCAACGGGCGGCCGTTCTGGTCCACGCGCGGCACCGCCTCCACCGTCATCGCGTCGGCCACCACGTCCTGCACGACATAGCCGATCGGCGCCAGCAGCACGGCCAGGACGAACCATGCCTCGGCGCGCATCACGCTGCGCATCGCCGCGGGATCGGCCAGCAGCCCGACCATGATGAGCAGGCTCGCGGCGATCAGGCCTGCGCCCAGGTACACCAGACCCGCCTTGTGCCGCCAGATCAGGTCGACCAGGTGCCCGATGGGCATCTTCAGGGACCAGGGCAGCATCGCCCAGAAGCCCAGCGCCGCCAGGAACGCGGCGGGTAGATCGAGGTATTCCTTGATGAAAAAAGTACCCACGATCGCGGTGAGCCCGGAGATGCCTGCCGCCACGTACACCATCAGCGGCGGCAGATACGACAGACGCATCTCGCGCCCCAACTCCAGGATGTTGCGATCGGTCCAGCGCCAGAGCGCGCCTGCGAAGCCAGGCCGGACGGCCGTGGTGGAAGGTTGCATGGCGAGGGCGTGTGGGAGTAGTTTGCGGGGCTAGCCCCGCTGAAATATCCGGGCTAGAGACAGTATCACAGGCCGGAGGGCATCATCCATGATCGCAACCCGCCGCCGGCGCTGGCCGGCTCTCGCACTGTCCGCAGCGCTCGCCTGCGCGTCCGGCCTCGCTCCCGCCCAGAGCCAGGGCGGGGCGCGCGAAGACGGGGAGGCTATCGCCGAATTGCGCGCGCAGGGCGTCGATCTATCCACTCCGCAATTGCTCGAGTTCGCGTTCTATTTCCCTTCGCTGGAAGGCGCACAGCGCGCCTGGAACCAACTCGCCGGGCAGGGCTTCAAGGGCAAGGTCGAGCCCGCGGGCGGCGGCGCGGACTACTTCGTGTTCGCGCACAAGACGGTGACGGTCGACCTGCCGACCCTGCAAGCGATGCGCGCGCAGTTCCAGTCGCTCGCCGCCGCGAACGGCGGGCGCTACGAGGGGTGGGGGATGCCGTGAGCGGTCACGGTTTCGCCGCGAGCCGCAGCAGCAACTCGTTCAAGCGCTTGACGAAGCTCGCCGGATCCTCGAGCTGACCGCCCTCGGCGAGCAGCGCCTGGTCGAACAGGATGTGGCTCCAGTCGGCGAAGCGCGCGTCGTCCGCCTCGACCTTGAGCCCGTGCACGATCGGATGCTTGGGGTTGATCTCGAGGATCGGCTTGGTTTGCGGTACCTTCTGGCCGGCGGCCTTGAGCAGCCGCTCGAGGTTCATGCTCATGCCGTGCTGATCGCTCACCAGGCACGCCGGTGAAGCGGTGAGGCGGTGCGTGACCCGCACCTCCTTCACCTTGTCGCCCAGGGCCTTGCCGATCTTGCCGGTGAGCTCCATCAGCTCGCCGGCCTCCTGCTCCTGCTGTTTTTTCTCCTGCTCGTCGGCGAGCTTGCCCAGGTCCAGGTCGCCCTTGGCCACCGACTGCAGCTTCTTTCCCTCGAACTCGGTGAGGCTCGCCATCAGCCACTCGTCCACGCGCTCGTCGAGCAGCAGCACCTCCACGCCCTTCTTGCGGAAGATCTCCAGGTGCGGGCTGTTCTTCGCGGCCGCGAAGCTGTCGGCCGTGATGTAGTAGATCGCGTCCTGCCCTTCCTTCATGCGCGCGACATAGTCGTCCAGCGACACCGTCTGCTCCTCGCTGTCGCTGTGGGTGGAAGCGAAGCGCAGCAGCTTGGCGATGCGCTCGCGGTTGCCGAAGTCCTCGCCCGGGCCTTCCTTGAGCACGCGCCCGAACTCCTTCCAGATCTTCGCGTACTTGTCCTTGTCGCTGTCGGCGACCTCCTCGAGCAGCCCCAGCACCTTCTTGGCGCAGCCGGCCTTGATGCTTTCGACGATCTTCGACTCCTGCAGGATCTCGCGCGAGACGTTGAGCGGCAGATCGTTGGAGTCGATGACGCCGCGCACGAAGCGCAGGTAAGCGGGCAGCAGGTGCTCGGCGTCGTCCATGATGAACACGCGTCGCACGTACAGCTTGACGCCGTGACGGTGCTCGCGGTCCCACAGGTCGAACTGCGCATGCGCGGGGACGAACAGCAGCTGCGTATACTCCTGCCGGCCCTCGACCTTGGAGTGGTTCCAGGCGAGCGGCGCTTCGAAATCGTGCGCCACGTGCTTGTAGAACTCCTGGTACTGCTGCTCGGTGATCTCCGATCGCGGCCGCGCCCATAGCGCGGAGGCCTGGTTGACCTGCTCCTCCTCGTCCCGGGTCACGTGCTCGGACTTGTCCTTGTCCCATTCCTCTTTGCGCATCAGGATGGGCAGGGTGATGTGATCGGAGTACTTGCGTACGATCTCGCGCAGGCGATAGCCCGACAGCAGCTCGTCCTCGCCCTCGCGCAGGTGCAGCACCACGTCGGTGCCGCGGCGCGGTCGGTTCACGGCTTCCAGGCTGTACTCGCCCTGCCCGTCGCTCTCCCAGCGCACGCCGTGCTCGGCGCCCGTGCCGGCGCGGCGCGTGACGACGGTGACGCGATCGGCCACGATGAACGAGGAGTAGAAACCGACGCCGAACTGCCCGATCAGGTGCGCGTCCTGCGCCTGGTCGCCGGTCAGGCTTTCGAAGAACTCGCGCGTGCCCGACTTGGCGATGGTGCCCAGATTGGCGACGACCTCGTCGCGCGACATGCCCACGCCGTTGTCCGACACGGTGATGGTGCGGGCGGCCTTGTCGAAGCTCACCCGGATCTTGAGCTCGCCGTCGTCCTCGAACAGCGCCTTGTCCGACATGGCCTCGAAGCGCAGCTTGTCGCAGGCGTCGGAGGCGTTCGAGATCAGCTCGCGCAGAAAGATCTCCTTGTTCGAGTACAAGGAGTGCACCATGATGTGCAGCAGCTGCTTGACCTCGGCCTGGAAGCCGAGCGTTTCCCGGGTCGTGGTCTCCGACATGGACGATGCTCCCTTTGCTGACTATCCGTCGGCAACCATGGGGATGGGCCGGTGATTTTCAAGGTTTTGGCCGCGCCGAAGGCGGGGAAGGGTTCTTAAATCGCGCCTTAAGGGCGCACATAGGAGACGTCGATGGCTCACCGTTGCCTGCTGCTGGCCGTCCTGTCGCTGCTGCTGGCCCCGTCGGCCCTGGCCGAGCGCCTGTCCCTGGACCGCATCGCGCTGCCGCCGGGCTTCTCCATCGCCGTCTACGCCGAGGTGCCCGAGGCCCGCTCGCTGGCCCTGGGCCCGAACGGCATCGTGTTCGTGGGCAGCATGCGGCGCGGGACGGTCAGCGCGCTGGTTCCCCGCACCGGCGGTCAGGCCGAAACCGTGGTGCTCGCCAAGGGCCTGAACACACCCAACGGTGTGGCATTCCACAACGGCGCCCTGTACGTGGCCGAGGTCGGCCGCATCCTGCGCTACGACGGCATCGAGTCGCGGCTGCGCGGCCCGCCGCAGCCGGCGGTGGTGACCGAGCGCTACCCCGACGAGTTCCACCACGGGTGGAAGTTCATCGCTTTCGGCCCGGACGGCAAGCTGTACGTGCCGGTCGGCGCGCCCTGCAATCTGTGCGAGCCCGACTCGGACGTGTACGCCCTGATCTCGCGCATCAACCCGGACGGCAGCGGCTATGAGGTGTTCGCGCGCGGCATCCGCAACAGCGTGGGCTTCGACTGGCACCCCGAGAGCGGCGAGCTGTGGTTCAACGAGCACGGGCGCGACTGGATGGGCGAAGACATGCCCGCCGACGAGCTGAACCACGCGCCCAAGGCCGGGATGCATTTCGGCTATCCCTATTGCCACCAGGGCGACACGCCGGACCCCGAGCTGGGCGGCAAGCGCCCCTGCGCCGAGTTCACACCGCCGGCGCTCAAACAGGGCGGCCACGTCGCGCCCGACGGGCTGCGCTTCTACACCGGCGGCATGTTCCCGCCCGAGTACCGCAACCGCATCTTCATCGCCCAGCACGGCTCCTGGAATCGCTCGAAGAAGAACGGCTACCGGGTGATGATGGTCACGCTGAAGGACAACAAAGTGGACAAGTACGAGGTCTTCGCGCAGGGCTGGATGCGGGACGAGCGCGCCTGGGGCCGGCCGGTGGACGTGCTGGTGATGCCCGATGGTGCGCTGCTGATCTCGGACGATCAGGTGGGGGTGGTGTATCGGGTGACGTACTCTAGGAGCTAGGATCTGGGATCTAGGGGGCGTTGTGCGGCGAAGCCGCGCCTTTTCCCTGGATCCTAGCTCCTAGCTCCTAGATCCTGCCTTACCATCCCCGGCTCGTTCGCCGCCGCCTCCGACAGATCCAGGGCCTGCAGCGTTACGTAGTCCGTCTTGCCGCTGGCCAGCACCGGCAGATCGGGCATGCAGAAGATCTGGCGCGCCACGGCGAGATCCGGCCGGCCCATCTCGCGCGCGGTCTGCATCAGCTGCTGCCGGGTGAGGCGCGCGTCGGTGGTGAACAGCACCGTGGTCTCGCCGCCCGCGGCCTGCGTGCGCAGCACTGCGGCGTGGCGCTGCGCGGGCGAGGTCCGCAGCGCGATCTCCTCGATCGTGTCTAGCGACACCATTTCGCCGGCAATCTTGGCGAAGCGCTTCATGCGCCCGACCACGGTGATGATCCCGTCCTCGGTGACGTCCACCACGTCGCCGGTGGAATGCCAACCCGCTCCGAAGATCGAGGCCGGCGGCTCGATGACGCCGGGCTTGTCGAAGCGGTAGTAGCCGAGCATGAGGTTGGGGCCGCGCACGTGCAGCACGCCGCCGTGCGCGATGCCGTCGAGCTTCTCCAGCCGCGTGGCCACCCCCGGCAGTGGCCGGCCCACGGTGCCCAGGCGGTAGCACTGCGGCGTGGACAGGGCGATCACTGGCGCGCACTCGGTGGCGCCGTAGCCCTCGTACACGCGCAGGCCGAACTTCTCCAGGTACAGCCGCGCCACCTCCTCGCCCAGCTTCTCGCCGCCCGAGATCACGTAGCGCACGGTGCGGAAGTCCAGTGGATTGGCATAGCGCGCCCAGTAGCTCAGGAACGTGCCGGTCCCGTACACCCCGGTCACGTTGCGGCGATAGGCGATCTCGGGGATCGCCCGGTAACGCAGCGGCGAAATGTACAGGAACAGGCGCGTGCCGCTGATCAGGCACAGCATCAGGCCGGCGGTGAAGCTGTAGCTGTGGTACACGGGCAGCGCGTTGAGGATCGTGTCGCGCGCGGTGAAATCCATCACCGTGCCAATCTGGCGGACGTTGGCGATGACCGCGTCGTGGCTCAACACGACGCCCTTCGGGCGCGCCTCCGAGCCGGAGGTGAACAGGACCACCGCGGGATCGTGCGGCGCGCAGCGTGACGTGGCGTGCCTCGGCAGCCATTGCGCGTATGCCATCAGCCAGAGCTTGTCGCGCAGCGTCAGCGCGGCGCGTAGGTCTTCCAGATAGACCAGGCGCACGCCGTGCAGCGCCCCCACCACGGGGTCGAGCCGGGCCTGCTCGACGAACGCGCGCGATGTGATCACGGTGCGCACTTGCGCCGCGGTGCAGGCGCTGCGCGCCGCGACCGGGCCGGCGGTGTAGTTCAGCATCGCGGGCACGCGGCGAAACGCCATTGCCCCGAGGATGGTGCATACAGTTGGGATGACGTTGGGCAGCAGCAGCCCGACGTTCTCGCGCGGCTCGGTGAAGCGAGTCATCCAGCGGCCGATGGCGAGCGCGCCCCGCAGCAGCTCCTGGTACGAGCGCGGCTGCTCCTTCATGTCCTCGACGATGCGCGTGCGCCGGCCCTCGCGGCGCAGCGCGGCCAGGAACGCGTCGAACAGGCTCTGCCGCTCGCGGGCGTCCACCATCGCCGCTTCGAGCAGGCGCTGCATGCGCTGCACGACGAGCGCACGGCGTGCGCGCCCGCTGTAGCGCTCGGGCATCGGATCCACGCGCCCGGCATGCCCCAGATATGCGATGCGCGTGGGCCGCACCCCGGTGCCGCCGCGCACCACTACCGGCACGACCTGCGCACCCGACTTCGCCGCCACCACCGCCGGCACGCCGTAGTGCTTCATGACGCCGGTCGCTTCGAACAGCCGCCCCTCCGGGTAGAACAGCACCGGCCGCCCGCAGGCGAGCAGGCGCAGGGTCTTCTTCACCATGGCGGGATCGTTCGTTTCGGCCACCAGATGCGGCACGGCGTGCAGCGCCAGACGCAGCGGCAGCGATTGCAGCTCTTCGCGCGGCACGACCACCACCGGGGCGCCTGGCAGGAACAGCGGCAGGAGCACGCTGTCCAGGTGCGCGCGGTGCGCCGCCACGTACAACCGCGGGGTGTCGCCGGCGGGCGGCGGATGCCCCTCGATGCGCACGCGGTACAGCAACCGTAGAGCGAGACGCAGGATCTTCATGTGCGAATTGTGCCGCAGCCGCGCCGGATGACGTCAGTCCCTGAGGAATCTCTCATTTCGGGAGAATCTCTCATTTTGTGAGATTTGCACCTTGCGTCACGGCCCACTAGATTGAACCGAGCCGCCCCGCGACCGTGCCCTCGTAGGGACCGAATACAACAACGGCATCCAACCCAACTCGACCAGAGGAGACTCAATCATGGACATGCACGTTCCCCACGCCCTGCTGCAGGTGGCCCAGGAGCCCCGCCCCTACCTCAGTGCCGGCGACCGGCCCGAGTACGCGTTCTCCGAGCAGCTGTGCGCACAGTATGACGCGAGCACGCAGGCGCTGTGGGTGCGCTGGACGCCGGCACCGCGCCCGAGCTTCAACCCGGGGCTGCTGCGCGCGCTGAGCGCATGTGCGCGCTTCATCCGCGAGCACGAGGGGCGGCTTCCCCACCTGGGCGAGGCGCTGCCGGTCGAATACACAGTGCTGGCATCCAACCTGCCCGGCGTGTTCAACCTGGGCGGAGATCTGGAGCTGTTCATGCAGCTGATCGAGCGGCAGGACCGCGGCGCCTTGGTCGAATACGGCAAGGCCTGCATCCACGTGCTCTACCGCAACTACGTCGGCCACGACCTGCCGATCATCACGATCTCGCTGGTGCAGGGCGACTGCTTCGGCGGGGGCTTCGAGGCGGCTCTGTCGAGCGACATCGTGGTTGCCGAGCGCCAGGCGCGCTTCGGCTTCCCCGAGATCGTGTTCAACCTGTTTCCCGGCATGGGCGCCTACTCCTTTCTCGATCGGCGCGTGGGACGGCGTATCACCGAGGAGCTGTTGTCGGGTGGCAAAACCTATTCGGCTGATGATATGCTGAAACTCGGTGTCATCGACCACGTGGTGGACGCCGGCGCTGGCGAGACCGAAGTGAGCGCTCTCACGCGCCGCCTCGGGCGCACCCGCAATGGCCTCCAGGGGCTGGCGGCGGTGCGGCGGCGCATCAATCGGGTGACCCACGAAGAGTTGCTCGACGTCGTGCACCTGTGGGCGGATTGCGCGCTGCGCTTGAGCGGCCGCGATCTGAAGCTGATGCAGCGCCTGGTGTCACGCCAGAACGACATCACCGTCGGCGGGTCGCTGCATTGAAGGGGGGGGTTTGTCGCCCGGGGGACGCGAAGATCGCCCGGCGTGGGCCGCCCGGGGAGAAAAGGGGAAACGCTCATGTCGCGCTCGGCGTCCGAGTACACCATCCAGGAGGCCTCCGCCAAGCTGGGGGTGCCGGTCCAGAAGCTGCGCCGCTGGGATGCGCAAGGCGTCCTCGTGGCGCGCCGCACCGAGGGCGGGCATCGCCGCTACTCGCGGGAAATCATCGACGGCCTGGCCGGCTCGACGCTGGGGCAGCCGCTGGACAGCTACGAGGACCAGCTCGCCACGGCGCGCAAGTCCCTGCGCGAGAAGCGGCGCATCATCCAGCTGCTGCTGGAGAGCGAGAGCCGCTACCGCGACCTGGTCGAGACCTCGCACGACCTGATCTGGTCCACCGACGCGCAGGGACGCTTCACCTATCTCAACAACGGCGCCTTCGACCTGCTCGGCATCCCGCCCAAGGACCTGCTCGGGCGCTGCTTCTTCGACTTCGAGGCGCGCCCCTCGCACATCTCCAACCGCCGCTTCTTCTCCACGCTGAAGAAGAGCGGCGAAGTCAAGAACCAGATCGCCCACCTGCTCGCCGCCGACGGCAGCGATCGCTGGATCGGCATCAACGCGCGCGTGCAGCACGACGAGGCCGGGCAGATCTGCGGCATCCGCGGCACCGCCCGCAACGTCACCGAGCAGCACGAGGCCGCGCTGCAGATCGAGTATCTCGCCACCCACGACTCGCTCACCGGGCTGCCCAACCGCGTCAGCCTGCAGCGCGCGCTCGAGCAGGCGCTCGCCAGTGGCGACGTCGGCGCGGTGCTGTTCATCGACATCGACCACTTCAAGTACGTCAACGACAACTTCGGGTACCGCTCGGGCGATCAGCTCATCGTCGGCGTGAGCGGCGTGCTGAAGGAGGCGGTGAAGCAGTTCAACGGCCAGGTGTTCCGGCTGGGCGGCGACGAGTACGCGGTGCACCTGCCCGAGTCGCTGCGCGGCAATGCCACCAAGGTGGGCGACCACCTGCTCGAGAGCCTGCGCCACTATCGCTTCCAGTCCGCCAGCCATCAGCGCATGTCGAGCCTGACGGCCTCGATCGGCATCGCGCTGTACCCGTTCCATGGCAGCGACGTGGCCGGCCTGCTATCCAACGCCGACATCGCCATGTATCAGGCCAAGGACGGCGGCCGCAACCGCTGCGTGCTGTACGATCAGGACGCGCAGAGCCTGCGGCGCACCCACAGCCGCGTGCAATGGGCCAATCGGCTGCGCGACGTGCTGGACGACGACCGCCTGGTGCTGTACTTCCAGCCGGTGGTGCGGCTGTCGGACCTGCGCACCGTGCACTGCGAGATCCTGGTGCGCCTGCGCGACGACAGCGGCAACCTGATCCTGCCCAGCCAGTTCATCGAGTACGCCGAATCGCTGGGGCTGGTGCAGGAGATCGATATGCGGGTGGTGGATCGCCTGCTCGAGTATCTGCGCGCGCCGGAGACGCGCAACACCAGGTTCCGCTACTTCGTCAACCTGTCGCGGGTGAGCATCTCGGATCAGCACTGGGTGCGCAAGTTCCACAACATGCTGGCCGGGTCCGACGTGAGCCACTCGCAGCTGGTGTTCGAGATCACCGAGACGGCGGCGATGTCCGACGTGGACGTTACCCAGCAGTTCATCCGCGAGCTGAAGCAGATGGGCTGCCGCTTCGCGCTGGACGATTTCGGCGCGGGCTTCAGCTCGTTCTACTACCTGAAGCGCTTCGACGTCGATTACCTGAAGATCGACGGCGGCTTCGTGCGCGACCTCGCCACCGACGAGGGCAACCGCATCTTCGTGAAGGCGCTGTGCGACGTCGCGCGCGGCCTGAACAAGCAGGTGGTGGCCGAATGGGTGGAGAACCGCGAGACCCTGCGGATCCTGAACGAGATGGGCACGCTCTACGGCCAGGGCTACCTGTTCCACCGGCCGATGCCGCTGTGGGAGGAAGTGCCCGAGCGCATCATTCTTCCCAGCGGCGAGCCCGCGACCCCGGAGCACGGCGGCCTGCGCGAAGCGCAGTAGGCTGGCAAGCCGCATTGCCGCAGTTTGCGAGTCGAGCGCATATGCAATGCAATGCGGCGGTGATGTGACCGAGCCGCTTTCGACCCAAAAACAGCCAGTCGTCCTAAGCGGACGTTCCAAATGTTGTGTTGCACGGCGTACTTCAGCGCGTCCGCTCGAACTGAAGCAAGGCGACGTCACTCCGCAATCTCGCGAATTACGCGACATGGATTGCCCGCTGCAAAGACGTCGGCCGGAATGTCCCGCGTCACGATACTGCCGGCGCCGATCACTGAGCGCGCACCAATGTGAGCGCCTGCCAGGATGAGCGCGCCGGCGCCAACCCATACGTCCGCTCCGATCTCGATCGTTCTGCCGAATTCCTGCTGACGACGCAAGGCCGCATTGGTCGGATGTAGCGGCGTGAGAATCTGAACCCCAGAACCGAACAACGTGTAGTCACCGATTCTTACCTCGCAAACGTCGAGCACGATGCAGTTGAAGTTGAAGAAGACGCGCGTGCCGAGATGTATGTTCGTGCCGTAGTCGCAGTAGAACGGCGGCTGCATCCAAACTGTGTCGCCTCCGGATCCAAGGAGCTCGATCAAGACGGAGCGGCGCTCCTGCTGCTGAGACTCCCGGGTGTTATTGAGGGTCTGACACAGATCTCGTGCGCGCTCGCGTGAGCGGACAAGCTCTGGATCCATTGGGTTGTAAAGGTCACCCGCGAGCATCTTCTCCCGTTCAGTTGGCATAAGGTCCTCGCCGTCCAATTTGAATTAGCCGACGCCGATGTCGGTTCAATTGCCTGATCCCGGTATAGACCAGGCCGGGGTCTACTAATTCGTCCTCTATGTCGGTTCAATTTTTTTCCGGACTGACTCGCCATTGTCTCAGGTAGGCTAAGTGACCGTTATCGGCGACTTGGCTGTATGAACGCAGCTGGCCGTTAGCGCACCTTGGCTCGGCTCGGGAAGCGTCAGCCGGGGATGGGTCACTTGCCGGTTGCCCGCAGCGGATTGCGCTCGAAACTCAGCTCATGACCGGACGGCTTGGCTTTGCGCCAGCAAGCCGAACGAGTTGCTACTAGAATGCGTCCATCATGGCGTCTACACCCCGGGCGCGCAAAGCGCCTACATCGACGTCGAAGGCGTCGCGCGTACCACCTGGCTGGACGACCCTGCCGGGGACCACCTCCTTGACGCTATTGCCGAGCGATCATCCGCTGTTGCGGAGCGGCTTCCTGGCCGTCTTTGTGCTCGTTGCCAGCCTGCACGGCTGCGCAACCACACCACCGCCTTCCCGCGAACCGCCGGCCAAAGCGAACGGCGAGCCGAGGAACTACGCCGTCGTACGGGTTTACTACGCCACCGACCGCAATCGCACGGGCAGCGGCAACCCGTCCGAGATCTTCGGCGTGGACAACGCGGGCCTTTCCTACGGTGTGTGCGAAGTGAGCATTCCGCGGCGCCATGAGCCCGGGGCGCTCGAATCGCCTTCGATCTGGCGGCTGGAATTCCGGCCGGATCCCGAAAAACACGTCGTCCTGCTGAGCGCGAGCCCGCAGCCGGAAGACCTATATTTCGCGAATCTCCGCAAGGCGGTCCAGAGCGCGAAGCGCGCGAGCGCGTTCGTCTTCGTGCACGGCTACAACGTGACCTTCGAGGACGCTGCGCGGCGCACGGCCCAGATCTCGTACGACGTGCGGTTCGACGGCGTGCCGGTGTTCTACAGCTGGCCGTCGCAGGGCACCACCGCGGGGTATCTGCACGACGAGGAAAGCATCCAACTCACAGTCCCGCATCTGCGGCAGTTCCTGACGGATTTCTTCGAGCGCTCCGCCGCGCAGGACGTCTACCTCATCGCGCACAGTATGGGGAACCGCGCGCTCACCGCGGTCATCGCCCAGCTCGCCAATGAAAGACCGGAGATCCGCAGCCGCCTGAAGGAGATCATCCTCTCGGCGGCCGATATCAATGTCGAGATCTTTCGCACGCAGATCTACCCCGCTCTCGCGCAGGCGAAGCGGCCAATCACGCTCTACGCCTCCTCCGAGGATGTCGCGCTGGCGGCGTCGAAGAAAGTGCACGGCTATCAGCGCCTCGGCGATTCTCGACCGCAGCCGGTGCTGCTCGACGGCATCGAGACCATCGACGCCACCGGCGTGGATATCAGCTTTCTCAAGCACTCCTACTTCGCCGAGGCGCGGCCGCTGCTCACCGACCTCTTCACCCTGATGATGAAGGGTCTGCGGGCGGGCCAGCGCAGCGACCTCTCGGTCGTGAAGACCGGCCCGATCCCCTACTGGATCCTGAAGAACCCCGACGACAACTGACGCAGGTGGTCGGCAGCCGCTGCCGATCGGGCCCGCGGTCGTGACCGATCAAGCTTGCCTTCGAGCGTGCTCAGGCGAAGACGGACCACCGCGGATCTCCACCAGGGGATCGTCCTGACCACAGGCGCCTCGGCGGACACCCTCAGTGCTGCCAGGCCCGTGCGGTCAGGTCCTCTTCGGTTTCCCCAGGCTGGGGCTCGAAGCGCGGGCCATTGTCCCCGATCGCAACTTGCGGCTTACCAGCTTGGGTCGACCGATCAGGCTTTTTTCACGTAAGCGGAACACCAGCCCTTCGCATTCACTTCCTTGCCAGCAAAGATCGGACACGGACCCCAAGTTGCTCCGGGTTTCCCCTGATAGAACTGGCAATTCGCACACGTCTCGCCAGCTTTGTACTTCGCAAATTTCGCTTTGTCTACCTTGGTTGCGTCGTGCTTGTAGCCAAGGTTCTGCGCCGTCGCGTCCTTTTCATCCAGGTGCGGCGCTGCGCTTTGTGCGGGGTTTCCCATGCGCGCGGCAATCGCGATCGACGCTACCGCGAGCGAACCGATCTTCAGAACATCACGACGCTGGATCTTGCTCATGCTGTACTTCATTTGCTTGGTCTCCGCCTGGTGGACATTCGATGTACGAATACGAAAGAGACCTCTTGGATGGGCCTTCCTATCCCCGCCGCAGCCGGTCCGCCCAGAACACGCCGAGGATGGTCTTGACCTCGGTGATCTCGCGCGCCAGGATCCTCGCCAGCGCGGCGTCGATCGACATGGTCACCGTCTCGATGAACTCGTCGTCCTCGCCGGGGTGGCCTTCGAAGGTGAGGCCGCGGGCGAGGAACAGCTCGATGCGCTCGTCGGAGTAGCCCACGCAGGGGTGCAGCGTGGTGAGGAAGCGCCAGTCGCGCGCCACGTAGCCGGTTTCCTCCAGCAGCTCGCGGCGCGCGGTCTCCTCCGCCGGCTCGCCGACCTCGATCTTGCCGGCGGGCAGCTCGAGGAAATGACTGCGCACCGAATAGCGGTACTGGTGCTCGAGCAGCAGCGTGCTGTCGTCGATCAGCGGGATGATCACCACCGCCCCGGGATGCAGGATGTACTCGCGCGTGGCGTTGGCGCCGTCGGGCAGCTCGACCACGTCCTCCTTCACCGTCAGCAGCCGGCCGGCGTAGACCGTCTTGCTGGATCGGGGCTTCTCGCTGAAGTCGGAGCTCATGGTAGCGTGCGGCGCGTCACAGCGAGGTCAGCACCGCGCGCTGGCACAGCGTCAGCAGCCAGCCGGGCGCCAGGCCCAGCACCAGCATGGCGAGCCCGTTCAGCGTCATCAGCGCGCGTTGCTCGACGGTGTCGATAATCGGCGTGTGCTCCACCGGCTCGTCGAAGTACATCAGCTTGACCACGCGCAGGTAGTAGTAGGCGCCGACCAGCGAGAACAGCACCGCCGCGACCACCAGCACGTGATAGCCCGCCGCGAATGCGGCTTGCAGGACGGCGAGCTTGGCCCAGAACCCGACCATCACCGGGATGCCGGCCAGGGAGAACAGGATCAGCAGCATCAGGAAGGCGTACCAGCGGTTGCGCTGGTTCAGCCCGCGGAAGTCCTCCAGGTTCTCGGCCTCGAAGCCCTCGCGCGAGAGCAGCAGCACCATGCCGAACGCGCCCAGGCTCATCAGCACGTACACCACCGCGTAGAACATCGCCGAACCGTAGCCGTCTGGCGTCCCGGCCAGCACGCCCAGCAGCAGGAAGCCCATGTGCGCGATGGTCGAGTAGGCCAGCATGCGCTTGATGTTGGACTGCGCGATGGCGGTGATGTTGCCCAGCGCCATCGACAGGAAGGCGAGGATCGCCAGCATGCTCTGCCATTCGCCGATCACCTGCGGGGCGCCCAGCGCGTCGGCCAGCAGGCGCAGGATGAACGCCAGCGCCGCCAGCTTGGGCGCCGACCCGATCAGCACGGTGACGGCGGTGGGCGCCCCGTGATACACGTCCGGCACCCACATGTGGAACGGCACGGCGCCGATCTTGAAGCCGACGCCGGCCACCACGAACACCATCCCGAACACCAGGATCGGCCCCTGCGCCACGCCGCCCGCGATGCGCTGCGCGACCTCGGCGATCTGGAGGCTGCCGGTCGCGCCGTAGATCATGGACATGCCGTACAGCAGCATGCCGGAAGCCAGGGCGCCCAGCACGAAGTACTTCATCGCCGCCTCGGTCGAGGTCGCCGAATCGCGCTGCAGCGCGACCATCGAGTACAGGCTCAGCGACATCAGCTCCAGCCCCAGGTACAGCGTGAGGAAGTGCGACGCCGAGATCATCACCATCATGCCCAGCGTGGCGAACAGGGCCAGGGCGAAAAACTCCCCGCGCATCAGCTGGCGGCTGCGCGTGTACACGCGCGAATAGACCAGCACGCCCGCCACCGCGATGTACACGCATACCTTCAGCACATCGGACATGCGGTCGTCCACGAACAGGCCGTTGAACGCGTACCCGGTCTGCGGTCCGGCGGTGGCCACCTGGACGATGGCGCAGCCGGCCAGCGTGAACAGCGTCAAGCCGTAGGTCCACTGCTGCTGCTCCTCCTCCAGGAACAGGTCGATCAGCAGGATCGCCGACACGGCGCCGAGCAGGAAGATCTCCGGCAGCGCGGGAAGCAGGTTGAGTCCGGCGACGGTCATGTCACGAGTCACGAATCACGAGTCACGGATCCTACAGCTTGCTCTGCGCGACGTGCGCCAGCAGATCCCCCACCGAGATGTGCAGCACGTCGCTCATCGGCTTGGGGTACAGACCCATGCCGAGCACGGCCGCGGCCAGCAGCGCCAGCACCAGCCGCTCACGCACGCCGATGTCCTTGAGCCCGGCCACGTGGTGGTTGGCCACGGGCCCGAACACGACGCGCTTGTACATCCACAGGGTGTAGGCGGCGCCGAAGACCAGCGTGCTGCCGGCCAGCGCCGCGTACCAGAAGTTGACCTTCATCGCCCCCAGCGTCACCAGAAACTCGCCGACGAAGCCGCTGGTGCCGGGCAGCCCCGAGTTGGCCATCGCGAACAGCATGAACAGCGCCGCGAACACGGGCATCGTGTTCACCACGCCGCCGTAGTCGGCGATCCGGCGCGAGTGCATGCGGTCGTAGAGCACGCCCACGCACAGGAACAGCGCGCCGGACACGAAGCCGTGCGAGATCATCTGCAGCACCGCGCCTTCCATCCCGATGGCTTCGAAGATGAAGATGCCGAGCGTGACGAAGCCCATGTGCGAGATCGACGAGTAGGCGATCAGCTTCTTCATGTCGTTCTGCACCAGCGCCACCAGCCCGATGTAAGCCACGGCGATCAGAGACAGCGCGATGATGAAG
>DATBMG010000095.1:0-4165 GCA_036554965.1 Burkholderiales bacterium
GCGGGCAAGCAGAAGGCGCAGGTGTGCGCCGCCTGTCACGGGGCCGACGGCAACGCGCCCAAGGGCGCGGCGCCGGAGGGTCAGGCCTACCCGGATCTGGCGGGTCAGACCGCCCGCTACACTTACCTCCAGCTCAAGGACTTCAAAGAGGGCCGCCGCAAGAACCCGCTGATGAGCCCGATGGCGGCGAACCTGTCCAAGCAGGACATGTTCGATCTGGCCGAGTACTTCTCCAAGCAGAAGCATCTGCCGAGCGACTTCAACACCGACCCGGCCAAGGTCGCCGAGGGCAAGCGCGTGGCCGACGCCGCGCTGTGCACCATGTGTCATCTGGGCGGCTTCTCGGGACAGAACGAGATTCCGCGCGCCGCCGGCCAGGAGTACGATTACATCGTCAAGCAACTGCAGGACTTCCGGGCCCGCAACCGCACCAACGACGCGGGCAATATGACCAGCGTGTCGCGCGGGCTCACCGACGCGCAGATCGAAGCGCTGGCACACTACATCACCGGCCTGCAATAGACCGGCGCCGCGTGCGCCGGTGACCGGCGCAGCCTCTGCCTTCACAGGACCGTCCGATGAACGACTTCCAGCGACCCGACCCGAGACTGGTGGAGCAAGTGCGCGCAGTCGCGAAGTGCTACAGCGCCTCCTGCGTATTCGCCGACGTGCAGCAACGCGGGGGCGTGATGCACAGCGCGCTGAAACCGATCTTCAGCGGCAAGGCGGTAGGGCCGGCGCTCACTGTGAAGCTCTCGCCCGGCGACCTGCAGGACCCGTTGCTCGCTCTGCACGTTGCGCAACCGGGTGACGTGGTCGTGGTGGACGCCGGCGGGGAGACCGAGACATCGGTGTTCGGCGGCCTGATGGGCAGCCTGTTCAAGAACCGCGGCGTGCAGGGTGCAGTGATCGACGGCGCCTGCCGCGACACCGACGAGCTGCGCGACATCGGCTTCCTCCTGTTCTCGCGCGCCGTCACCGCGCGCGGCACCCATACCATGTTCTCCGGGCGCAAGGCCGACGTGCAGGTGAACGTGCCGGTCACCTGCGGCGGCATCGTGGTGAACCCGGGAGATGTGATCGTGGGCGACGAGATCGGCGTCACCGTGGTGCCCGCCTCCGAGCTTGCGAAAGTCCTCGCCGCCGCGCGCGAGCAGGCCGAGCGCGAGGAGGCCACACGCCAGCGCATCCGGCAGGGCAAGACGTTCGAGGAGCTGCTGGCGGAGTTCGGTCGGATCTAGTGATTGCAGTAGACTGGGGCACATCGAGCTTCCGCGCCTATCGCGTCGCGGCTGACGGCGCCGTGCTCGAACGGCGCAGCGCCCCGCTCGGCATCATGCAAGTCGAAGGCGGCCGCTTCGCGCAGGCGCTGGAAAGCCAGGTACAGGACTGGCTCGCAGCGGGCGAGGCACCGGTGGTGATGTGCGGCATGATCGGCAGCCGGCAGGGATGGAAGGAAGCGCCTTACGTCGCCTGCCCGGCCGCGCCGGAGGACATCGCACAACGGCTGGTGGCAGTGACCTGGGGCGCGCAGCGCAGCGCCTGGCTCGCGCCGGGGCTGTCGAGCCGCGATGACGACGGCGTGCCGGATGTGATGCGCGGGGAGGAGACGCAGATCCTGGGCGTGCTCGACGAGCTGCCGCACGCCGCCTGGATCTGCCTGCCGGGAACACACAGCAAATGGGTCGAGATCCGCGGCGGGAAGATCGCCAGCTTCCGCACGCACATGACCGGCGAGGTGTTCGCGGTGATGAAAGCGCACAGCATCCTCGGGCGCATGATGCCGGACGCGGCGCCGGATGCGCAGTGGTTCGACACTGGCGTGCAGCGCGCGCGCGCGGCCGGCGGTGTGCTGCATCACCTGTTCGGTGTGCGCGCGCGCAGCCTGTTCGGCGAGCTGCCCGAGGCCGGGGCGTCGTCTTACCTGTCCGGCATCCTGATCGGGCATGAGCTGCTGTCGATCCCCGATTCGGAGCAGAGTCCGGTGTACCTGCTCGGCTCGCCCGAGTTGGAGCGGCTCTACCGGCGCGCGCTGGAGCATCTCGGCCGGCGCAGCGTCTCGCTCGACCCGGATGCCGCGGTGCGCGGTTTGATCCGGTTGGCGCGCGGCTTGCCTCGGGAGTGAAGGTGCCGCCCCTCGAGGAAGCCCTGTCCGTCTGTCCGCTGGTGGCGATCCTGCGCGGCGTGCGCCCGGACGAGTGCGTGGACATCGGCACTGTCCTGGCCGAGGCCGGCTTCGCCGTCATCGAAGTGCCGCTCAACTCGCCCGAGCCGATGCGCAGCATCGCTTTGCTCGCGGCCGCGCTCGGCTCCCGCGCGCTGATCGGGGCAGGCACCGTGATCGAGCCGCAGCAGGTGGACGCGGTGGCGCAAGCCGGGGGCCGGCTCATCGTGATGCCGCACGCCGACCCGCGGGTGGTTGCGGCGGCGAAGGCACGCGGGCTGGCCGCCCTGCCCGGCTTCGCCACGCCCACCGAAGCGTTCGCGGCGCTCGATGCGGGCGCCGACGGGCTGAAGCTGTTTCCCGCAGAAGCCAATCCACCGGCGGTGCTCAGAGCGCTACGCGCGGTCCTGCCCAGGCAGACGCCGGTGCTGCCGGTGGGCTCGATCACGGTGGACAACATGGCCGCGTACTGGAGCGCCGGCGCCAGCGGCTTTGGCTTGGGTTCGGCGCTCTACAAGGCCGGCGCGAGCACGGAGCAGGTCGCGCAGTCGGCGGCGCGCTTCAAGGCCGCGATCGATCGGCTGCGCGCCTGATTTCAGCGCCCCCGGGCGGGGCGTCACTCGTCCATGGCCAGCGCGCGCGATGCGAACGGCGCCTCGCCGCCGAGCAGATCCACGCCGTGTGCCGCGAAACGCAGAGCCGCGGCCAGCGGCCTCTGATCGCCGCTGCCGGCCAGCACCCACTGCGCATGCCGCGCGAGCAGCGCCAGCGCCAGCGAACGACCGAGCGTGAGCGCGTAGCGGCGCGCGCCCTCCTCCGCCGCATCGGCCGCTGCCGACTCGAGCCAGCGGCAGGCGCGGTATGCAGCCTGGCGCGCGGCTGCCACCAGCGCCACCAGGCGTGCCTCCTGCACCGAGGCGCTCAGCTCGCCCAGCAGCTCGGTCAGCGCCTGCGTCGCAGCGCCCGCTGCGGCGGCGCGCTGCGTCTCCAGCGCCAGCACGTTGGTGGTGCCCTCCCAGATCGACAACACCTGCGCATCGCGCAGCAACGCCGGCAGACCGGTGTCCTCGACGTAGCCCGCGCCGCCGAAGCATTCCAGCGCTTCGCTGCACACGGCCACCACCTGCTTGCCGGCGGTGAGCTTGACCACCGGCGTGAGCAGGCGCAACAGATCGTGCTCTGCGGCGCGCAGCGCGCCCGTCTCCTCGCGGCCGATCAGCTCGACCAGGTAGAAGACCAGATGAAAGGCGGCCTCGAACTCGGCCTGCAGCCCGGCCAGGGTGTCCAGGTGCAGGGGCTTGTCGGCGAGCGGCGCGCCGAAGGCGTGGCGCCGGCGTGCATAGTCCCGTGCAAGCGCGATCGCACGCCGCATGTAGGCGATGCTCGACACGCCGTTCCAGGTGCGCGTGATGTTGAGCATCGGTGCGATGCTCTTGACGCCGCCGGCCAGCCCCGCGACCGGAGTGGCCACAGTGCCGTCCAGGGTGAGCTCCGCGGTGGGCACCTTGCGCGTCCCGAGCTTGTCCTTCAGCCGGTGCACCAGGATCCCGTTCAGCGCCCCGGATTCGTCGCGCGTCTCCAGATAGAACAGCGCAAGGCCTTTGCCTCCCGCGGGATTGCCTTCGGGGCGCGCGAGCGTGAGCGCCATCTGGCTGGTGACCGCGGAGGTGAACCACTTGCGTCCGTGCAGCCGCCAGCGGCCGTGGCCGTCGCGTCTGGCCACGGTCTCCGACAGCCCGACGTCCGAGCCGCCGGTGCTCTCCGTCATCCACTGGCCGCTGGTCCAGAACTGTGCCGGATCGCGCGCAGTGAGATGCGGCAGGGCACGGTCGATGAGCGCGCTGTTGCGGTGATGCGTCAGCGTGCGCGCCGCGCCGTCGGTCATCGCCAGGGGACAGTTGTAAACATCCGTGGACGGCGTGAACAGGTAGACCAGCGCGAACTGGTGCACGCGCGACCAGTGACCGTGCGTGCGCTCATAGGGAATCGCGATCAAACCAC
>DATBMG010000097.1:0-18737 GCA_036554965.1 Burkholderiales bacterium
CCCCGGCCCTCTCCCGCAGGGGGGAGACTCAACCCCTGACCCCAACCCTCTCCCGCAAGGGGAGAGGGAGAGAGGCGGCGCCCTCTCATGCTGCGCGACCCGCGTTCAACCGGCGAGGCAGGCGGGCTTGATGCCCTTTTCCTGCGCGTACTTGGAAGCAGAGTCCTCCACCATCTTGCGCACCATCGCGCGATCGCCGCTCATCCAGTCGGAGACGGCCTTCCATTGCTTGCCGTCCCACTGCTGGAAGCGCACCAGCCCGCTGCCGCTGTGGTCGGTGCAGGACACCTTGATCGGCGGCACCATGCTGCCGAAGCCGAGCTGGTTCAGCCGCTTGGCGTCGATATCGAGGTTCTCGATGCCCCAGCGCACCTGCTCGCCGGCGAGCGGCTTCTTGCCGTACTTCTCCTGCGCCTTGCGCACGGCTTCCACCGTCATCATCGCGGCCGCCAGCCCGCGGTTCCACAGCACGCTGCCGACCAGCTTCGCTGGCGTCTGGCTCTTGCCCTTGTCGATGACGTGCTTCTGCACGTCGCGCACCACCTGGAAGTCGCGTCCCGCCAGATTCAGGCTCGCCGCGTAGTAGCCGCTGGCGGCGGCTTCGCCGGCGGCTTCCGTGTCCACCTCCGATCCGGACCACCAGTTGCCGATCATCTTGTCGCGCGGGAACCCGACCTTCTGCGCGGTGCTGAGCGCGGTGGCGTTCATCACGCCCCAGCCCCACAGGATCACCCAGTCCGGGCGGTACTGCCGGATCTGCAGCCATTGCGACTGCTGCTCATTGCCCGGGTGCGGCACCGGGATCAGCTTCAGCTCGAAGCCGTGCTTGGCCGCTTCGGCCTCGAGCACCGGGTGCGGCTCCTTGCCGTAAGCCGAGTCGTGATACAGCATCACGATCTTCTTGCCCTTGAGCTTGGCCTCGCCGCCTTCGCGCTCGGCGATGAATCGGACGATGCCGGTGGCGCAATCCCAATAGTTGGACACCAGCGGGAACAGCCAGGGGAACACGCGCCCGTCCACCGAGTCGGTGCGCCCGTAGCCGAAGGTGATCAGCGGGATCTTGTCCACCGGCACCTTGTCGATCAGGCTGTAGGTGAGGCCGGTGGACATCGGGTGGATCGCGGTCGGGCCGGTGGCGGCCTTGGTCTTGAGGCGCTCGTAGCACTCCACGCCCTTGGTGTTGTTGTACTCCGTCTCGCACTCCTCCCACGACAGCTTGACGCCGTTGATGCCGCCGTCGCGCTCGTTGACCAGGCTCAGGTAGTCGACAAACCCGCTGAAGAACGCCGCGCCGTTGGCCCCGTAGGGGCCAACGCGATAGCCGGTGATGCCGATGAACTGCGTGCCGGGTGCCTGCGCGGCGGCCGGCAGCGCAGCCGCGGCGCCGAGCACGGCGGCGATCAGCGCGGCCGGGGGTAGCTTCCATGCTCTCATGTCATCCTCCAACGGCGTCCTGTTGATTGCATCGAGAAAAACCCGTTAGTGCGGGAACGGCCACAACCTGAGCTTTTCCTTGGCGATCTGCCACAGCCGCGCCAGCCCCAGCGGCTCCACGATCAGGAAGAACACGATCAACGCCCCGAAGACCAGCAGCTGCACCATGGAAGTGGTTCCGGGCGCGAGGTTCAGATTGAACTCGTGCGCCAGGAAGGTCAACAGCACCTCCAGGTAGATCGGCAGCAGAGTGATGAAGGCCGCGCCGAGGAACGAGCCGAGGATGCTGCCCACACCGCCGATGATGACCATGAACAGGATGCGGAACGACAGGTCCAGGTTGAGGTCCTCGGGCTGCACCGTGCCGACGTAGGCGTACGCGTACAGCGCGCCGGCCACGCCGCAGTAGAAGCTGCTCACGGCGAAGGCGGTGAGCTTGGTGCGCATGATGGGGATGCCAATCACCTCCGCTGCCACGTCCATGTCGCGCACCGCCATCCAGGCGCGCCCCACGGCGCTGCGCACCATGTTCTTCGCCGCCAGAGCGAGCAGGGCGACCACGGTCAGCACCAGCAGGTACTTCTCGGCCGGGGTGTCGAACACGTATCCGAGGATCTCCATGGGTTGCGCCGTGATGACGCCCGAGGAGCTGTAGTTCGAGAACCAGCCCACCTTCACCAGCAGCCAGGGGATGAAGAACTGCGCGGCCAGCGTGGCCACCGCTAGGTAGAACCCCTTGATGCGCAGGCTGGGCAGGCCGAAGGCCACTCCCACCAGCGCGGCGCACGCTCCGGCCAGGATGAAGCTCGCGAGCAGCGGCAAGCCGGGCACGCGCAGCTCGAAGTTGTAGGCCGCCACGGCGCCCACGGCCATGAAGGCCGCCGATCCCAGCGACAGCTGCCCGGCGTACCCGGTGAGGATGTTGAGCCCCAGCGCGGCGAGCGCGAACACCAGGAAGGGGATCAGGATGGCGGTGAACCAGTAATCGTTGGCGGCGAGCGGCACGCCGACGAATGCCAGCGCCAGCAGCGCCAGCAGCGCCAGCCGGTCCTGTCGGATCGGGAACAGCTGCTGGTCGGCAGCGTAGCTGGTCCTGAACTGGCCGGCTTCTCTGTAGAACACGTGACTGGTGACTCGTGGTTCGTGACTCGATGAATCGCGACGCGTGCGCTAGACCCGGTCGATGTGCTTCTCGCCGAACAGGCCTTCGGGGCGCACCAGCAGGAACAGCAACGCCAGCACGTAGGCGAACCAGCCTTCGATGCCTCCGCCCACGTGCGGGCCGAGGTACACCTCGGCCAGCTTCTCCGCCGCGCCGATGATCAGCCCGCCGACGATGGCGCCGGCGATGGATTCGAAGCCGCCCAGGATCAGCACCGGCAGCGCCTTGAGCGCGACCAGCGTCAGCGCGAACTGGACGCCGCTGCGCGCCCCCCACATCAGCCCGGCCACCAGCGCCACGAAGCCGGCCACCGACCACACGATGGCCCAGATGTACTTCAACGGGATGCCCACCGACAGCGCCGCCTGGTGATCGTCGGCCACCGCGCGCAGCGCGCGGCCCACCCGCGTCTTGTTGAAGAACACCGCCAGCGCGGCCACCAGCGCGCCGGCCACCAGCGCGGCGAAGGCGTCGAAGCGGCTGACCATCATGTTGAACTCGCCGAGCAGCCAGTCGAACGGCGCGTCCTGGAAGCCCAGCGCCAGCGGCCGGGGGCTGATGTCGCGGAACGCCCACAGCTGCACCAGCTGGGCCGCGCCCTCGATGAAGAACGCCAGGCCGATGGTGGCCATGAACAGCGAGATCGGCGGCTGGTTGACCAGCGGGCGCAGCACCACACGCTCGGTGAGGATCCCCACCAGCACCATCACCGCCAGCGTCAGCGCGAAGGCGAGCCAGAAGGGCGCCGCCAGCTTCTCCTGCAGCGTGACGAACACCAGCGCCGCGAAGAACACCATGGCGCCCTGGGCGAAGTTGAACACGCCCGAGGCCTTGAAGATCAGCACGAAGCCGAGCGCCACCAGCGAGTACATCACCCCCGCCAGCAGGCCGCCGATCAGCACCTCGAAGAAGAACTGCATAGGCGCCGAGAAAATCAGTGGGCGACGCCCAGATAGGCGTCGATCACCGCCGGATTGGCGCGCACCTCCTCGGGCGAACCGTCGGCGATCTTGCGACCGTAGTCGAGCACCACGATGCGCTCGGAGATGTCCATCACCACGCCCATGTCGTGCTCGATCAGGACGATGGTGGTGCCGAACTCCTCGTTGACGTCGAGTACGAAACGGCACATGTCCTGTTTCTCCTCCACGTTCATGCCGGCCATTGGCTCGTCCAGCAGCAGCAGCGTCGGCTCGGCCGCCAGCGCGCGCGCCAGCTCGACGCGCTTCTGCAGCCCGTATGGCAGGCGCCCCACCGGCGTCTTGCGGATGTGCTCGATCTGCAGGAAGTCGATGATCTCCTCGACCTTCGCCCGGTGCGCCAGCTCTTCGCGCCGGTTGCGGCCGACGTAGATCGCTTGCTCGAACAGCGTGGCGCGCATCTTCAGGTTGCGGCCGGTCATGATGTTGTCGAGCACGCTCATGCCCTTGAACAGGGCGATGTTCTGGAAGGTGCGCGCGATGCCGTTGGCGGCCGCCCGATGGGGATCGACCCGGCGGCGCGTCTCGCCGCGGAAGCGCACCGTCCCCTGCTGCGGGTGGTACACGCCGTTGATCACGTTGAGCATCGACGACTTGCCCGCGCCGTTGGGCCCGATGATCGCGCGGATCTCGCCCTGGCGCACATCGAAGCTGACGTCGGCGAGCGCTCTCACCCCGCCGAAGGACAGCGAGATGTCGTCCACGGCGAGCAGGGCCTCGCCGGCTGGAGGCTGCGCGCTCAAGCCGCCTTCCTCTGCGTGACCGCCGGGGTCGTGGGCGCCGAAGGGAAGGTCTGCACCTGGCGGATCTGCACGTCCGCCGCGATCTTGCCGCGCCGACCGTCCTCGAACTTCACCTCGGTCTCGATGTGGCAGCTGCGCTTGCCGGCATACAACGCCTCCACCAGCGGCGCATACTTCTCGGCGATGAAGTTGCGGCGCACCTTGCGCGTGCGCGTCAGCTCGTCGTCGTCGGGGTCCAGCTCCTTGTGCAGCACCAGGAAGCGGTGCACCTGCGAGTCGGCCACCATCGGGTCGGCGGCGAGCTCCGCATTCACCTTCTCCACGCACTCCTGGATCAGGTCGTAGACCTCGGGCTTGCCCGCCAGGTCGGTGTAGCCGGCGTACGCCAGCCCGCGCCGCTCGGCCCAGTTGCCCACCGCGCCCAGATCGATGTTGACGAAAGCGCACACCTCGTCGCGGCCGTGGCCGAACGCCACCGCCTCCTTGATCTGCGGGAAGAACTTGAGCTTGTTCTCGATGTAGTTGGGGGCGAAGATGGCGCCGTTGCTCAGCCGGCCCACGTCCTTGGCGCGGTCGATGATCTTCAGGTGCCCGTCCTGGTCGAAGAAGCCGGCGTCGCCTGTGCGGAAGTAGCCCTGGTCGTCGAACACCTCGGCGGTCGCATCCGGCCGCTTGTAATACTCCTTGAGCATCGCCCGGCTGCGCACCAGCACTTCGCCGTCGGCGGCCAGTTGCACCTCCACCCCCGGGGCCGGCGGCCCCACCGAGTCGAGCTTGATCTTGCCGTCGGGTTGCAGGCACACGTAGGCGCAGGTCTCCGTGGAGCCGTACAGCTGCTTGAGGTTCACGCCGATCGCCCGGTAGAAGCGGAACAGGTCGGGACCGATCGCCGCGCCCGCGGTGTAGGCCACGCGGATGCGGCTCATGCCCAGCACGTTGCGCAGGGGCCCGTAGACCAGCAGCCTGCCCACCCGGTACAGCAGGCGGTCGATGACGGAGACGCCAGGCGCGCGATCCAGGATCTCGGCGCCGCAGCGCCGCGCGACGCGGAGAAAGTAGTGGAACAGCGCGCGCTTCACGCGCGAGGCATCCTCCATCCGGATCATCACCTGCGTGAGCAGGTTCTCGTACACGCGCGGCGGTGCGAAGTAATAGGTCGGGCCGATCTCGCGCATGTCGGTCATCACCGTGTCACCCGACTCCGGGCAGTTGATGGTGAAGCCGCCCACCATCGCCTGTGCATAGGAGAACAGGTTGTCCCCGACCCAGGCCATCGGCAGATAGGACAGCACCTCGTCGCCCGGGCCCAACCGGTCGAACTCGCAGCCGCCGCGGGCGGCGGTGATCAGCGCCGCGTGCGTGTGGCAGACCCCTTTCGGCTTGCCGGTGGTGCCCGAGGTGTACAGCATGATGGCCACGTCCTGGCCGGCCCCCTGATCGACCTCGCGCTGCAGGAACGCCGGGTGGTCCTCATGCAGCTTGCGCCCCAGGCGCTGCACCTCCGCGTAGCGGTGCAGGAAGGGCTGCGCGTAGTTGCGCATGCCGCGCGCCTCTTCGTAGATGATGGTTTCCAGCTTGTGCAGGCGGTGCTTGATCTCGAGCAGCTTGTCCACCTGCTCCTGGTCTTCCACCACGGCGTAGCGTATGTCGGCGTCGTCCAGGATGTAGGCCATCTCGTCGGCGACGGCGTCCTGGTACAGGGGCACCGGAACGGCCCCCAGCGCCTGCGCCGCGCTCATCGCCCAGTACAGCTGCGGGCGATTGTCGCCGATGATCGCGAGATTCTCGCCGCGCCGCAGACCGAGCGCGCTCAGGCCGCCGGCCAGGTCGCGCACGTTCTCGGCCACCTCGCTCCAGCTCCAGGCCTGCCAGATGCCGAGATCCTTCTCGCGCATGGCGGTCGCCGCACCGCGCAAGCGCGCGTGCTCGAGCAGCAACTTGGGGAAGGTGTCCGCTTCCGACGGGGCGCCGGCGTGCATCGCGTCGTCGCGTTCAGGTCTCTGGTTATTGGGCGGTGCCGCCGGACGGTGCCGTCCGCGCGGACCGCTATGGTAATACGGGAACGCCGGCAATACAGGAACGCCGCAAATACCGAAGCGCCACCGGGCTGCGACCGGCGGCGGTGCTGCGATGCAAAAAGAAACGGGGCCCGCGCTGCGGGCCCCGGAACAGAATTGCGGGAAAATGGGGAGACTAGCGGCGCTCTTTCGCCCAGGCCGCGAATTCGGGGGTTCCGGCAATCGTGCGATACGGGTCGGTCTTGGCCAGCACGTCGGGGTCGAAGGACACCTGGAACGCCTGCTCGTAGGCCGACAATGCGGCCAGCGCAACCTTGGGATTGCGGCCCTCGATGCCGGCGGTGACCGTGCCCCAGTACCCGGATTTGAAGTCGGACTCGACGCTGATCGCCCGCTGGCAGGCGGCGACCGCATCGTCGTAGCGCTTCCAGCCAATCAGGCAGCTGCACTTGAGGAAGTTCGTCACCCCGTCCTCGCCCACGTGCGTCTCGAACGCGGACACCGCCTTGTAGGCTTGGTCGAAACGCCCCTCGTAGAAGTAATGGTCGATCAGCATGAACTGGACGCTGGGGTCGTCTCCGAAGTTCTTCGCCAGATGCGCGAGCGAACTGCGGTAGGCGGCCTCGTCATGGTTGCTGATGCTGGCCCTGAGCATCGCCCAATCCTTGGTGCGCTTGTAGCCCTCCGGCAATCCGTCCAGGGCCCGGTAGGCGGCCGGCAGGTCCCCCGCGGCGAGATGGCGGCTGAAGACGCGGAATCTTTCCACCTCCTGGCCGTCGACCGACCGCACGCCGAACAGCGCGGCGAGCATCGAGCCCTTGTCTAGCATGGCCGAGACCGCCAGGCGCATCGCGGTGCTGGCGCGGCTGCCGCGGGTGTGCGTGTACCAGTCCTCGATCAGCCCGGCCGGCGTCACGTAATACTCGACGTAGTCGAACCCGCCGTCCCCGGCCTGATACTCCATGCGCACCAGGCTGTAGGTCTTACCGGCCTGCTTTCCGGTGCGCAGGAACTTGGCCACGCCCTGGCGCTGCGCGAAGTTGCGCAAGCCGGCTTCGATGTTGGTGCGCAGGCTCCTGCGCATGCCCTCGCGCAGCTTGGCTGCCTGCTCGACGCTCAAGCCCAGATCGCTGATCACCTCGCTGCTCAGCGCCTGCAGGTCGATGAGCTGCACCAGGGTATCGGTATCTTGCGCATTGAACGCCTGCTCGATCTGTTGGCCCACCTGCTCCGGAGTGGCGCGGGCGGATGCGGCGGCCGTGTGCAGCAGCAAGGCCGTGGCGCAGGCGGCAAGGGCGGCTGCGCGGATGTGACGCTTCATCGGGGTTCCTCGAAAGGAGTCGGATAAACCGGATGAAGCGAGGAAGATGCCAAACACGCCCGCGCGCTGGCGGGCCGCCAAACGTCAGAGAATCGTCAGACGCGCGCCGGGTATGCCGCCGCGGGCAGGCCGGACCGCGCTTCGGCTGCGGCGGCGGAAGCGGCCGCGGTGACCGATGGGGCTGCCTACGCCTGGCTCACCCCTGCTTGCGCAACGCCGCGAAGGCCTCGTCCACGATCGCGAGCGTGCGCTGCACGTCCGCTTCGCTGTGCGCGATGGAGATGTAGAACTTCTCGTTGGGATTGACCAGCAGGCCGCGCTTCATCAGCTCGATGGCCCAGCGCCAGCCCAGGTCCCTGTTGTGCGTGGTGAGGTCGATCCAGGTGCGCAGCGGCCGGCGATCGGTGAAGCGGATGCCCCACACCGCATCCTCGCCCGGCGCCTGCACGGCGAAGCCGTGGCGCGTTCCGGCCTCGACCATGCCCTGGCGCAGGCGCGCGCCGGTGCGCTGCAGGCCCTGGTACATGCCAGGCCGGCTCAGCACGTCGAGGGCCGCGAGGCCGGCGGCCGCAGCCACCGGGTTGCCGTTGAGCGTATTGGTGGCCCACACCACCTCGGCCCGCGGCCGGCTGCGCGCGTCCAGCACCGACATGATCTGCGCGCTGCCGACGATGGCCGCCATCGGGAACCCGCCGCTGATCGCCTTGCCGTAGCAGGCGAGATCCGGCACCACGCCGTAACGCTCCTGCGCGCCGCCCCAGGCGATGCGGAAACCGGTCACGATCTCGTCGAAGATCAGCACGATCCCGTGCTTGCGGGTCACCTCGCGTAGCGCCTGCAGAAAGCCGGGTTCGGGCTGCAGCACGCGCTGCAGCGGCTCCACTATCACCGCCGCCAGCTCCCCCGCGTGCCGCTCGATCATCTCCACCGCGCGCTGCGTTTCGTTGAACGGGGTGACCAGCACCGTCTCGCCGGTCTCGCGCGGCACGCCCACGGAATCGGGCGCAGCGCGCGGATAGTTCGACGGCGCGCCGGGCACCGTGCCCCACAATCCGTAGTCGTGCATGCCGTGCCAGGCGCCTTCGAACTTGAGCACCTTGTTGCGCCGCGTCCAGGCGCGCGCGATGCGCAGCGCGTAGAACGTGGCTTCGGTTCCCGAGCCGGTGTAATGCACCACTTCGCCGCACGGGATGGCCTCGACCAGGCGCTGCGCCAGCCGGATCGCGGGTTCGTTCAGGAAGAAGTAAGTTGTGCCCTTCGGCAGCTGTGCGTTGACCGCCTCGGTGATGGCGGGATGGCCGTGCCCGAGCAGCGCAGGCCCGGAGCTCAGGTGGTAGTCGATGTACTCGCGCCCGGCCACGTCCCACACGCGGCTGCCCTGGCCGCGGGCCACCACCAGATTCAGCTCGGGCGGCAGGACGAACAGGCCGGTGCCGCCTCCCGCGAGATACTTGCCGGCCAGCGAGAGCAGTTCGGTTTGTCGGGCAGCGTCCATGGGGGTCACCGGTGCGCGCGTGGGGTCGGGCGCATAGTCTACTCCGGACGGTTCGCGCACAATACCGGCGATGCCGAACTCGGTGCTGATCATCGGTGCGAACGGGCGCCTGGGACGGGTGTTGGCGAGCGCGTTCGCGGATGCGGGCTGGCAGGTCGCCGCGCACGTGCGGCGCGAGCCCGGCGGCCACGCCCGGCCCGGCGTGCGCTTCGTGCGCGCCGCGCTCGGCGATCCGGCAGCGCTGGCGGAAGAGGCCGGCAGGGCCGACGTGGTCGTGCACGCCGCCAATCCACCGTACACGCGCTGGAAGCGCGACTCCATGCTGCTGGCGCAGGGCGCCGTCGACACTGCACGGCGCTTGAGCGCCGTGCTCATGTTCCCCGGCAACGTGTACAACTTCGGCGCACGCATGCCGGCGCTGCTCGAGGAGGACACGCCGCAGGAGCCGACCGCGCGCAAGGGCCGCCTGCGGGTGGAAGTGGAGCAGGCCCTGCGGAAGGCGGCGCGCGCCGGTCTGCGCGTGGTGGTGCTGCGCGCCGGCGACTTCTTCGGCGGGCCCGGGCGGGGCGCCTGGTTCGACCGGATGCTGGTGAAATCGCTGCGCTCGGGCCGCGTGGTCTACCCGGGACGCACCGACGTCGTGCACGCGTGGGCGTACTTGCCGGACCTCGCCCGAGCTTTCGTGATGGTGGCGGAGCGCCGCGCCGCGCTGGCGCAGTTCGACGTGCTCCACTTCCCCGGCCACGGCGTCACCGGCGCGCACATGATCGAATGCATCGGCGCTGCGGCGCGCCGCCTCGGGCTGATCGGTGCGCATGCACGCCTGCAGGTCGGCGGCACTCCCTGGTTGGTGCTGCGCGCCGGCGGCCTGCTGGTCCCGATGTGGCGTGAGGTCGCCGAGTTGCGCTACCTGTGGTACGCGCCGCACCGGTTGTCCGGCGAGCGCCTCGCCGCGTTCATCGGCAGCGTCCCGCACACGCCGCTGGAGCTCGCGGTGGAGCAAGCGCTGCGCGAGCTGTTCCCGCGCTAGAGCGCCGCGGGGCGGCCGCGCCCGTGCTCAGTGCAGCTGCGGCTTCTTCAGGAAATCGCTGCGGTTGGCCGAGCGCAGCCGCACCTGTACCTGCGCGCCGGCGCGCCCCAGGGTGAGCGGGACTTCGACTCCCGCCGGACCGAGGCGCCAGATGCTGCGGAACAGCTCGGCGAGGCCGCCGGCGCGCTCGCCCGCAACCTGCAGCACCACGTCGCCCTGTCGCACCCCGGCGCGCGCCGCCGGGCCACCGGGGGCGACGCCGGCCACCACCAGCTGCTTGTTCGCCTCGGTGGTGTACATGCCGAGCCAGGGACGCGCGGGTCGCGCAGACTGGCCGCGCGTCAACAGATCGTCGAGGATCGGCTCGAGTAGGTCGAGCGGCACGAACATGTTGGCCTGCAGCTGCTCGCCTTCGACGGACTCGTCCACCAGCAGCGAGCCGATGCCGGCCAGCCGGCCGTCCGCGGCGACCAGCGCCGAGCCGCCCCACTGCGGGTGCGCCGGCGCGGTGAACAGGGCTTCGTCCAGCACGTACTCCCAGTAGCCCGCGAACTCGCGCTTGTCGATGATGCGCGCCTTCAACGCATGCTCGGCGCCGCCGTGGCCGATCACGATCGCGTTGCTGCCCACCTGGCACGAGTGCGCCGAGCCGCGCTGCAACGCCGGCGCGTCCAGCTTGCCCAGCGGCTGCACCAGCCCAAAGCCGGTGGCGAAGTCGTAGGCGATGGGATAACCCTCGACCACGCCGCCGTCGTTGGTGGTGAGCCACACCGAGCGCGCCTCGGTCACCAGATAGCCGATGGTGAGCACCAGGCCGTCCTCGCGGATCACCACGCCGTTGCCCAGGCGCTCGGTGCCCAGGATGGCAGCGGTGAACGCGTCCTCCGGGACCTCCGCGCGCAGCATCACCACGGCATCGAGGCAGCGCCGCAGGTCGAAGCGCACCTCGTCGGGCTTGGGTTGCAGCTCTTCGGGGAAAGCCCAGTTGGTGGTTTCCATGCAGATGCGGATGCGAGCCTGCGCTGTGCTGAATGTTACGCGATTGTGGCGCATTTGCCGTGCGCCAGGGTTGTCTCCAGAAACGGCGCCGCTTCTTGTTTAACGGCGTTGGCGGCCGCTCGCTTGATAGGCCGTGCTACTGCGCCTCGCCACCCCACGTCGCCATCGGCGTGGCGGTCTCGCGCAGCACCGCTTCGGGCGTGCGGTAGCGCTCGGCCATCGCGCGCTCGGCGGCGGTGCGCACCTGTGCCTGCATGTAGGCGCCCAGGTGCCGCGCACGCGCGACCACCTTCGCGCCGACGCGGCTGCGCGCGCGTTCGTAACCGCGCAGCGCGCTCGCCACGTCGCGCACCTCGCGCAGCGCCCCGGCCAGCGCCAGCGCGTCCTCGGCGGCCTTGGTGACGCCCATGCCGACGTGGGGGCGCGCGACGAAGGCGGCATCGCCGAGCAGCGCCACCCGTCCGAACGCCAGTTGCGGAGATTCCAAGTCGTAGATCGGCTGGAAGAAAGGCTCGCGGGCGAGGCCGACGATCTCGGCGAACTGCGGCGCCAACAGGGTTTCCGCGGCGCCGCGCATGCGCGCGATCACGGCAGGGCGGATGCACGGCGGGGGGATCGACATCTGATGCCGCTGGCCGTTTGCATCGGTCAGCATGTCCGCCAGATCGGGCTCCTCGGCCGCCGGTCGATACCAGACGAAGTTGTAGCGCCGCTCGCCGGGCCGGGTGCTGTTCGCCGTGCCGGCCACCGGATAACCGAGCATCTGCTCTCCGGGCGGCAGGCAGAAAGCGAAACGATCCAGCAGGCACGCGTGCGTCGCAGACGAGATCGCCTTCTCCTCCACCAGCCCGCGCCAGGCGACATAGCCCGCATACAAGGGTCTTACAGCGGGCAGAAGCTGTGCGCGCACGGTCGAGTGGATGCCGTCGGCACCCACCAGCAGCTCACCTTCCGCGCGCTGCCCGTCGGCGAAGCAGGCGATCACCGTCTCGCCGCGCTGCTCGATGCGCTCCAGCGAGGACCCGCCGCGATACTGCGCGGCAGGGAATTGCGCCTTGGCCAGCGCGTACAGGCGGCCCCAGGAGGTGAACACCTGCGGCATCACCCGCTCGGCGACCACGCGCCCGGACGCATCCAGCACCATCCGGCGTGGCACCTCCACGCCCACGTTATCGTCCGCTCGCGCACCGCAGCGCGCCAGGATGTCGAGCAGCTCCGGGTGGGTTGCGATGCCCGCGCCGCGGGCGGCGAGCGCTTCGGGAACGCGCTCGAAGATCTCCACGTGCCAGCCGTCCCGGCGCAGCAACAGGCCGGCGAACAGCCCGCCCAGCGACCCCCCGATCACCAGTGCGCGCGGCTGCACGGCCATCGGTGCGCCCTCTCAGCGCACTGCGCCGCGTGCGGCCACCGGCCAGGTCGCCTCGACCTGGCCGCGGCGCACGCCGTACAGCTCGTCCACCATGTTGCTGACCACGCAGCAGTGATTCGGCACCACGTGCACCACCTCGCCGATCTCCGGGGTGGTCTTGCAACCCGACAGGTCGATCACACCGTGCTCCTCGGACAGATGCGGGATGACCGCATCCGGATACTCGAGGACGTGGCCATAGCCGGTCACGGTGTATAGATCGGAAGTCAGTACCTTGGTCCCGCAGTCGATCACCGCGCGCGTGGGCTTGGGCCGGCTCACCACGGTGGCGCGCACGCGCATGGCGCAGTTGTCCCAGGCGGCGGTGCCGGAGGCCACCGTCATCACGTCGTTGAACAGGTAGGTGCCGGCCCGGTGCTCGGTGAGCATCGGGAACTTGTCCACGCTGAAGATCGCTGGCGTGCCGCCGCCCGACACCACCGGCACGCGGATGCCGGCCTGCCGGAACAGCGACAGCGCCTCGGTGAAGAAATCGAAGGAATTGGGATGGCGTAGCGGGAAGGTCATCAGGCCCTCGAACTGCATGCGCGGCAGCCGCATCGCCGCGCGCGCCAGGTCCAGCGCCTGCTGCGGCGTCTGCACGCCGTTGCGGCCCATGCCGGTGTCGCACTCGACCAGGAAGCGCACATCCATGCCGTGCCGCACCGCCGCCTCGGAAAGGCCCTGCGCAACCGGCTCGTTGTCCAGCACCACCGCCAGTCGCTTCAGGCGCTTCATCTGCGCCATCAGCCGGTCGGTCTTCTGCCGGCCGACGATGTTGAAGGTGAGCAGCACGTCGTCGGCGACGCCGGCATCGGTGAATACTTCCACCTCGCCCAGCTTCTGGCAGGTGATGCCCACGGCGCCGGCCTGCATCTGCTGCTTGCCGAGTGCCGGGATCTTGTGCGTCTTTATGTGCGGGCGGTTGCCGATCCCGTACTTGTCCAGGTGCTTCTGCACGCGCCGGATGTTGTCTTCCATGATGTCGAGATCGACCGTCACGGCGGGGGTTTCGAGGGTGTCGACCGATTGCATGACGTTCTCCTTCAGGGCTCAGACCCAGTTTGGCACGAGCAGCCGCGGCAGCCACAGCACGATCCAGGGAATCAGCGCGCACAGAAAGCAGATCAGCAGGATGGGAAGCATCATCACGTGCAGCAGCCCCTGGATGCGGGTGAGCGGCACGCCGGCCACGGCGCAGGCGGTCATCGCGCACATGCCCAGCGGCGGGGTGAGCAGGCCGAAGGCCTGGGTCATCACCACCACCACGCCCAGGTGCACCGGATGGATGCCGACCTCCACCGCCAGCGGGTGGACGATCGGCACGAAGATCAGGATCGCGGGAATCGCGTCCATGAAGGTGCCCAGCAGCACGTTGAGCAGCACGATCAGCAGCATGATCGACACCCAGTCGCGGGTGAACCCGAGGATGAACTCGCTCACCATGTCGGGCACCTGGTAGAACGCCAGGATCCAGCCCCACAGCGCGGCGCCGCCGACGCAGAACAGCACTTGCGAGAACTGCACCGCGGTCTCCCCGAGCAGCGCCGGCAGCTGGGTCCAGCGCAGGCTGCGGTACACCACCAGGGTCACGAACAGAGCATACACGGCGGCCACCGCCGCGGACTCGGTGGGCGTGAACACGCCCCCGACCATGCCCACGACGATGATCAGCGGCACGCCCATCGGCCAGGCCGAGGCCACCAACCCCTGCCACACGGCGCGCAGCCCGAGGAAGCGCGGATGCTCGCGCGGAAAGCCGTGCCGCAGCGCGAACACGTGCGACTGCGCCATCAGCGCCAGCCCGATCAGCACGCCCGGCAGGACGCCGCCGATCAGCAGCGCGCCGATCGACACGCCGGCGGTGGCGCCGTACACCACCATCAGGATCGAGGGCGGGATCACCGCGCCCATGGTCGAGCTGCAGGCCGACAGGCACACCGCGAAGCGCTCGTCATAGCCGCGCTGCTTCATCGCCGGGGCGAACACCGTGGTGATGGCGGCCGCGTCCGCCGTGCTGCTGCCCGACACGCCGGCGAGGAACATGCCGACCACCACGTTCACTTGCGCCAGGCCCCCGCGCAGGTGGCCCACCAGGGCCATCGCCAGCTTCACCAGCCGCTCCGAGATCCCGCCGCCGGTCATGACGTTCCCGGCGAGGAAGAAAAACGGCAGCGCGAGCAGCGTGAAGGCGTTGATGCCGTTGAACATCTGCTGCACCATCACGGCGGTGGGCAACTGCTCTACCCAGATCACCAGCAGCGAGGACAGCAGCAGCGCGAACCCGATCGGCACCCCGGCGATCAGCGCCAGGGTGAGCGAGCCCACCAGCAGCCACAGCGGATGCATCAACCGGCGCGCCCGGTCAGGATCAGGCGCAGGTCCTCGCCCAGCGCAGCCAGCGTGGCGAGCACCATCAGGAGGCCGCTCAGCGGGATGGCGAGCGTGGGCAGCAGCAGCGTGATGCCGAGCGCGGGCGACAGGCGCTGCACGCTCAGCTCGGCGAAGGCCGCACCCTGGACCAGCATCACCGCCGCGACCAGGAGCACGCACAGGTCGACGACGAGGCGCTGCAGGCCGGCGGCGCGGCCGGACAGCCGCCCGGCGAACAGGTCGAACGCGAAGTGGCTGCGGCGCCAGGTGCAGATCGCCGCGCCCAGGTACACGCACCAGATGAAGGCGAACAGCGCCGATTCCTCGCCCCACAGGAAGGACATGGCGAAGCCATAGCGCAGCACCACCTGGACGAAAACGCCGGCGGTGATCAGCGCGAGCAGGCCCGCGAGCAGCGGCAGCAGCCCCCGCTCCAGCACCGCGAACGCGCGCTCAGCGCGCATGGCCGCGGATCAGCTCCAGCACATCGGTCATCTTCAGGTCCCGCGCGACCTGGTCCTGGATCGGCACGATGCGCGCGACGAACTTCGCCCGGTCCGGCGTCACCACCTGCGCGCCGCGCGCCTGCATGCGCGCCACCGCTTCGCCGTTGAGCTCGAGATCGCGCGTGCGTTCCCAGGCCGAGGCTTCCGCGGCCGCCTCCAGCACGGTCTTCTGCACCTCGGGCCGGAGACCCGAGAACTTCTTCTCGTTGATCAGCAGCACGCAGATCGAGCGCTGGTGCTCGGTGAGGATCAGCGTCTTGGCCGCTTCGTAGTGCCGGTTCGATTCGATCACCGACGGCGAATTCTCGGCGGCGTCCAGCACGCCCGACTGCAGCGCCTGGTACACCTCGCCGAAGTTCATCGGCGTGGGGATCGTGCCGAGCGCCTCCCAGATGCGCGCCTCGACCGGGTTGTTCATCACGCGGATCTTGGTGCCTTTCAACTCCTCCGGGGTGCGAGCGGGGCCGCGCCGCGTGTAGAGCGTGCGTACCCCGGCGGAGTAGAAGCCGATCAGCCGCAGGCCCAGATTCTTGCTCGCCACCAGCCGTTCGATGCGTTGCCGGAAGCGCGGATCGTTCAGCACGCGCTCGAAATGCCCGTGGTCCTTGAACAGGTAGGAGACGCTGAACAGCGCCAGCTCCGGCACCACGGTGGCGGCGTTGGCCACGTGCGCGACGCTGCCGTCGAGCGATCCCAGGCGCACGCCTTCGATCATCGCCACTTCCGAGCCGAGCTGCGCCGCGGGAAAGATGTCGACGCGCACCCCGGCGCGCTCCTGGAGCAGCTTGCGCAGCATCCCGTGCCCCTGGTCGTACATGCTGCCGACCGGCTGGTCGTGGCCGAAGCGCATGCGAATCTGCTGCGCACCGGCGGCCCCGGGAACCGCGGCCAGGCCGACCGCGATCAGCAGCGCGAGGACCGCAAGCGGGTTGAGCATGATCGAGCGCCTCCTCCCGGAATCCGATGTTGGTATCATCGTACAAAGGAGCCTGCTTGCACAAATGACGGGCGCGATCGGCCCCGGGCATCAGCCGGACGCCAAACTCGGGGTGGATTCCCCGTACGCGTGGGCGCGGCTCGTGGCCGCGCTGCTGCTGTCCACCATCGGCGGCGTCGGCATGTGGTCCGTAGTGGTGGCGCTGCCGCCGGTGCAAGCCGAGTTCGCCGCGGCGCGCTCCGACGCGTCGCTGCCGTACACGCTGACCATGATCGGCTACGGCCTGGGCGGCATGCTGATGGGCCGCCTCTCCGATCGCTTCGGCATCCTGCTGCCGGTGATCGCCGGCACCGTCGCGCTCGCCGCCGGCTACGCCTGCGCCGGCCTGTCCGCGCACCTGTGGCAGTTCACGCTGGCTCAGGGTCTGCTGATCGGGGTGGGCTCCTCGGCCACGTTCGCGCCGCTGCTGGCGGACACCTCCATGTGGTTCGCGCGCCGCCGCGGCATCGCAGTGGCGATCTTCGCCAGCGGCAACTATCTCGCCGGGACCGTCTGGCCGCCGCTGGTGCAGCACTACATCGACAGCGCCGGTTGGCGCGCGACCTACTTCGGGATCGCGTTGTTCTGCATGGCCACGGTATTGCCGCTGGCCGCGGCGGTGCTGCGCAGGCGCTCGCCGCGCGACGCGCCGGTTGTCTCCAGACCGGCGGCCTCCGGCTTGGGCGCAGCGCCTGCCTCGCCTCTGTCGGTCGGGCTGTCGCCGGGTGCGCTGCAAGGGCTGCTGATCGTCGCGGGGCTGAGTTGCTGCATCGCCATGTCGATGCCGCAGGTGCACATCGTCGCCTATTGCGGAGACCTGGGCTACGGCGCAGCGCGCGGTGCGCAGATGCTTTCGCTGATGCTCGGGTTCGGCATCGTCAGCCGCCTCGCCTCGGGCTGGATCGTCGATCGCATCGGCGGGGTGCGCACGCTGCTGCTGGGCTCCGGCCTGCAGATGCTGGCGCTGGCGCTGTTCCTGGGCTTCGACGGTCTGGTGTCGCTGTACGTGATCTCCGCCCTGTTCGGGCTGTTCCAGGGAGGCATCGTGCCGAGCTATGCCATCATCGTGCGCGAGTACTTCCCGGCGCGCGAGGCCGGCGCCCGGGTGGGCGCGGTGTTCATGGCCACGCTGTTCGGCATGGCGCTCGGCGGATGGATGTCGGGCGTCATCTTCGACCTCAGCGGCTCCTACGACGCGGCCTTCGTCAACGGCCTGCTGTGGAATCTGGTGAACGTCGCGATCGCCGCCTGGTTGCTGCGCCAGGGCCGCCCGCGCCTCGTGCCCGCCGCGTGAACGCGGGGCGCGCTCAACCGATGCGCACCAGCGCGCCGCCGTCGACCGGCAGCGCCACGCCGGTGATGAAGCGCGCCTCGTCGGAGGCGAGAAACAGCGCCGCGTTGGCCACGTCCCAGGCGCTGCCCATGCGATGGCGCAGCGGCACCTTGGCGTCGCGCTCGGCGGCCACCTCGGCGCGCGGCTTGCCCCTTGCGCGAGCACGCGTGTCCACCGCCATCGGCGTGTCCATCAGGCCGGGCAGGATGACGTTGGCGCGGATGCCGTAAGCCGCGTTCTGGATCGCGAGCTGCTGGGTAAACGCGATCATCGCCGCCTTGGTCGCCTTGTAGACCACCAGCGGATACTCGGTCCAGGCGGCGACCGAGGAGATGTTCACGATCGCGCCGTCGCGCTGCTGGCGCATGACCGGCAGGACGTGCTTGCACGCCATGATGGTGCCGCGCAGGTTGATGGCGCTGATGCGGTCGAAGGTCTCCTCGGTCAGCTCGGCGAGCGGCGCGTCGCCGCCGCCCACGCTCACGCCGACGTTGTTGTGCAGGATGTCGATGCGGCCCCAGCGCGCCTGCGCGAGGGACACGGCGGCGGCCAGCGTCTGCTCTTTGGTGACGTCGGCCTCGAAGGCGAGGCACTCGCCGCCTTCGGCCGTCACCATCGCCGCGGTTTCCCGGGCCGAGGCGAGGTCGCGGTCCACCGCCAGGATGCTGGCGCCCTCGCGCGCGAATCGCAGTGCGGTGGCGCGCCCGTTGCCGATGCCTTCGCCGGGGCTCTGCCCGGCGCCGACGATGATCGCGATCTTGCCTTCGAGTCGCATCGCCGTCGTGGTTTCGCTCACTGCTTGTCCAGCAGCGCGCGCAACTTGGGGGCGTGCGCCGGGCTGATCCGGGCGATGCTGTCCCACCCCACCTGGTGGGCGCGCTCCAGATAGCGCTTCGCCTCCGCGCCTTCCAGCCGGATCGGCCGGATGCCGGCCTGCGCCTGGCGCTCGAGCTCCTTCG
>DATBMG010000107.1:0-30143 GCA_036554965.1 Burkholderiales bacterium
CTGCGCAAGCGCGTGGAGCTCGGGCGGGCGCTCGCCGCCGATCCCAGGGTGCTGCTGCTGGACGAGCCGATGGCGGGCATGAACCAGGAGGAGAAGGAAGACATGGCCCGCTTCATCCTCGACGTCAACGAGGAGTGGGGCACGACCGTGGTGCTGATCGAGCACGACATGGGCGTGGTCATGGACATCTCCGACCGCGTCGCGGTCCTCGACATGGGACGCAACATCGCCCTGGGCACCCCTGACGAGGTCCAATCCGACTCGCACGTGATCCGGGCCTATCTCGGCGAGCGCAAGGCGGCGGTCGCGGGGGGCGCGCGTGGCTGAGGCGAGCACCCTGCCGCGCCTGCTGCAGCGGAACGCGCGCGAGTTCGGCGCTCGGCCGGCCATGCGGCAGAAGGATCGCGGTATCTGGCAGTCGTACACCTGGCAGCAGTGCCATGATCAGGTGCGCGACCTGACCCTGGGCCTGGCTGCGCTGGGCTTCGGGCGCGGCGACAGACTCTCGGTGATCGGCGACAACCGCGTACGTCTTTACTGGGCTCAGATCGCGGCGATGTGCCTGCGGGGCATCTCGGTCCCGGTCTACCAGGATGTCATCGCTCGCGAGCTCGTCTTCGTCCTCAACCACGCGGGGATCGCGGTGATCGTCGCGGAGGATCAGGAGCAGGTGGACAAGATCCTCTCGCTCAAGGATCAGCTGCCAGCGCTGCGACTGGTGATCTACGACGATCCGCGGGGCATCGGTCGCTACCGGTTCGATTGGCTCAAGTCGTTCGACGAGGTGGTGCGGCTCGGCCGCGATTTCGGCCGCGAGCATCCCGATCGCTTCCAGTCCGAGATCGACCGCGGCCGGTCCGACGATGTGGCGCTGATCTGTTACACCTCCGGCACCACCGGCAATCCGAAGGGCGCCATGCTTACCTATGCCAACGTCCTGAGCGCGGCGGCGCTGTTCGCCAAGGCCGAGGACGTGCGCCGCGACGAGCAGTGGCTCGCCTACTTGCCGATGGCCTGGGCCGGGGATGCCGTCTACACGGTGGTGCTGGGCCTGCTGATCGGATTCACCGCCAATTGTCCGGAGAGCCCGCAAACCGTGCAGCGCGACCTGCGCGAGCTCGGCCCCACCGCGTTCCTCGGCCCTCCGCGTATCTGGGAGAACATGCTCACCGGGGTCCAGGTGCGGGCAGCCGATGCCACACCGCTGAAGCGCTGGGTGTTCGAGCACTTCCGGGCTGCGGCGGAGCAGGCGGAGATCCTTCGCGCCGAGGGCGAGCCGCTGCCGGTGCGGCTGCGCCTGGCCTGCGCCCTCGGTGAGTTCCTGGTGTACCGGCCGGTGCGCGATCAGCTCGGGCTGCTGCGCACGCGGTGGTGCTACTCCGGCGGCGGACCGCTCGGCGGCGACACCTTCCGCTTCTTCCGCGCCTTCGGCGTGAATCTCAAGCAGATCTACGGCTCGACCGAGCTTTCCGGAGTCGCGTCCCTGCAGGCCGACGGCGAGGCCGACCCGAACACCGCGGGTCGTCCCGCTCCGGATGTCGAGGTCAGGATCGGCGACGGCGGCGAGGTGCTGGTCAGGAGCCCCGGCGTGTTCAAGGGCTACCTCGACAACGACGAAGCCACCCGCCAGGCGATCGATGCCGACGGCTGGTTCCACACCGGCGACGCGGGCTTCATCGACTCTCACGGTCACCTGGTGATCGTGGAACGCGCAAAGGACGTCGGCGCCCTGCTCGGCGGGACGGCATTCGCGCCCCAGTTCATCGAGAACAAGCTCAAGTACAGCCCCTATATCCGCGAGGCGGTAGCCTTCGGGCACGACCGGCCGTTCGTGGCGGCGATGATCGCCGTCGACCTGCAGACGGTAGGTAGCTGGGCCGAGCGGCGGGGCGTCCCTTACACCAGCTACATGGATCTGTCGCAGAGGCCAGAGGTGCTGGACCTGATCCGCGAAGAGGTGCAAAAGTGCAACACCACCCTCCCGGACGGCATCCGGGTGCGCCGCTTCGCCTTGCTCAGCAAGGAGCTCGACGCCGACGACGCCGAGATGACGCGCACGCGCAAGGTCAGGCGCAACTACGTGGCGCAGAAATACGCCGACGTCATCGAGGCGTTCTACTCGGGGAAGGATGAAGCCGAGCTTGCTGCGGCGGTGACCTACGAGGACGGCCGCCAGGCGACCGTCCGCTCGCGGCTGAGGATGGTGGACGTCCAGGCCGCGGCGGGCGCGGAGGCGCCGGCTCATGTTTGACTGGCAGTTCCTCCTGCTGCTGGTCTCGAACGGCATCCTGCTCGGGCTGATGTACGCGCTCATCGCCCTGGGCTTCGTTCTGGTTTACAAGGCCACCGATGCGATCAACTTCGCCCAGGGCGAGTTCGTGATGATCGCCGGGTTCGCGGTGGCGGTGGCGATGGCCGCCTACGGAGCGCCGTGGTGGCTGGCGGCGGGCATCGGGCTGGCCGGGATGATCGCGTTCGGGTTCGGGCTGGAGCGCACCATGCTGCGGCCGCTGATCGGCCGCCCGGTGGTGGCCGTAATCATGGCCACCATCGGGCTCGCCGCCGTGCTGCGCGGGGTCGGACCGCTGATGTGGGGCGCGGAAACGCGCGCGCTGCCGCTGCCGATTGCCGACGAGCCCCTGGTCCTGGGACCGCTGCTGATCTCCCCGATCCAGCTCGTCGGAGCGGCGGTCAGCCTGCTGTTCCTGGCCGGGTTCGCCTGGTTCTTCTTGAAGAGCCGCAAGGGCATCGCCATGCGCGCGGTGGCCGACGACCAGCAGGTGGCGATGGCGATGGGGATCAACGTCGAGCGCTACTTCGGGATCGCCTGGGCCATGGCCGGCGTGGTGTCGGCCCTGGGCGGCATCGTCTGGGGCAACCTGCTCGGCGTGGATGTGCACCTGGCGCTGGTGGGTCTGAAGGTGTTCCCGGTGGTGATCCTGGGCGGACTCGACTCCATCCCCGGCGCCATCGTCGGCGGGCTGATCGTGGGCGTGGTGGAGAACGTGGCCGCGGGCTACATCGACCCGCTGGTGGGCGGTGGCACCAAGGACTTCGCGCCGTACGTGCTGATGATCGTCGCGCTGATGATCCGGCCCTACGGCATCTTCGGCAAGCAGATCATCGAGCGGATCTAGCCCGGGGTAGCGGAGAGCGACGTGATCCAACGCGAGTGCGGCGTCCTCAAGACCAGCTATGCGGCCGACATGGCGCTGTATCCGCTGCCCATCGCACGCAAGACGATGGTGGCGATCGCGGTGCTGTTCGCGCTCGTCCTGCCGGTCGCGCTGGACCCCTACTATCTGTCGATCCTCAACCTCATCTTCATCGCCGTCATCGGAGCGATCGGGCTCAACATCCTGGTCGGATACACCGGTCAGATCTCGGTGGGCCACGGGGCGTTCATGTCGGTGGGGGCCTACACCGCCGCCAACCTCGCCGTGCGCCTGGACTTTCCGTTCTGGCTGTCACTGCCGCTGGGCGGTCTCATGGCCGCCCTGGTGGGGGCGATCGTCGGCATCCCGTCGTTGCGCATCAAGGGGCTGTACCTCGCCATCGCCACGCTGGCCGCGCAATTCATCATCGAATGGATGATCAACCACTTCACCTGGATCAGCGGCGGGGTGCAGGCGTCCATCGAAGTGCCGCGCCCGACGCTGTTCGGACATGGGATCGCGAGCCAGTTGGAGATGTACTTCTTCCTGCTGGTGTTCGTCGTGCTTGCCGTCGTCGGCGCGCTGAACCTGATGCGCAGCCGCATCGGACGCGCTTTCGTCGCCATCCGCGACCACGACATCGCTGCGCAGATCATCGGCATCGACGTGTTCCGCTACAAGCTGTTGGCGTTCGCCATCTCGTCGTTCTACGCCGGCGTGACCGGCGTGCTCTACACTTACTATCTCGGCATCGCCAACTACGAGCAGTTCCAGCTGGGCGTGTCCATCGATTACCTGGCCATGATCATCATCGGCGGCCTGGGCTCGATCCTGGGCTCGGTCTTCGGCGCAGTCTTCATCACCCTGCTTCCGATCGCCATACGCTGGGCGATGGAGTCCTTCGGCGGGGCGCTGTTCTCGCAGCAGGCGGTGCTCAACCTGATCCCGAACCTGCGCCTGATCCTATTCGGGCTGCTCATCATCTTCTTCCTGGTGGTGGAGCCCGAAGGGCTCAGCCGCCTGTGGCGCAACATCCGCAATTACTTCCGGGTCTGGCCGTTCGCTTACTGAGGTGTGCGAGGAGAGGAGGGCACTCATGAGGAAAGATCTGGCAATCGCCGCGGCACTGATCGTCTCGGTTGGCGCGTTGCTTTACGCGCCGACTGCGACACGCGCGCAGGAGGAAGTGGTCATCGGCCTGCTGTGCGACCGCACCGGGGCCACGCAAACCGTCGGGGTCAACGTGTGCCCCGGGTATCACGACTACATCGCCCTCATCAATAGCAAAGGCGGCGTCGAGGGCCATCGGATCCGCGTGGTCGAGATCGATCACGAGTTCAAGGTACCGCAGGCGATGGAAGCCTACGAACGCCAGAAGAAGGAGGGCGCCGTGCTGATCTCGCTGTACGGCACGCCGCACACCCAGGCGCTCAGCCAGAAGCTCGCCGAGGACCGGATTCCCGGCACCTCGCCCGGCTTCGGCATCGCCGCATCGGCCGACGGCAGCCGCTATCCGTTCCTGTTTCCGATCGCCGCGACCTACTACTCGCAGGCCGCGGCCGCCGTGAAGTTCGTCAAGGACCAGCTCGGCGGGAGCCTGAAGGGCAAGAAGATCGCCTACCTGTTCTACGACAACCCGAGCGGCAAGGAGCCGCTGCCGGTGCTCGGGGAGCTGTCGCGCCAGGAGGGCTTCGAGCTGCGCACCTTCGCGGTACCGCCGCCGGGGGTGGAGATGGGCGCGCAGGTGCTCGACATCGCGCAGCGCTATCGGGCCGACTTCGTGATCAGCCATCTGTTCGGGCGCTCGCCCTCCGTTTCGATCAAGGAACTCAAGCGCGCCGGCTATCCGCTGCGCAAGGTGGTGGCGTTCGTGTGGGGCGCCGCGGAGGCGGACATCGAGGCCGCCGGCGGCTTCGGGGTCGCCGAGGGCTATTACGCCATGCAGTTCGCCGGGGTCGGATCCGACTACCCGGTGCTCGACGAGATCCGCGCGATGTACAGGAAGCAGGGCCAGGAGCCGCCCAAGGTGATGGCCTCCACCGTGTACTACAACCGCGGGGTGCTGATCGCCGCCATCCATGTAGAAGCGGTGCGCAATGCCTTGAAGGCCAAGCGCGGACAGAAGATCACCGGCGCCGACGTCAAGGCCGGCTTCGAAGGCATCAAGGGCGCCACCTTCGGCGGGCTGCTGCCACCGCTGGAGATCACCGCCGCCGATCACGAGGGCGGCGGTTGGGTGCAGATCTTCCAGGCCAAGGGCGGCAAGTTCGTGAAGGCGACCGACTGGTTCAAGGCGTACCCCGAGGTGGTCGCCAAGGAAGTGAAGGCGACCGGCATCCAGTAGCGGACGTCGAGCACCGTGCTGAGCCTGAACAACATCGAGGTGATCTACGACAGCGTCATCCTGGTGCTCAAGGGGGTGTCGCTCGCGGTGCGCGACGGCGGCATCACCGCTTTGCTCGGCGGCAACGGCGCCGGCAAGACCACCACGCTGAAGGCCATCTCGGGGCTGTTGCGCATGGAGCGCGGCGAGGTGACCAAAGGCACGATCGAGCTTGGCGGCCAGCGCATCGACCGGCTCGCGCCCTTCGAGGTGGTCGCCCGGGGCGTGGTCCAGGTGTTCGAGGGCCGGCGCGTGCTCGAGCACCTGAGCGTCGAGGAGAATCTCATAGCCGGCGCCCACACCCAGCGTCACGGCGGCAGCGTGCGGCAGGGTATCGAGCGCGTGTTCGAGTACTTCCCGCAGCTCGGGGAGCGGCGCGCCGTGCAGGCGGGCTACCTGTCGGGCGGCGAGCAGCAGATGCTGGTGATCGGTCGTGCGCTCATGTCGAACCCGCGCGTGATGCTGCTCGACGAACCCTCGCTGGGGCTGGCGCCGATGCTGGTCGAGGAGATCTTCCGCATCGTCCGCAGGCTCAACCGAGAGCAGAACCTCACGGTGATGCTGGTCGAGCAGAACGCAGCCGTCGCGCTGGCCATCGCCGATCACGGCTACGTGATGGAGAACGGCCGCATCGTCCTCGAAGGCGACGCCGGTCAGCTGCAGGACAACGCCGACATCAAGGAGTTCTACCTGGGGCTGACGCAGGTCGGAGCGCGCAAGTCCTACCGCGACGTCAAGCATTACAAGCGCCGGAAGCGCTGGCTGTCCTGAGAGGAGGCGCGCACATGCAGATCGTCAGCGTCCAGAACCGGTCTGTACTGGAACCGTAGCCCCGCATTCGGCTGCCGCAAGTGATCATGGCCGCAGACGCCGCAAGACAAATCTTCATTTCCTACAGCAGCGGCGACCGCGGCCGTGTGACGGGGCTCGGTCTGATGTTGGAGGCGCTCGGGCATCGTGTATTCCTCGACCACCGGACCATCAAACCGGGGATGCGCTGGGAAGCCAGCTTGCAGCAAGGCCTGCAGGAAGCCGATGTGCTTCTCGTGTTCTGGACCAAACGCGCCGCGGTCTCGCACTGGGTCAGGCACGAGATCGAATATTTCCATGTGCACTCTCCCGAAAGACCAATGGTGCCTGTGTTGGGCGATGAGACGCCCTTGTCAGAGCTGTTGAGGCCCTACCAGCACAGCGACTTCTGCCCGTTGATCAATGAGCTGCTGGACCTCAAGAGGCGCTTGGACAAAGACGGGGCGACTCGCGCCCAGATCCGGGACGCAGTTCTCGCCCGGCTCAACGAGGCCGGTCTCGAGATCGGCGAGAAGGATCGCGATAGACTTCTCAGATTCGTTGCGCCCGTCGGTTTGCTGGGTCTTCTCGTAACGCCCGTGGCCGTCGTAGCCCAGTTCGCCAATACCGGTGTCGAAGCCCTCGCGCAGCTTTCCGCGGCTCAACTCGGGTTTTTCGGGCTCGCCGCCGTGTCGGGTGCAGTCGTGTGCAGCATTGCGGATCGGATGACCGGACAAGGTTCCTTCCGCATCGCAGGTATCGAGTATCCTCGGACGATCGTCAGCAATGCAGCAAGATCCGATATCAGCGTCAGGCTGGAGGGGACCCCGGCGTTCCCGGTGGAGATGATCTTCCGTCCGAGATCCTGTCCCGAGGGGTTCACCTGCAATACGCTTCGCGCGCAGTTCCAGAGTGCGCCGGACGATTCGCTATTGCGGGGGCAGGGGTGGCTGTATTGCCACGGGGAGTTCCAGCAGGTATGGAACATGGACTGGGAGCTCGTGCTGCGCGACAGTACCGGCGTCGAGGTCTCTCGACCTACCCCGGTGCGGTGTCAGCCTCGATGAGGCGCCGGAACCGCTGACTGTCCTGAGAGGAGGCGCGCACATGCAGATCGACGGTGAGCCCAGGTCGAGCGCGGACGCCGCCCGCTGTCCGGTGACCGGGCTCGGACGCGACTTCAATCCCTTCGTCGATCCGTATCTGGCCGACCCGTACCCGTTCTGGTTGCGGGCGCGGCAATCGGAGCCGGTGTTCTACAGCCCGGAGCTGGACCACTGGGTGGTGACGCGCTACGAGGACATCAAGGCGATCTTCGCCGACCCGAAGACCTTTTCCGCCAGCATCGCGCAAACGCCGATCAAGCCGCTGGCGGCGCACGTGGTGCAGATGCTCCAGACCGGCGGCCTGCGGGCCAGGCCGGTGATGTCGAACGCCGATCCGCCCGATCACACCCGCATCCGCAAGTTCACCTGGCAGGCGTTCACCCCCAAGCGCATCGCCCAGCTCGAACCCGAGGTGCGGCGGCTGGTGACGCGATTCATCGACCGGATCGAAGCGCAGGGCAGGGCGGACCTGGTGCGGCAGATGCTCTACGAGCTGCCGGTCCTGGTGCTGTTCCTCTTCCTCGGCATGCCGGAGGAGGACGTCGCCCGGGTGAAGACCTGGGCACGCAATCGCCTGATGCTGACCTGGGGCAGGCTCTCCGAAGAACAGCAGATGACCGAGGCGAAAGGGCTGCTGGAGTACTGGAAATACACCGAAGCCTACATCCAGGGGCTGGTGGCCAGCCCGCCGGACAACTACGTCGGCGATCTCATCCGCGTCAGCCTGCGCAACGAAGCCGATCTTTCCATCCTCGAGATCACCAATGTGGTCTATGGCCTGCTGATCGCAGGGCACGAGACCACCACCAGCATGTCGGCCAATGCCGTCGTGACGCTGATGCGGCATCGCCACGCCTGGGACCGCTTGTGCGCCGACCCGGCGCTGATTCCGAACGCGGTCGAGGAGCTGCTGCGCTTCGACTCGTCGGTCATCACCTGGCGGCGCAAGACGCTGAAGGCGGTCGAGATGGCTGGCGTGCAGATTCCAGAAGGCGCCAAGCTCCTGCTGGCGCTATGCTCGGGCAACCGCGACGATGCGCACTTCCCGGAGCCGGAGCGGCTCGACCTCGATCGCGAGAACGCCAAGACGCACTTGTCGTTCGGCTTCGGCATCCACTACTGCCTCGGCGCGCCCCTGGCGCGGCTGGAGTTGAAGGTCATCCTCGAGGAGCTGACACGGCGGCTGCCGTCGCTGCGGCTCGTGCCCGATCAGCGCTGGGAGTTCCCCCCCAACACTTCGTTCCGCGGTCCGGCTGAGCTGTTGGTGGAGTGGCAAGCGCGCGAGCGAGGCCACTCCTGAGGTCTGCCTCGCCGCCGGTGCCGCCTCGGACGGTCACTGGCCGCCCAGGAAGTCCGCCTTGCCGATCTCGACGCCGTTGTGGCGCAGGATGTCGTAGGCGGTGACCACGTGGAAGAAGAAATTGGGCAGCGCGAAGGTCAGCAGATAGGCCTGGCCCGAGAAACTCGTTTCCTGTCCGCGCAGTTTCAGCACGATCCTGCGCTCCTCGCTGCCGGCGATCGCCTCCGGGCTCACTCCCTGCATGAAGGCCACGGTCTTGCTGATGCGTGCCTGCAGCTCCGGGAAGGTGGATTCGGTGTCCTCGTAGCGCGGCACCTCCATCCCTGCGAGCCGCGCCGCGCAACCCTTCGCCGAATCGCTTGCCGACTGTACCTGACGCGAGAGCGCGAACATATCGGGCGCCAGGCGGGCGTTGACGAAAACCGCAGGATCGATCTTCTTCGCCGCGGCATGCTCTTCGGCCTTGCGCAAGATCGCCGAGAGATTGGTCAGCGCGCGGAGAAAGACCGGGATGGAAGCGTGGTACATGGTCAGGGGCATGCTGGGGCTCCGGATGGGTGGACCGCTATTGTGCTCGACGCGGAACTGGTGCGCAGATGTTCGCGCAGCGCCACAACCCTACCAGCGTCACGGTTTCTTGGGTTTCTCTACGCGCCGGGTCTCACCCAGCGCAGCGCCGCATCCAGCATCTCGATCAGCGCGGGCCGAAGCGCGGTAGCCAGACGCTCGTCGAAGGAATACGGGTAGTCTTCGCGCATGTACGCGCGCTGCGCCAGCTCGAGCTGGATCGCATGCACGCCTTCCGCGGGCCGCCCGTAGTGGCGCGTGATGTGCCCGCCCTTGAATCGACCGTCGAGGACCGATGCATAACGGGGATGCTGCCGCGCGGTCTCCAGCAGCAGCTCGGCGAGGCGCGGGTCGCACGCCCTTCCGGCCGCGCTGCCGAAGTTCAGATCCGGCAACCGACCCGCGAAGAAACGCGGCACTGCCGAGCGGATCGAATGGGCATCCCACAGCACGAGCCTGGTGTGGCGCTCGCGCAGGCGACCGAGCTCGCCCTGCAGAGCCGCGTGGTATGGCCGCCAGTAGCGTTCGATGCGCAGCTGGATTTCGGTGGCGTCGGGTTGCTGCCCTTCCCGGTACAGCGGCTGGCGGTCGAACGTGTCCACCGGGCACAACGCGGTCGTGTCCTGGCCGGGGTAGAGATTGGCGTCGTCGGGAGGGCGGTTGAGATCGATCGTGTAGCGCGAATGCGTCGCGACGATCACCGACGCTCCGAGCGCGTCGACGAAGTCGTACAGGCGCTGCAGATGCCAGTCCGTATCCGGCAGGCGCAGGGCCGCATCCGTGAGGCGAGCGGCAATGTTGGCCGGCAGGCACTCGCCCGCGTGCGGCATCGAGATCAGCAGCGGCGCCGTCCCGCGCTTCAGCTCGAACGTGCTGCCGACGTGTGGCGGCATCGCAGCCGAGGATTACCTTGCGAGCAGGGCGTCGCGCGCGCGAACATAGTCGCGCAGCGCGCGGTCTTCGCCGGCATGATGGCCGGCTTTCACGACCCAGCGGCCGCCGACCATGATATCGCGCACCGCATCGTTGCCGTGCGTCCCGAAGATCCATGCCGAGAGTGCAGACGAGGGATCCTCCAGCGAGCAGTCGGGGTCATCCCGGTCCAGCACCACGAGGTCGGCGTACTGCCCGACCGCAAGGCCCGCGATCCGCCGCGCGCTGGCCCGCGCGCCTCCCGCCACCGCCTGCAGGTACAGTTGCTCGGCGACGCGCGGCGCTCCAGCCTGTGCGAGGACGTTGCGTTTGCGGTGGAGCAAGCGTTGCGCGCACTCAAGCCCGCGCAGCTCCTCGCGCACGCTCACGCCGATGTGGCTGTCCGAGCCGATGCCCCAGGCGCCCCCGGCCGCAAAGTAGCGTGCCGCGTCGAAGATGCCGTCTCCGAGATTGGCCTCCGTCGAGGGACACAGAGCCACAGTGGCTCCGCTGGCGGCCAGACGTGCCGACTCCTTCTGGCGCATGTGCGTAGCGTGCACCAGGCACCAGCTCCCGTCGACCCCCGCGTGGTCCAGCAACCACAGGACGGGAGGCGCGCCCAGAACGGCGAGGCTATCGGCGACCTCCGCGGTCTGCTCCGCCGCATGGATATGAATCGGCGCGACGGCATCGAGCGCGCGGACACCGGTCACCAGCCGGGCCAACGATTCGGGCGAGACCGCGCGCAGCGAGTGCGGCGCCACCCCGTATCGCAATCGATCGTGCTCGGGACGCGCGCCGCGCAGCGTCGCCAGCATCCCGAGTAGGTCTTCGGGTGCGGTCACGAAGCGGCGTTGCTCCGACAGAGGCGGTTGCTTGCCGAAGCCGCTGTGCTCGTACAGGACCGGCAGCAGCGTCAAGCCGATGCCCGCGGCGCCGGCGGCGGCGAGGAGGCGCTCGGCGAGCTCGACTCGATTGGCATAGGGCCGGCCTTGCGGATCGTGGTGCAGGTAATGGAATTCGCACACCGAGGTGTACCCGCACTTGAGCATCTCAATGTAGAGCTGCCTGGCGATAGATTCCAGCTCCTCGGGATGGACCTGCAACGCGAACCGGTACATCAGCGTGCGCCAGCTCCAGAAGTCGTTCTCGCCCGGCGCCTGATACTCGGTCAGCCCCGCCATGGCGCGCTGGAACGCATGCGAGTGCAGATTCGGCATGCCGGGAAGCACCGGCCCTGTCGCGCGGGTGAGTTCCCCGTCCGAGCTCGCCCCCGCTTTCACCTTGATCAGCACGCCGGCGCTGTCCCACGCCAGCCAGACGTTGCGCGCCCAGCCATCGGGCAGCAGAGCGTGTTCCGCGAACAGCGCGTTCATGCGTTCGGCGGCACGCTGTCGCCGCGCACGACACGCCCGCCGCGCACCACACACCGGCACGGGTTGCGCCCGAACCAGTATGCCAGCTCGGCCGGCGAATCGATGTCCCACAGGACGAAGTCGGCGTCACGGCCCGCGGCGAGCGCACCGTGCCGCTGCGGCTGCCCGAGCGCCCGCGCGGCGTGCTGCATCACGCCCGCGAGCGCCTCGGCCACGGTCATGCGCAGCAGCGTGCAGGCCATGTTGAGCATCAGCAGCAGCGACGTCGTGGGCGAGCTGCCGGGGTTCGCGTCGGTCGCCAGCGCAACGGGTACGCCATGGCGGCGCAGCAGATCGAGCGGCGGGAGCTTGGTTTCGCGCAGGAAATAGAAGGCGCCGGGCAAGAGCACCGCCACGGTCCCGGCTTCACGCAGCGCCACCACCCCCGCCTCGTCCAGGTGCTCGAGATGATCGGCGGACAGCGCCTTGTAGCGTGCCGCGAGCTGCGCGCCGCCGCAGTTGGAGAGCTGCTCGGCGTGGAGCTTCACCGGGATGCCGAGGGCGCCCGCGGCGGCGAAGACGCGTTCGGTTTGCGCGGCGCTGAATCCGATGCGCTCGCAGAACACGTCGACGGCGTCGACCAGCCCGTCGCCGGCGAGCTCCGGCAGCACCGTCCCAGCCATGTACTCGATGTAGTCGTCGGCGCGGCCCGCGTACTCCGGCGGCACGGCGTGTGCACCCAGGAACGTGGTGTAAACGCTGATCGGATAGTGTTGCCCGAGCCGGCGCGCGACGCGCAACTGCTTGCGCTCGGTCGCCAGATCCAGGCCATAGCCGGATTTGATCTCCACGGCGGTCACGCCTTCCGCCAGCAGCGCTTCAAGCCGCGGAGCGCTGGCTTCGAACAGTTGCTCCTCGCTCGCCAGGCGCGTGCTGCGCACGGTGGAGACGATGCCGCCGCCCCGGCGCGCGATGTCCTCATAGCTCGCCCCCTGCAGCCGTAAGGCGAACTCGTCCGCGCGCTGTCCCGAGAACACCATGTGCGTGTGGCAGTCGACCAACCCGGGAGTGATCCAGCGGCCGCCGGCATCGTGGCGCGGAAGTCTGGCGAGGTTCTCGGGCAATGCCTCGCGGGCGCCGATCCACGCGATGCGCCCGTCGCGCACCGCCATCGCCCCGTCGGCGATCGCGCCGTCCGGGTCGCCCGCGGGCAGCAGCTTGGCGTTGTGCCAGAGACCCTCGGCGTCGCCTTTCATCCGCGCCTCAGTCGCGCACGGAGGGCAAGTCGAGGTGGTGCTGCCGAGCGCAATCGATCGCGGCCTCGTAGCCGGCGTCCGCGTGGCGCATCACGCCGCTCGCGGGGTCGTTCCACAACACGCGCTCGATGCGCCGCGCCGCGGCCTCGGTGCCGTCGCACACGATCACCATGCCGGCGTGCTGCGAGAAGCCGATCCCCACACCGCCGCCGTGGTGGAAGCTCACCCAAGTGGCGCCGCTAGCGGTGTTGAGCAGCGCGTTGAGCAACGGCCAGTCCGACACCGCATCCGAGCCGTCCTGCATCGCCTCGGTCTCGCGGTTAGGGCTGGCCACCGACCCCGCATCGAGATGATCCCGCCCGATCACGATCGGGGCCTTGAGCTCGCCGCTCGCGACCATCTCGTTGAAGGCGAGTCCCGCGCGATCGCGCTCGCCGAGACCGATCCAGCAGATCCGCGCCGGCAGCCCTTGAAACGCGATGCGGTCGCGCGCCAGGTCGAGCCAGCGGTGCAGGTGCCGGTCATCTGGAAACAGCTGCTTCATCTTGTGGTCCGTCTTGTAGATATCCTCCGGATCGCCCGACAGCGCGACCCAGCGGAACGGACCCACTCCGCGGCAGAACAGCGGCCGGATGCAAGCGGGCACGAAGCCGGGGAACGCGAACGCGTTCTGGACGCCCTCGTCGAATGCGATCTGGCGGATGTTGTTGCCGTAATCGAGCGTGGGGATGCCCATGTCGTGGAACTGCAGCATCGCCTGGACGTGCTTGGCGATGGACCGGCGGGCGGCGCGCTGCAGGCCGTCGCGATCGTGCGCCTGCGCGTTTTTCCACTGCGCGATGGTCCAGCCCTCCGGCAGGTAGCCGCAGCTCGGATCGTGCGCCGAGGTTTGGTCGGTGACGATGTCGGGGCGTAGCCCCCCGGTGCGTGCGCGTCCCGCCAGCTCGGGGATCACTTGCGCGGCGTTGCCGAGCAGCCCCACGGAAACGGCCTGCCCGTCGCGCACTGCCTTGCCGATGATCGCGAGCGCCTGCTCCAGCGAGGTCGCCTTGCGGTCGAGATAGCGTGTGCGCAGCCGGAAGTCGATGCGATCCTCCTGGCACTCGACCGCCAGCACGCAGGCTCCGGCCAGCACGCCGGCCAGCGGCTGCGCGCCGCCCATTCCGCCCAGGCCGGCGGTGAGAATCCAGCGGCCGGAGAGATCGCCGTCGTAGTGCTGGTGGCCGGCCTCGCAGAACGTCTCATAGGTGCCCTGCACGATGCCCTGCGAGCCGATATAGATCCACGAGCCCGCGGTCATCTGCCCGTACATCATCAGGCCCTTGCGATCCAGCTCGTCGAAGTGCTCCCAGGTTGCCCAGTGCGGCACCAGGTTCGAGTTGGCGATCAGCACGCGCGGAGCGTCCGGGTGCGTGCGGAACACGCCCACCGGCTTGCCGGACTGGATGAGGAGCGATTCGTCCTCGTTCAGATCGCGCAGCGCCGCGAGGATGGCGTCGAAGCATTCCCAGTTGCGGGCGGCGCGGCCGATGCCGCCGTACACCACCAGGTCGTCCGGCCGCTCTGCGACTTCCGGGTCGAGATTGTTCTGCAGCATGCGATAGGCCGCTTCGATCGTCCAGCTCTTGCACGTGAGCACGCTGCCGCGCGGCGCGCGCACGGCGCGGGCGGCGTGGACTCGGCGGGCCTTCGCTGACAACGGCGCGTTCATGTCTTGTGCGCCCTTAAGGCGCGTCTTAAGAACCATTCTTCGCCTCCAGAGCGAGCGCCGGGCGGCTTGGTGTGGCTCATGTTGCGCGCGATCGAAGACATCATGAAATCCCGCTGCTGGGAAGAATGGCCTTCACGCGCGCGTGCGCTGGCGCGGACAGCACCCAGCGTTTCATGGCTTCGATATCCGGCGCGAGAAACCGGTCGCGCTCGTAGAAGTCGACGTGTCGGCGGATGTCCTGGAACGTTTCTTCGAGCGCCGCCGAGCTGGTGAGCGGTCGATGAAACTCGACGCCTTGCGCCGCCGCCATGGCTTCGATCCCGACGATGGTGGCGCTGTTGCCCACCATCTCGCCCAAGCGCCGCGCGGCGTTGGTGGCCATCGACACGTGGTCCTCCTGGTTCGCGGAGGTGGGCAGGCTGTCCACGGTGGAAGGATGCGACAGAGCTTTGTTCTCGGACGCCAGCGCGGCAGCGGTCACGTGGGCGACCATGAATCCGGAGTTGACGCCGCCGTCGCGCACCAGGAACGCCGGCAATCCGCTCAGGCTGGCGTCGACCAGCAGCGCGATGCGGCGCTCCGACAATGCGCCGATCTCGGCCAGCACGAGCGCGAGCAGATCGCACACGAAGGCTACCGGCTCGGCATGGAAGTTGCCGCCGGAGAGGATCTCGTCATCCTCGGCGAAGATCAACGGATTGTCGGAGACGGCGTTGCTCTCGGTTGCCAGCACGCGTGCGGCGTGGCGCAGGTTGTCCAGGCACGCCCCCATGACCTGCGGCTGGCAGCGGATCGAGTACGGATCCTGCACCCGCGGGCAATTCGCGTGCGAGGCGAGAATCGCGCTGCCTTGCACCAGATCGCGCATCACGCGCGCCACGTCGATCTGGCCGGCGTGCCCCCGCGCGGCGTGGATGCGCGGGTCGAACGGCTTGAGCGATCCCTTGATCGCCTCGAGCGACAGGGCGCCCGCCATCAGCGCGGTGCCGAGCACATCCTCCGCGCCGAACAGTCCGGTGAGGCCCAGCGCCGTGGACACCTGAGTGCCGTTCAGCAAGGCCAGGCCTTCCTTGGGGGCGAGTGCGAGCGGCTCTACCCCCGCGCGCTGCAGGCCCTCGCGTGCAGGCATCTGCCGTCCCTCGACGCGGACCTCGCCGACACCGATCAGCGCGGCAGCCAGATGCGCAAGCGGCGCCAGGTCGCCGGAGGCGCCCACCGATCCCTTGGCGGGAATGCACGGGTACACGCGCGCGTTCAGCAGGCGCAGCAGGGTGTCGATCACCTCGGGACGAACCCCGGAATAGCCCCGTGCGAGGCTGATCGCCTTCAGGGCCATCACCACGCGAACGACGTCGTCGGCCAGCAGCGCGCCGGTGCCTACGCTGTGCGACAGGACCAGATTGGTCTGCAGCTCGGCTAGCCGATCCGGGGAGATGATCGTCTGTGCGAACTTGCCGAAACCGGTGTTGATGCCGTAGGCGACCGTCCCCCGCTCCACGGTGCGGCTGACGGCCTGCTGTGCCGCCTGCACATCGCGCAGCGCCGCCTCGTGCATTCGCAGATGCACGCGCTCGTCGCGCAGGCGTCGCAACTGGGCCAGGCTCACGGCGCCAGGCGCCAGAACCATTTCCACGCCGCTCTGGTCGGCCAATCGATCCATCTGTGGTCCCTGTTCCCCGGGGGACACCCGCTTGCCGCACCTTCCCGGGGCGTGGGGAGGGCATTGCCGCCGCGCTTCGCTCCCGCAGGTGCGATGGCGTCTTTATCGGCCGACGGCACCCGCCTCTATAGCTCGCCGTGCGTGGCGAGCGGGCAGGCACCCATCTCCCCCTGGAACCTACTTTCGCACTCCGCCTGCGCGGCAAGCACCTTTCGCCTGCGGCACGCGGCGCTTGGGCGTCCCTCGCATTGTGTGCATCTTCGTCAAATCCTCGTCGTTGTCTCCCGACAGCGGTGCCGTCACCTCGCTCAAGCTGAGCGGGTTTGCGACGTTACCTGCACTAGGCACCGCGAGGCGAAGACAGTCCGATCTGCAAGGTGCCGTCCCAGTAGCTGCGTCACACGGAGGGGAACGATGACCTCATCCCATGAAGAGTTTCAGGAACTTTCGAAATCGCACGGTCGTCACCAGATCGCGCTCACGGTCCTGTCCGTGGCCCTGGTGGCGGCGACTATCATGATGTGGATGCTGGTGAGCGCCGTGCGCGAATCCAACGAGCTCCAGAAGGAGTTGCTGGCGTCGTCGCAGCAGGTGGACGTTGCGCCGAAGACGCCCGTGAAGCAGCCGCGGTCGGTCGCACCTTCGCCACGCAAGGCGGGCACCGCATCCCGTCGTGCGCCGAGCGCCTCGGGCGGGCGCCAACGGAGCAGCCCGGAACGGGCGCTCGTCCAGAACACGCCCCGCACCCAGGTCGCGAGCACGCAAACGGCGACGAATCGTTACGGCCGCCAGTAGGCTGCGGCTCGGGGGGCTCGCTCCGGAATAAAAAGGCCACCCGGCTTACCGGGTGGCCAGAAGTGGAGATGGCTCTCCAGGGAAAACGCTTTACGCGCGGCCGGGCTTGAAGGTGACCGCCATGGTGATGGGGGTCGAGGCCCTCTTGCCGAACGCGTACACACTGTCCCGGCCCAGCACCTTGGCGGTGGCCAGTGTGCTGGCGGTCGGAGTGCTCGCCTTGTGTCCCGCGTAGACGCTGTCGCGTCCCAGTTGCTGGCCGGCTATGGCGGGAAGCGCGATCAAAGCGACGATCAGCGCGAGGTTGAGCTTGGCAAACATGAGAACCTCCTTACAGGTGACTTGATTGAGCGGCTTGCTCACACCGACAACATTACCTGCCCGTCCCCGCGCCGGCCCGTGACAATTCCACGCCTCGGCACGTGAAAATTCACGCCCAGCCGCCCAGCCTGGCGGGTCTGACCAGCTCCTCGGAAACGAGCGATGTCTTATACGGCGCGTGAGCGCACTTGGATCACTCCCGAACCGGGCAGTCCTGAAGTGTTCCTATAGTGATAGCGCCTTCCGAGGAAGGGGTGTTGCTCGCCACCGGCGCCTTTGCCATTATTCGTTCGGGGAACTGCGCCCCGAGTCGGGGCCCGATCCGGCGTCAGACACCGATCCGGCGCCAGACAGGAGAACAGCAATGCGTGCATCGATCCTCTCGCTTGCCACCATGGCAGTTTTCGGTGTTGGCCTCTCCGGCCATGCCGCCGAAGGAGACGACGCCTCGGAATCCAAGCTGGCGCGGTCGGGCCGCACCTTGTATGGGGAGGGTGTCCTCAAGCCGGCAGGCGCGAGGAACAAGCCCAGTCTGGCCGCCGAAGAGGAAACGCTCCTCAGATCCGCCGGCACCTCGCACAGGCCAGCCCGCATGGCCGATGAGGACCAGCCGCTGAAGGCGGCAGGCGCCTCGAGCAGGCCGGGCCGCGCCGCCGACGAGGAAGCCGTACTCAAATCCGCTGGGGCTTCCTACAGGCCGGGCCGCCTGGCCGACGAGGACAGGCCGCTCAAGTCCACGACCGCCCCCGGCAGGCCGGGCCGCACGACCGACACGGCCAAGGCGGTGAAGGCGGCCGGGCGCCCGGACAAGCCCGGGCGCGCGGCCGACGAGCTGCGTGTGATCAAGTCGACCGGAGCCGCCAGGAGACCGGTGCGCCCGGTCGAGGGCGGCGCGCACTAACCGGATTGCACGGACTTACCCGGCCGGGAACAGTTCAGGCAGGGTCCGGCCGGCTCTCAACTCCTCGAGCTTCTTCTGCGCGTAGCGGTAGCCCGCTTCGACGATCTGGTCGATCGACTCGAACTCGAGGACGCCGTACTGGTCAATCGGCGGCCGCAGGCAAAGGTCGGCGTCGCGTTTCACCTCGTTCGTCTTCTGGGTGCTGCTGACCTCGGTCGTGCGCATCAGTACCGCGGCGATGTTGGGCGCTTCGAGCCGGCTGGCGAAGGGCAGAATGCTCGCCCAGAGGAACTGCCACGGCGAAGGGAACTCGGTCAACTGGAAGGAGAATGTGGTCTCCGAGCCGACGTCGATCACGATCACCTTCTGGCAGGAGCGCCTGCGCATGACGTCGCCGGGCAGGTTGTTGACGATCGCCCCGTCGACGAAGACGTTGCCCTCGCGCAGCACCGGCACGAACACGCCGGGCAGGGAGGAGCTGGCGCGCACGGCTTTCCACAGCGGCCCGCGCTCGAAGATGACGGTCTCGCTGGTCGTGAGGTTGCACGACACGCAGTAGAAGTTCAGCCACATGTCCTCGATGTCGGTGTCGCCGTAGACCTCCTTGGCCCAACGGTCGAGCACGCGCGTGCGGATCAGCGAGATGAAGGGCAGCGTGTACTCCTTGTGCGGCTTGTGCCGCAACCAGCCGGTGCGCGAGATCTCGAGGATGTCTTTCCACTCGAAACCCATCCCGAGCGCGCCGGCGATCACCGCGCCCATGCTGGTGCCGCCGATCATGTCGATCGGCACCCCGGCTTCGCGCAGCGCGCGGATCACGCCGATGTGCGCGAGCCCGCGTGCGCCCCCGCCGCCGAACACCACGCCGATCGCTACCCCCGCCAGGCAGCGCGCCACGCGCGGAAAGTCGTCCTCGCGGTCGAGCCGCATGTGGAAGTGGCGCTGCACGTGGCGCGCTGCGAGCCAGCGCGCCGTGCCGGAAGGCAGCCGGCTGCCGGCCGGATGCAACAGGACCAGGGTCTGGCGCGCCTTGGACACCGCGCTGTCCACGAGCAGGGCCTTCTCAACGTCGCTCGGCGCGGGGTTGGAGGCCGCCTCCGCCACCAGCAGGATCTCGTCCGCCTGGCGCAAGCAGCGCAACGTCCAGCCGGACTGCGTGCCGTCCGTCTCGCAGACGACGAACCGATGGCGCGACTCCTGCTCGTCGAGCCAGGCGGTGAGACGGATTCCCGCCGCGTGGTTCGGGTTGCTCCCGGCGATTCCGGGCTGATTGAGCATGCCGTCGACCCGCTCGCGCGTCAGGTGCAAGGTGGAACCGATCTCGCTCAGCGCCTTGACCAGCTTGTCGGTGAAGCCAGCCATGAGCGCTCCCGACCCGGTCGCGAGCACGGCGATACAGGTGCCGGCCGCGGGTGCGGCGCTGCCGCGCTCCTTCGCCACCAGGCGCCGGACTACGAGCCCCGCGATGACCTGCATGACCCTTGGATACTTCTCGACGATCTCCTCGAAGATTTCGCGTGACACGCGCACCAGCGCGCTGTCGCGCACGGCCACCACGGTCGCGCTGCGCGGCTCGCCGGTGAGCAGCGCGATCTCGCCGATGCTCTCGCCGCGGGTCATCTCGTTGAGCACGTGCCCGCCCGGGCCCAGGGCGCGCAGCCTGCCGCTCACGATGAAGTACAGATCCCGCCCGCTGTCGCCTGCCGAAAACAGCGTCTCGCCGGACTGCAGCCGCACCCACTGCACGCGCGCCTCCACATAGCGCAGGACCGATTCGTGCAGCGGGCCGAACAGCCGGGTGAGGCCGAGCACGAGCTGGTCGCGCGCGATGCGCCGCCGCACGCCCTCGGACATCTCCTGGATGACCTGCTCGGAGGTGCCGGCGATGCGCTCGAAGGTCTTGCGCGGCACCCGCACCAGGACGCTGTCCTGCGCCGCGGAGACCGACGCGCTGTACACGCCTCCGCCGGTCAGGATCGCCATCTCGCCGGCCAGCTCGCCCGCGCCGAACTCCGACAAAGTGAGCTCGCTGCCGTCTTCGCGAGCGGCGGTGGCGCGCAGCAGCCCGCTGGCGATCACGTAGACAGCGGTTGCCACCTCGCCCTTGCTGAGGAGCCTTGCCCCCGCACGCAGCTCCACCCGGTCTAGCTGCGCCTCGCGGTCCGCGAGCAGGGCCTGGCGCAGCGCCGGCAGGCGCCCGGACAGGCAATCGAGGAGCTGCGAGAGCTCGGCGGTTTCGTGATTCATGGCTGTCGCGCTGTGCTTGCGGTGTTCGACGCGGTGCATCCGGCGCAGGCGTTCCGGCGCCGGCCGCTGGGCCTGTCGTCAAGGCGCCGTCGACAGGGCCAGCGCATCCTCCTTGAGCTTGGCGTAATTCACCTTGCCGGTTCCCAGCAGCGGGATGGCGGACACGGTGTGCAGCCTTCGCGGCACGGCGATCTCCGGCAAGCCGAGCGTCTGCGCCGCCTGCTGCAAGCGCTCGCGGTTGAGCGCCGGATCGGTGGTGAACAGCACCAGCGCCTCGCCGCGCTGGCTATCCGGGCGCGAGGAGGCCGCGTGCTGGAAGCCGGGCGAGGCGGCCACGGCGATCCTCTCCACCACCTCCAGCGAGATCATCTCGCCGGCGATCTTCGCGAAGCGCTTCACGCGTCCCAGGATGTGCAGGAAGCCGTCCGCGTCGATGTCCACGATATCGCCGGTATCGTACCAGCCCGGCCCCAGCTCCGACTTCGGCGACTCCAGCACCCCGGGGTTCGCGTAGTGCAGGTAGCCCAGCATGAGGTTGGGGCCACGCAGGTGCAGCACGCCGCCGCGCTCGATGCCGGCCACCGGCACCAGCTTCGCCTCCATCCCCGGCAGCAGCTGCCCGACGCTTCCCGTGCGCGTCGCCATCGGGCAGTTCACCGACACCACCGGTGCAGTCTCGGTGACGCCGTAGCCCTCGAAGATCCGGCTGCCGAACTTCTCGAACCACAGCTCGCGCACCGCCTGGGAGAGTTTTTCCGCGCCCGCCACGACGTAGCGCACGCGATAGAAGTCGTAGGGATGGGCGAACTTGGCGTAGTTGCCGAGGAAGGTGCTGGTGCCGAACAGGATGGTGCAGCTGCGGTTGTACACGATCTCCGGGATCAACCGGTAGTGCAGCGGCGAGGGATAGAGAAAGAGCTGCGTGCCGCTCAGGATCGGCAGCAGGCCGCCGGCAGTGAGACCGAAGGAGTGGAAGATCGGCAGGGCGTTGAAGATCCTATCCTCGATCGTGAAGTCGGTGATCGCGCGGATCTGCGCGATGTTGGACAGGATCGCCCGATGCGACAGCACCACGCCCTTGGGCCGGCCCTCGGAGCCGGAGGTGAACAGCACCACCGCCGGCGAATCGGGGTTGACGCGGCGGCCCAGCAGCCGGGGCAGGAACAGATGCAGCAGCGCCCACAGCTTCACCCGCAGCGTCACCGTCGGCTGCAGATCCTCGAGATTGACGACCTTTACGTCCTTCAGCGCATCCACCTGCCCCTGCAGCCGGGCCGTTTCCAGGAACTTGCGCGAGGTGAGGATGGTAGAGATGCGCGCGGCCACGCAGGCGCTCTGCATGCCCGCGGTTCCGGACGTGTAGTTGAGCATGGCGGGGACGCGCCGGAACGCGGTCGTGCCGATGACCATGCACAGCGTCGCCGCGAGGTTGGGCAGCAGGATCCCCACGGTCTCGCCGCGTGCGCTCTGGCGGCGCACCAGCAGCCCCAGCACCAGGGTCATCTTGAGCAGCGCGTTGTAGGAGTACTCGGTCTGCTTCATGTCCTCGACCACCTTGCGCCTGCGCCCGTACACGCGCATCGCGTCGATCAGCGCGTGGTACAGCGTCTGGATCGGCTGCGAGCGGAAGATCATGTCCTGCATGATCCGGCGCATGCTTTCGCCGGCCTTGCGGCGGCGCATGCGGCCGGTCTCCCCAACCGGCATGGCGACTGCGGTTGGCGGCTGCAGCGAAACGGTGATACGCGGCAGCAGCTCGCGCGGATGGCTGCCCGACAGCCGGCTGAAATAGCTGCGCGTGGCGCCGTCCAGCCGCACCGGCGCGACCACGGCATTGGTGCGGGCCGCGACGAAGGCCGGGCCGTCGTACACTTTCATCAGGCTGCCGGTGAGCGTGATGCGTCCTTCCGGGAAGATCACCACCGGCCGCCCCGACTCGATCAGTCGCACCACGCGCTTCATCGCCATCGGGTTGGTGGGGTCCACGGTCAGGTAGTCGCTCAGCGAGAGCACCAGGCGGAACAGCGCGTGCCGGGTCACGTCGGTGTGCACCACGAACACTGCGTCCACCGGCAGGAACGCCCCCAGGATCACGCCGTCCAGGAAGGACTGGTGGTTGGCGATGATCAGCAGCCGTGGCGACGACAAGTGGCTGGCGTCGCCCTCCACGCGCACGCGGAACAGCAGCTTGAGCAGCGCGCGCAGCAGAGGCTTGAGCAGAGCGCGTCGTCGTCGCACGGCGTTCGCCCCTACTCCACCCTGCCCAGCTCGATGCTTAGATCGTACAGGTGCGCCGCGCTCACCAGATCCTTGGTCTTCTTCAACCCCTTGTTGATCTTCTCCAGGAGGTCGCCCGCCCCGAGCCGCAGCGCGGCGCGAAACTCGCTGGGCTGTCCCTCGACGCGCTCCAGGATCAGGGCGACATACGTGCGCTGCAGCTCGCGGCGGTACAGCTCGATGCTCGGCTGCTGCGCGTTCAGCTCGGCGAACAAGCCGTCGTTGAGGTCGTAGAGCATGTCGAGACCGGTGTAGCCTTTGGCTTTGGGAGTGAGCGCCTGCGCCTCCGCCATGCGCTGGAACACACCGGCGTCGATCATCCGCCCCAGCAGTTGCCGATTGGAATCCTGCAACCCGTCGGTGGCGCCGGTAGGCGTGATGCGCAGCATCACCTCCGGGTCGAGCATCTTCCGCGGCGTGCTGAAGGCGTGCTGGAGCAGGAACTTCACCGCCGCGCGCTGCCCCTGCGCCGGCACCGGCTGGAAGGGCGCCCTGCCGCGTCCGGCCTGGTAGCGCGTCTCCTCCACGCCGCCCACCACCTTGGCCACGGCGTTGAGCTCGCGATGGCGCTGGGTGATCAGCGCGTCCCACATGTCGCGCAGCGGCTCGTAGCTCCCGCCCAGCTTGGTGGTGGCCGGGATCAGCATCGGCACCACCCGGTCGATGTTGCGCAGCCCCAGCTCGGCCGCCGCAATGCGATCCCCGCCGACCACGTTGGTATTGACCTTGGGGTCGAGCGCAGCCGATTCGTCCTCGCCGCCGAAGCGCAGCATCGGGTCGTCCACCTGGCGCGCAGCCATCTCGTCCAGCTTGGCGATCTCGGCGTCGCTGCTCAGCACGCGCAGGGTCTTCTTGCCGTCGTTCACCACCGGCTCGGTGAACTGGCGGTAGCCCCACTCCACCGCGAAGTAGTCGTAGGGCCCGAACTTCGGCATCAGGTAGGCGTTGTCGCCCGGCTGCGCCACGTAGTTCATGCGCGCGTAATCCATGATCGAGGCCGAAGTGCCCCAGCGCTCGGTCCAGGCGCGGCTGCGCAGCTGCTCGACCGAGTAGGCCGAGTGCGCCTTGAAGTTATGGCGCAGCCCGATGGCGTGGCCGATCTCGTGCGACACCACGTAGCGCAGCAGCTCGCCCATCAGATCCTTGGGCAGGGGCAGCTTCTTCGCGCGCGGATCGAGCGGGCCGACCTGGGTGAAGTACCAGCGCTCGGCCATGCGCAGCAGGTTGTGGAAGAACAGCGCGTGCGAGGAGATGACCTCGCCGCTGCGTGGATCGATCACCGCCGGGCCCATCGCGTTCTGCCGACCGCTCGGGGTCCAGCGCACTACGTTGTAGCGCACGTCCTCGGGGTCCCATTCCGGATCTTCTTTCGGAGTCGGGGCATCGCGCGCGAGGATCGCCTTGCGGAACCCGGCCTTCTCGAACAGCGGCTGCCAGTCCTCGATGCCGCGCTTGATGTACGGGCGCCACTCCTCCGGCACTTCGGGGCTCAGGTAGAACACGATCGGCTTCACCGGCTCGGAGGGTTCCGCGTTGATGTCTTTCTTCTCCAGGCGGAAGCGCTGGATGTAAGCGCGCGTCACCTTGCCGTGCTCCTCGGTGCCGTAGTCGTCGAAGGGCACGTTGAAGTAGCCGACGCGGTCGTCCCAGTAGCGCCCCTGTATCGGCCGCTCGGGCAGGATATGCAGGCTGGTGTGAAACAGGAAGCCGAGCGAGGTGGCCGGCTTCTCCTCCTCGGAAGCCTTGAACAGCTCGGCCGGATCGGGCACCCAGGTCTGGTAGAAGCGGATGTCGATGTTCTGCGGAAACGCCTTGACGGTCTGGATGAAGGAACGGCGCGGATCCACCATGCGCATGTGGAACTGGCGCATCAGATCGAGCGCGAAGCCCGCGGGTACCTCGCCCACCAGGATGCTGGTGATGTCGATGATGGGCGCGCCGCCCTTGCCCTCGCGGATGACGTCGAAGGCGCGCAGCACCGTGCGCAGCGACGACGCCTCCACGCCGCGCTGCAGGTTGCTTCCCTGGCGCGCCCAGATCTCGTAGCGCACGTTCTCCAGGTACACCTTGTTGCCCGCCCGCACCAGCCGGATCACGCGGTTGTCGACAGCGGAGCCGGGCGCCAGAAAATCGATGCCGCTCGACAGCGCCGCGAACTCGGTGTTGGCGAGAATGTCGCGATTGAGCATCGCCGGAGGAATCTCGAACATCACCCGTTCGCACACCACGTGCACCGTGAACATGCCGTGCAGCGTCTGGATGTTCGGCGGCTTGCCCGGGGGGCAGGATGCCACCTTCGCGACGGCCGCGAAGGCCGAGGGAGAAACGACGGCGGCCAGGAGCAGCCACCCCGCTGCGAGTCTGCGCATGATTCGGATCACCTCTCAGGCATCGTTCGAATGCACCCGTCGCGGCGTGCCGGGTCGGCCGGCGACCCGGGAGCCTGCGGATGGCGCAAGCTTACCCCACGCACAACAGCGTGATCTACTCGGGCCGGCCGCGGCGTTGGCGGTTGATGTGGCGCACGACGACGAATAGGACCAGCGCCAGGATGGCGACGTTGAGCGCGACCGCGATGAAATTGCCATAGGCGATCACCGGCACGCCGGCTCTCCTGAGCGCCTCCAGCGTGGGCGGCACCGCCGGCGGGCTGGCGAGCGGGATGAACAGCCCCGACAGGTCGGCCTTGCCCAGCAGTCCCGCCAGCACCGGCGCGATTAGATCGTTGACCACCGATTCAACGATCTTGCCGAGGGTGATGCCGATGACGATGGCGACGGCAAGGTCGATCACGCTGCCCCTGCTGGCGAACTCCCGAAACTCGGACACGAACGTCCTCATGTCAGTCTCCCTCGTTGGAAATGTGGCCGACTGGTCCGTACCCGCGGCACCCAAGTGGCTCCCTCTCCCCTTGCGGGAGAGGGTTGGGGTGAGGGGTGCTGCCGAATCGACGATTACCGTCCACTAAGCCTTCAACCCGAGCACATTGCACGCCGTGATCGGCCGCTGGAATCCCTTGAGCGAGAGCTCGCCCGCCGGTTCGACCTCGAGCAGCTCTTCGATGGCAGTCAGCACGCGCCTGGAGATCAGGATCTGGCCGGCCTTGGCCTCGCTGCACAGGCGGGCGGCGAGGTTGGTGACCGAGCCGATCGCGCCGTAGTCCCAGCGCCCCTCGAAGCCGATGGCGCCGATCGTGGCATAGCCCTGCGCGATGCCGATGCCCAGGCCCAGCTCGTAGCCGAGCTTGTTCCACTTGTTGCGCAGCGCGGCCACGCGTTCGCGCATGGCGAGCGCCATGCGCACCGTGCGCTCGGTGGCGTTGGGCACCGGCACCGGATCGTTGAAGAAGATCATCATGCCGTCGCCGGTGAACCGCTCCAGCGTGCCCTCGTGCTCCAGGATGAGCCGGCCCATCTCGGCGTGATACTCGCGCAGCACGCCCATCACTTCCTCGGGCGAAGCGGCCTCGGCGAAGGCGGTGAAGCCGCGCAGGTCGAGAAAACACACCGTTACTTCGCGGCGGTGCGTCTTGAGCGGATCGTCCGCGCCGCCCGCCACGATCAGCTCGGCGAGCTGCGGCGAGAAGAAGCGCTTGAGGCGGCCCAGCCGCTCCACCAGCGCCACCTGCTCGGCGACCCGCTGCTCGAGCTTCTCGTTCCACTCCGCGAGCTGCCGCAGGTGCTCGACGTCGCGATCGCGCAGCCGTTTCTTCTCCAGGCAGGCACCGATGCGCGCGCGCAGCAGCACTGGGTCGAAGGGCTTCGGCAGGTAGTCCTCGGCGCCCAGCTCGATGCAGCGCACCACGCTTTCCAGCTCGTCCAGCGCCGAGATCATCAGCACCGGGAGATCGTGCAGAGCCGGGTCGGCTTTGATCTGCTGCAGCACCTCGTAGCCGTTCATGTCGGGCATCATCACATCGAGCAGCACCAGATCGATGGATCGTTCGCCCAGCAGGGCCAGCGCCGCACGGCCGCCGTCGGCGAACACGATCCGATGCCCCTCGCGCGCCAGCCGCCGCCCCAGCATCTCGCGGTTCTCGGCGTTGTCGTCCACGATCAGGATGACGCCGGTTTCCGCTATGGCCGCGGGCGTGAGCGCTCCACGCGCGCCGGAAGCAGGCTGCGCGGCAGGCGCAACGTCATGGATGACGCCGCCGGTGATCATGCTGCGCAGAGCCGCTGCGGCGGCGCCGATACGGTCCAGATCGTCGCTCGGCCCCGCGGCGCCGGCCTGCGCAGCCTGGCGCTTGAGTGCGGCGACCGTGGCGACCACGGCATTCAAGGGGCCCGCCGCCTCCGCCGCAAGGCGGCCGAGATCGACCTCGCCGGCCTCCACGCGTGCCTGTCCGAGGAAGTCGTCCACCAGGCTCAAAAGCCGGCGCGCTTCCTCGCGCACTTGGCGCAGGCCGGGCTCGAGGGCCGCGCTGCCGTCTTCTGCGGCATCTTCGAGCAGCATCTCGCTGTAGCCGATGATGTGGTTCAGCGGGGTGTGCAGCTCGTGGCGCAGGTGGCTCAGCGTGGCCCGATCGGTGGTCACTGTTGCGGCGCCCTCCCGAGCAAGGTCTCGATCTTGGCCAGCAGGCGGGCGAACTCCACCGGCTTGGTGTCGAAGTCGTCGCAGCCTGCCGCCAGAGCCTGGTCCCGGTCGCTGGTCAACGCGTGCGCCGTCAATGCGATCACCGGAATGGTCCTGGTGCTCGGCGCCGCCTTGATCCGCCGCGTGGCCTCCCAGCCGTCGATCCCCGGCAGACTCATGTCCATCAGGATCAACGCCGGCGTTTCGGACTGCGCCTTGGCCACCCCTTCCTCGCCGTCCACGGCCATCGCCACTTCGTACCCCCTCTTTTGCAGGCGCCGCGACAGCATGTCCCGGTTCATCTCGTTGTCTTCGACCAGCAGGATCTTCGTCATGCGGCGTTTCTCCTCCGCTCGCCGATGGCCGCAGCCACCAGGCGCCGTACGTCGGACAGCAGCGCCTCGCGGCCCATGGTCCCCTTCTCCAGGATGCGAACCACCGAATCGCTGAGCCAGACGCGCTCCTCGGCGGTCAACTGCTTGGCGGTGATGATCACGACCGGGATGCCGCGCCACGCCTCCCGCTCGCGCAGGGCGCTCACCACCCCGAATCCGTCCAGCTCCGGCATCATCAGGTCGAGGAGGATGACGCCGGGCAGCCTCGCGTCCAGCAGCTCCAGCGCGATCCGGCCGTTCTCCGCTTCGGCCACGGCATACCCCTCGGCCTCGAGCGTGCGCCGCAGAGCCTGCCGCACGCCCGCATCGTCATCCACCACCAGGATCGGCATGTCCTTGCGATAGCGGGCCAGCACCGCGAGCAGTCTGGCACGATCGATCGGCTTGGTCAGATACTCCGACGCACCCAGCGCATAGCCGGTGCGCTTGTCGTCCACGATGGTCAGCATGATCACCGGGATGTGGCTCAGCTCGGGATCGTCCGCCAGCGCGGAGAGCACGGCCCAGCCGTCCATGCCCGGCATCATGACGTCCAGCGTGATGGCGTCGGGGCGCTGCTCGCGCGCGAGCCGCAGCCCGTCCTCGCCGCCGGCGGCGGTGAGGACGCGGAAGCCCTCCTTGCCCAGAAAGCGGCGCATCAGGTCGCGCACCGGTGCCTCGTCGTCGATCACCAGGACCGTCCCCATGCGGCCCGGCTCGGCGGTGTCCGCCCGCTCCGCGATGCGGCCGACATCGGCCGGCAGGCGCGCGGTGAAGCTGCTGCCGCGGCCGGCTTGGCTCGTGACGGTGACGTCGCCGCCCATCAGCCGGCACAACCTGCGGCTCAGGGCCAGTCCGAGTCCCGTGCCACCGTACCTGCGCGTGGTGGCGGCGTCGGCCTGCGAGAACTCCTGGAACAGCCGCCCGAGCTGCTCGGGCGTGAGGCCGATGCCCGTGTCGCTCACGACGAAGCTCAGCCAGGCGTCCTGTTCCGTGCCTTCGCGCGCCACTGCCAGGCGGACCGTTCCCTTCTCGGTGAACTTGCATGCGTTGCTCAGCAGGTTGAACAGCACCTGCCGCACCTTGGTCAGGTCGGAGCGCATGGTGCCGATGGCAGCGTCGCAATCCACTTCGAGCCGGTTGCCGTTCCTCTCGGCCAGCGGCTGGATCACCGCTCGGATGTCGTCGACCACGCTTGCTATGGCGAACTCTTCGAGCTGCAACTCCATCCTGCCGGCCTCGATCTTGGAAAGATCCAGGATCGAGTTGATCAGTTCCAGCAGGTGCTTGCCCGCCGCGTTGACCTTCTTCAGGTCGAGCACCAGGTTGTCCGCGCCCTCGTCCACCGCGTCCTCCTGCAGCATCTCGCTGTAGCCGATGATGGCGTTGAGGGGCGTGCGCAGCTCGTGCGACATGTTGGCCAGGAATGTGGACTTGTGCTGGCTGGCGATCTCGAGTTGGTGGAACAGCCGGGCGTTCTGGATTGCGAGCGCGGATTGGCTGGCGAAGGTGGCGAGCAAGTCCACCATCTCCGGGGGAAACGCTCCCGGCTGCACGCGACTGACGGTGAGTGCGCCCAGCACTTGATCCTCTCGGATGAGCGGTACCGCGAGCACGGCCCGCAATCCCCACTGAACCATCAGGTCACGGACACGACTCTCGTAGGCGCCGCCCACTGCAATGTCCGGGACTTGCACAGGCTCCCGTCTCGCTACCGCCTGGCCAGCGACCCCTTCTCCTCTGCGCAGAGGATTGCGCCGCAGCGCGTCGACCACCTCGTCGGCATAGCCGCTCGTCGCCAGGGGGCGAAACTCCTCGGTCGCGTCGTCATAGTCGTAGATCAGACCCGCCTGTGTGCCCGCAAGTTGGTTGGCGCGGGTTACGATGGTGGTGAGTACGGTTTCGAGATCGAGGGTGGAGCTGACGGCATTGCCGACCTCGCTCAGCGCCTGCAGCTGCTCGACGGAGCGACCGAGCTCGGTGGTGCGCGACTGCAGCTCGTTGAATAGCCGGGTGTTCTCGATGGCGATCACCGCCTGGTCGGCGAAGGTCTGAAGCATGGCGATCTGGCGATCGGTGAACATCGCAGGTCTGTCGCCGCCAACGGCGATCGTTCCGATCGGGTTGCCATCGCGGAGCATGGGAACGGCAACCACGCAGCGAAACCCAGCGGGACCGGCGGTACCCAGCATGCGATGCTCAGCATCCTCGTGGAGGTCCGGGATGTACGCGCTAGCTCGATTGAGGATCGCGCGCCCGACCGCGGTGCCGCGCGTCGGCTGCCACGGCATCGATCGTCGGATTGCCTCATGTCCGTCAGGGTTGCCGCCCGCAAGCGCGCCATAATGGATGAGTTCGCCGTCGAACGTTGTGACTCCCCCGACGGTCGCCTCACACAGCTTTACTGCATTCGCGGCGATCGCCTCGAACACCGGCTGCACGTCGCGCTGCGACTGGCT
>DATBMG010000123.1:0-3619 GCA_036554965.1 Burkholderiales bacterium
GCCGGCTGGGCTGATCCAGATCACCCGGCCGGCCACCGGGAGCTTGGCCGGGTCGTCCAGCAGGCTGATCAGCATGAAGATCTCGTCGCCGAGCTTGTAGGGCCGCGCCGTCGGAATGAAGATGCCCCCGCCGCGCACGTAGGGCATGTAGGCGGCATACAGGACGGACTTCTCCTTGATGTTGAGAGAGATCGCACCGAGCCTGCCCGGTGTGCTGTGGCCGTCCGGGGACGTCTTAGGTATCTGAGCCACCTATTGCATTCCTGTAACCGATCAAGCAACGCTCGGCGGCCAGCCGGGCGTTCAAGGGGTGTTCGAGCCAGCGCGCGACGCCGAGCAGGTCCCGGGAAAATCGCAGCAGCGGCCCCCTGCCCACACGCGCGCTCTGCCGATGCAAGATTTGAGCGCAGTCGGGGTTGTAGCGCACGACGCCCCCCGAGGCGAGTGCGAGCAGGTCGTAGCACCACCGCTGCAGCCCGCCAACCAGCAGTGGCAGCTGCTCGGTCCCCAGCCGATCCACGGCTGCCACGGGGTCCAGGTCCGGGCGGCTGAGGACCTCCTCGATGAGCACGCTGCGCGCCGCCCAGTACTCGGGGCTGTCGAGCGCCAAGGCGCCGAGCGGAGCGAACCCGGCTTGCGCCAAGGCAAGCTCGGGCCGGCGAGCGCCCTGCTCCCGCAGCCAGGCGATCGAGGCCTCGGGCGCGGGCAGACCGAACAGGAGCCGCACGCAGCGGCTGCGCACCGTGGCCGGCAGCCGGGCCGCTTGACCGGTCACCAGCAGGAAATGAGTGGCCGTGGGCGGCTCTTCCAGCGCCTTCAGCAGGGCGTTGGCGGCATTCGCGTGGAGCCTATCCGCAGGCCGGATCATCACCACTTTTCGTCCGGCGAAATGCGCGCTGAAGACCAACAGGTCGGCCAAGTCGCGCACCGCGCCGATCCTGATCCAGCGCGACGCGCCCCCGGTCTTGCCCTTGGGCGGCGCTTCCTCGGCCCCGGTTTCATCCTCCTCGGCGGCCGCCGGCTCCAGCAGCCGGAAGTCCGGGTGATTGCCCGAGTCGTACAGCCGGCACGCCGTGCAGGTGCCGCAGGCCTCGCGCTCAGCGGTCGGGGTTCGGCACAGGAGGGCCTTGGCGAGCGCCAGCGCGAAGCTCCCCTTCCCTACTCCCTCGGGACCGGTCAGCAGCAGCACGGGCGCAAGGCGGTCGAAGGCGGGCAACTGCGCCCAGATCCCGCGATTCCAGGGATGGATCATGCTGCGAGCACCTCCGCCAGCCCGCTTTCCAGCCGTTTCTGCACCTCCGCGATCGGCAGGCTGGCGTCGATGACGCGAATGCGCGCAAACCGCCGCGCACGCTCCAGGTAGCCCTGCCGCACGCGCTCGAAGAACGCGGCCTGCTCCAGCTCGAACCGGTCCAGCGCGCGCGGCGCGCCTTGCAGGCGCTGCCGCGCCACCTCGACTGGAATATCGAAGTAGAACGTCGCGTCGGGCTGCAGCCCGCCCTGCACCCAGGCCTCCAGCGCCTCCAGGCGGGCCGGGGGCACGCCGCGCCCGCCGCCCTGGTAAGCGAAGGTCGCGTCGGTGAAGCGATCGCACAACACCCACTCGCCGGCCGCCAGCGCCGGGCGAATCACGCGCGCCAGGTGCTCGTTGCGCGCCGCGAACATCAGCAGCGCCTCGGTTTCGGGATCCACCGCCTGGGCGGGGTCCAGCAGCAGCTTGCGCAGCCGCTCGCCGAGCGGCGTGCCGCCTGGTTCGCGGGTCACGCGGTGCGCGATCCCGCGGCGCGCGAGGGCTGCGGTGAACCACGACAGGTGCGTGCTCTTGCCGGCACCGTCGATCCCTTCCAGCGTGATGAACTTGCCTGGCATCCGCTTACTGGCCCAGCTGGAACTTGCGCACGGCGCGGTTGTGATCGTCGAGATTGTTCGAGAAATGCGAGGAGCCGTCGCCGCGCGCGACGAAGTACAGCGCTCTGCTGGACGCGGGGCGCAGCGCCGCCTCGAGGGCCCCCAGGCCGGGCATGGCGATCGGGGTGGGCGGCAGCCCGGCGCGGGTGTAGGTGTTGTAGGGCGAATCGGTCTCCAGGTCGCGCCTGCGCAGGTTGCCGTCGAACCGCGCCCCCAGCCCGTAGATAACGCTCGGGTCGGTCTGCAGGCGCATCTGGCGGCGCAGCCGGTTGACGAACACCGCTGCAATCATCGCACGCTCCGACTCGACCCCGGTCTCCTTCTCCACGATCGACGCCATGATCAGCGCCTGGTAGGGCGAGGCATACGGCAGCCCGCTGGCGCGCGTTTCCCACAGCGTATGCAGGCGCGCCTGCATGGTGCGGTGGGCCTGCGCGAGGATCTTGAGGTCGCTCGATCCCGGGTGGAACCGGTAGGTGTCGGGAAAGAACCAGCCTTCGGGGTGGCTGTCCACCGCATCGATTCGCCTCAGGATCTCCAGGTCGGACAAGCCGGCGGTATCGTGCACCACCAGCGGGTGTGCGTCGAGCGCGGCGCGCACCTGCGCGAAGGTCCAGCCTTCGATGAAGGTGATCTGCGTCTCGGTGACCTCGCCGTTGGCGATCATCTCCAGCAGGCGATACGGGGTCAGGCGCGAGGGCAGCGCGTAGTAGCCGGCCTGGATGTCGCTCGCGCGGCCGAGCAGCCGCCCCAACCAGAGGAAGGACCAAGGCTCCGCGAAAACGCCGGCGGCGGCGAGGTCCATACTCAGCCCCTTGAGCGTCCGGCCCTTCTTGACCTGCAGGTCGCGGGCGGAAGCCGGCACGTCGAGCGGCGTGGTGGCGAAGCGCACCAGCCAAACCATGCCCGCCACGCCTGCGGCCACGGCGAGCAGCAGCACGGCTCCGATCAGGCGACGCATGGTGGCACGGGCAATCGACGTACGGGCAATCGACAGCAGCCCAGCGGTCCGGCCATCGGGCGCCTCGCGGGCGAGGCAGGCGGCCCTGGGAAGCTAGAGCGGGCGAAACGCCAGCGTCCCGTTGGTTCCGCCGAAGCCGAAGGAGTTGGACAGCGCAAGACGGATCTTCATTTCCCGTGCCTGGTTCGGCACGTAGTCGAGGTCGCACTCGGGATCCGGCTCGACCAGATTGATGGTGGGCGGTGCGACCTGCTGCTTGACGCTCATCACGGTGAACACCGCCTCCACCCCGCCGGCCGCACCGAGCAGGTGGCCGGTCATGGATTTGGTGGAGCTCACCGCGGCTTTCCTGGCGTGCGCGCCCAGGCAGCGCTTGACGGCGATGGTCTCGGCGATGTCGCCAAGCGGCGTGGACGTGCCGTGGGCGTTGATGTAATCGACCTCGCCGGGGTCGGCCGCGGCGTCCTTCAGCGCGTTCATCATGCAGCGGCGGGCGCCGTCGCCGTCCTCGCAGGGCGCGGTCATGTGATGTGCGTCCGCGCTCATGCCGTAGCCCACCAGCTCGCAGTGGATGCGCGCCCCGCGCGCGCGCGCGTGCTCCAGCTCTTCGAGCACCACCACCCCGGCACCCTCGCCCAGCACGAAACCGTCGCGTTCCTTGTCCCAGGGACGGCTGGCGCCGGCGGGATCGTCGTTGCGTGTGGACAGCGCGCGCGCGGCGGAGAAGCCGCCGATCGCCAGGGGGCAGAC
>DATBMG010000153.1:0-31185 GCA_036554965.1 Burkholderiales bacterium
GCCAACGCCCTGCAGCGGCCCAAGCGCTTCTTCGGCGCCGCCCGCAACATCGAGGAGGGCGGCAGCCTGACCATCCTCGCCACCGCCCTGATCGACACCGGCTCGCGCATGGACGACGTGATCTACGAGGAGTTCAAGGGCACCGGCAACATGGAGATCCACCTCGACCGGCGCATGGCGGAGAAGCGCATCTACCCATCGATCAACGTCAATCGCTCGGGTACGCGCCGCGAGGAGCTGCTGCTGCGCCAGGACGTGCTGCAGAAGGTCTGGATCCTGCGCAAGCTGCTCTATCCGATGGACGACCTGGAAGCCACCGAATTCCTGCTGGACAAGGTCAAGGCCACCAAGAACAACGCCGAGTTCTTCGACTCGATGAAGCGGGGCTAGGGTGCCTTGCCCGCCGGGGCGCGGGCGCGTATCATGCGCGGCTTTCCGGGCGGCCGCGGCCGCCCAATCCGAGGAGTGAGGATCATGAAAGAAGGTATCCATCCCGCGTACAAGGAGATCACGGTCACCTGCAGCTGCGGCAACTCCTTCAAGACGCGCTCGGCCCTGGGCAAGGATCTGCACATCGAAGTGTGCTCGGTCTGCCATCCGTTCTACACCGGCAAGCAGAAGATCCTGGACACCGCCGGCCGCGTGGAGAAGTTCCGCCAGCGCTATGCACGCGGCGCCGCCGCCAGCGCGGCCGCCAAGCCCGCGCCGGTCAAGCCTGCGGCGGCCAAGACCTCCGGCAAGCCGAGCGCCGCGTGAGTCTGCGCCGGCCGTCGAAAAAGGCAGCCTCGCGCTGCCTTTTTTGTTGCGTGGCCGGCCGTCGCTGCTACCCCGGCGCACGCGCGAGTTTGCTTTCGCCGCCGCGTTCACGCGGCTAGACTAGCCGCGTCGGTCGCCCCGGGCGGCCGCCCTCGACGAGAAATGCCGGAATCCAAGCCAAACGCGCCGGCAGGCAACGCCGGTCCGGCACTCGCCCGCCCGCTCGCATTCACCGTCGGGCTGTGCGTGCTCTGGCTGCTGCCGGGGCTGGTCGGCCGCGATCCCTGGAAGCCGGACGATGCGGACACCTTCGGCATGGTCTACCAGCTGCTGCAGTCCGGCGACTGGGTGGTGCCGGCCATCGCCGGCGAGCCGCGGCTGGAGCACCCCCCGCTGTTCGTTCTGAGCGCCGCCGCGCTCGGCAAGGCGCTCGGCGGGGTGCTGCCGCTGCACGACGCGGCGCGGCTGGCGAGCGGCCTGTACACCGCCCTCACCTTTATCCTGGTCGGCCTGACGGCGCGCGAGCTGATCGGCCCCGGCCGGGGCCGGCTCGCCGTGCTCAGCCTACTCGGCTGCTTCGGAATGGCGGTGCCGGCGCACCTGCTGGTGAGCGACGTGGCGCAGCTCACCGGCTTTGCGCTGGCGCTGTACGGTCTGGCGCTAGGCCTGCGGCAAGCGCTGTGGGGCGGTCTCGCTCTGGGCACCGGAGCCGGTGTGGGCTTCCTGTCCGGAGGTCTGCTCGCTCCCGGATGCCTTGCGCTGACGGCGCTGCTGCTGCCGCTGGTGAGCCCCACCTGGCGCACGCGGCGCCATCTCACGACCGTGCTGGTGGCCGGCGTTGCCGCCTTGCCCTGGCTGCTGATCTGGCCCCTTGCCTTGTATCAGCGCTCGCCCGCGCTGTTCGCGCACTGGTTGCACGACAATGCGCTCGGCCGCTACTTGGGCGGGCCGGCTGCATCGGGACCGGCGCGGCCCGGCTACTACCTGTCGTCGCTGTCGTGGTTCACCTTCCCGATACTCCCGCTCGCCGTGTGGGGATTGTGGACCGAACGCCGCCGGATACGACAGGCGACAGCGCTGCTGCCGCTGGTTCTCTCGCTGGTGATCCTGACGGTGTTGTCGTTAGCGCATGCCGCGCGCGAGCTGTATGCCCTGCCGTTGCTCGCGCCGCTCGCAATCCTGGCCGTGCCAGGCGTATTGGCGTTGCGCCGTGGCGCCGCGCATGCGTCCTGGTGGTTCTCGATCCTGTTCGGCTCCTTCCTGGTGCTGATGGGCTGGTTCGAGTGGAGTGCGCTCGAACTCGGCTTTCCCGGCCAGCGCCACCGGCACTGGCTGCGGCTGCAGCCGGCCTACGTGCCCGGCTTCGACGCGCTCGTCTTCACGCTCGGCTTGGCGCTGTCGGCGTTTTGGGTATGGACGCTGCTGCGCCTGCGGCGCTCCCCCGAGCGCCCACTGATGGCCTGGGCAGCGGGAGTGACGGTGGTATGGGCGCTCGGGCTCACGCTGTTCACCGAATACCTGGATACCAACAAGAGCTATCGCTCGACGGTCGCCAGGATCGCAGCCGCGCTGCCCGAGCGCTACGATTGCATCGCGGGACACAACGTCGGCGATGCACAGCGCGCTTCGCTGCACTACTTCGGCGGCATCGTCACGCGCACCGGGGGCGCGCAGACTTGCGAGCTCCTGCTGGTGCAGGGCCGGCGCGCCTCGATCTATGACCCCGGCGCCGGGTGGACGCTGTCTTGGGAAGGCGCGCGCCCGGGCGACCGCAGGGAGTTGTTCCGCCTCTACCGGCGCAGCTGATTGGCACCCGCCATGGTCTACACTCTGGAAACCATGCATCAGGCCGCGAGCTACGAGGCGCTGGCGGCCGGGTTCAGATGGGAGGTGCCGGCGCGCTACAATATCGCTTGGGACTGCTGCGGGCGGCACGCACGGCTGCGCGAACGCTTCGCGCTGTACTACGAGGACGATGGCGGGGCGCAGGCGGCGTACTCGTTCTGGGACATCCAGGTGCGCGCCAACCGCCTGTCCAACGCGCTCGCCGCGCTCGGAGTGGGCCCGCGCGACCGCGTGGCGCTGCTCCTGCCGCAACGCCCGGAAACGGCTATCGCCTACATGGCGGTTTTCCAGATGGGCGCCATCGCCGTGCCGTTGTCGCACTTGTTCGGTCCCGACGCCCTGGAGTTCCGGCTGCGCGACGCCGGGGTCGCCGTCGCCATCGTCGATCCCGAGACCCTGACCCGGCTGTGGCCGGTGCGCGCCCGCCTGCCGCAGCTCGCACACGTGATCGGTGCGGCCGGCGCACGCGAGAGCGGTACGCTCGATTGGGACGCGCTGCTGGCGCGCGCTTCCCCCCGCTTCGAGCCGGCAGACACCGCGGCAGACGACCCGGCGCTCATCATCTACACCAGCGGCACCACCGGCCCGCCCAAGGGCGCGTTGCTCCCGCACCGCGCGCTGCTCGGCAATCTGCCGGGCTTCATGTGCTCGCACGATTTCTTTCCCCAGCCGGGGGACATGTTCTGGTCGCCCGCCGACTGGGCCTGGGCCGGCGGGCTGTTCGATGCGCTGCTGCCGACCTGGCACTTCGGCCTACCGATCCTGGCCTACCGCGGGCGCTTCGAGCCGGAGCGCGCCTGCGCACTGATGCAGCGCTACGGTGTGCGCAACGCGTTCATCTTCCCCACCGGGCTGAAGATGATGATGAAAGAGGTGACCCGGCCGCGCGCGCGCTTCGACCTGCAGCTGCGCAGCTTGATGAGCGGCGGCGAAGCGGTGGGCGCTGCGCTGATCGACTGGGCCAAGGCCGAGTTCGGCGTCGACATCAACGAGATCTTCGGCCAGACCGAGATGAACTACGTGATCGGCGGCTGTGCGGCGCTGTTCCCGCCGCGCCCGGGCGCCCTCGGTCGGCCTTATCCCGGCCACCGCATCACCCTGCTGGACGAGGCTGGCGGTGAGACACCGCCCGGCGAGATCGGCGAGATCGCGGTCTGGCAGGCGGGCGACCCGGTGGTATTCCTGGAGTACTGGAACAACCCGATCGCCACGCGCGAGAAGTTCACCGGCGGCTGGGGGCGCACCGGCGATCTCGCCAGCCGCGACGTCGAGGGCTTCTACTGGTACAAGGGGCGCACCGACGACGTGATCAAGAGCGCGGGCTATCGCATCGGACCGGCGGAGATCGAGGACTGCCTGCTCAAGCATCCGGCGGTGGTTAATGCGGCGGTGATCGGCGTGCCGGACGCGGAGCGCGGGGCCCGCATCAAGGCGTGCATCGTGCTGCGCCCCGGCGAGCAGCCCTCGACCGAGCTGGAGAAGTCCATCCAGGAGCACGTGCGCGAGCGGCTGGCACCCTACCAGTACCCGCGTGAGATCGCTTTCGTCGCCGCGCTGCCGCTCACCACCACCGGCAAGATCCAGCGCCGCGTCTTGCGCGAGGCCGCAGCGGCCCCATCTTGAATTTCATGCCCGGCGCGCCGCCCGGCGTACCGCCCAGCGTACCGTTCGGCGCGCCCGGTTCCCTCTCGAGGTCCCGGTTGAGCGATTCTCTGCAGCGATTCCTATTCGAAGGCGCGCCGGTGCGCGGCGAGCTGGTGCATCTGGACGCCACCTGGCGCGCGGTGCTCGAGCGGCACGACTATCCGGCGCCGCTGCGCAGCGTGCTGGGCGAGCTGATGGCCGCGGCCGCCTTGCTGTCGGCCACGCTCAAGTTTCACGGCTCGCTGATCCTGCAGATCCAGGGCAGCGGGGCGGTGAAGCTGATCGTGGTGGAGTGCACCAGCGAGCAAACCATGCGCGCGACCGCCAAGTGGGACGGCGAGCTCGCGAGCGGGGGGTTGCGCGAGCTGGTCGGCGGCGGGCGCTTCGCCATCACCATCGCGCCCAACGACGCCGCCCAAACCTACCAGGGCATCGTTGAGCTGTCCGGGGACAGCGTGGCGGCGGTGCTTGAGCACTACATGGCGACCTCCGAGCAGCTCGAGACGCGGCTGTGGCTCGCCTCGGACGGCATGCAGGCGGCCGGCATGCTGCTGCAGCGCGTGCCGGGCGTCGCGCAGCACGATCCGGACGCGTGGAATCGGGCGGTGACCCTGGGCGACACCATCCGGGCCGACGAGCTGCTGACGCTGCCGGCACGCCAGGTGCTGCGCCGCCTGTTCCACGAGGAGGACGTGCGCCTGTTCGACGCCCGCGTGGTGAGCTTTCGCTGCTCCTGCTCGCGCGAGCGCGTGGTGAACATGCTGCGCATGCTCGGCCACGGCGAGATCCAGTCGATCGTGCACGAGCGCGGCGCGGTTGAGGTGGGTTGCGAGTTCTGCAACCGGCGCTACGCGTTCGATGCGGTGGACGCCGAGCAGATCTTCGCTGCGGAGCTGGTGACGCCGGCCGCCAGCACGCGGCACTGAGGCGGTACACAGCGTGAGCGAAGCCAACGAGGCCAAGCTGCGCGTCGACAAGTGGCTGTGGGCCGCGCGCTTCTTCAAGACGCGCTCGCTCGCCGCGCACGCGGTGGAGGCGGGCAAGGTGCTGGTCAACGGCGCGCGCGCGAAACCGGCGAAGGCGCTCAAGCCGGGCGACGAGCTGCAGATCCGCACGCCGGTGTTCGAATACACCGTGCGTGTGGCGCAGCTCACCGGCCAGCGCGGCTCGGCCACGCTCGCCGCGCAGCTCTACGCCGAAACCGACGAAAGCAGGCGCAAGCGCGAAACGGCGAAGCGCGAGCCGGGTATCCGCGGCCGCCCGACCAAACGCACGCGCAGGCAGCTGCAGAAGCTGCGCGGCGATCCCTGGTAACCGCATGATGCACCGCACAAGAACCGGGTTATAATGCGGCGGTTTCGCCCGACCCGGGTCGACATGGAGAGGCTGCGATGAGCAACGGACGCGAAGTGGTGGTGGTGAGCGGTGTGCGCACCGCGATCGGTGACTACGGCGGCGGCCTGAAGGACCTCGCCCCCACCGAGCTGGCCGCGCGCGTGGTGCGCGAGGCGGTGAGCCGGGCGAAAGTGGCGCCCGAAGAGGTCGGCCACGTGGTGTTCGGCAACGCGATCCACACCGAACCCAAGGACATGTATTTGTCGCGCGTGGCCACCATCAACGGGGGCCTGCCCAAAGAGACGCCGGCCCTGACTTTGAACCGGCTGTGCGGCAGCGGCCTGCAGGCGATCGTGTCTGCTTCGCAGACGCTGCTGCTGGGCGATGCCGACGTCACGCTGGCCGGCGGCGCCGAATCGATGAGCCGCGGCGCCTATGTGCTGCCCGCCGCGCGCTGGGGCGCGCGCATGGGCGATGCGCAGATCATGGACATGATGGTGGGCGCGCTCACCGATCCGTTCGACACCGTGCACATGGGCATCACCGCCGAGAACGTCGCGGCCAAGTGGGGTATCAGCCGCACCATGCAGGACGAGCTCGCGGTGGAGAGCAACCGCCGGGCCGCGAACGCGATCGCGAAGGGCTGGTTCAAGGACCAGATACTGCCGATCGAGCTGAAGAGCAAGAAGGGCCCGGTGCTGTTCGACACCGACGAGCACCCGCGCGCCGACGCCAGCATGGAAGGCATGGCCAAGCTGCGCACGGTGTTCCAGAAGGACGGCAGCGTGACCGCGGGCAATGCGTCCGGCATCAACGACGGCGCCGCCGCGGTGGTGCTGATGGAGCGCAAGACCGCCGAGCGCAAAGGCGTGAAACCGATGGCGCGGCTGGTGGCGTACGCGCACGCCGGCGTCGACCCGAAGTACATGGGCATCGGTCCGGTGCCCGCGGTGAAGAAGGTGCTTGAGCGCGCCGCACTGAAGCTCGGGCAAATCGACGTGATCGAGTCCAACGAGGCCTTCGCCGCGCAGGCCTGCGCGGTGGCCAAGGACCTCGGCTTCGACATGAAGAAGGTGAACCCCAACGGCGGCGCCATCGCTCTGGGCCATCCGATCGGCGCCACCGGCTGCATCCTCACCGTCAAGGCGCTGTACGAGCTGCAGCGCACCGGCGGTCGCTACGGCCTGGTCACGATGTGCATCGGCGGAGGCCAGGGGATCGCCGCGGTGTTCGAGCGGCTCTGACCGGGCACGACCGGCGCTCAAGGCGCCTTATGTGCGGCGCAAAAAAAGCTTGACACAGGGCCCGGAAATACTGAGAATGCGCCGGTTGTGCGTCGCAGCATCACCGGCTCAATCCGCCCCGAGGAGACCTTTGAATGTTCGCAGTGAACGAAGATTTCAGCACCTTCCAGAGAACCAATCTCGACAGCCTGCTCAAGTACAGCGATGCGGCCACCGAAGCCGCCGAGCAGTGGTTCGAACTCAATGCCCGGACCGCCAAGGCCGGCGTGGCCGAAGCCCTGAAGCAGGTCCGGGCGCTCGCCACCGCCAAGGACGTGCAGGAGCTCACCTCGCTGCAAACCGGCTTCTCCCAGGCCAACGCCGAGAAACTGCTGGGCTTCGCGCGCGCCGTTTACGGCTGGGCGACCGAGACCCAAGGTGAACTGACCAAGCTCGCCGAGGCGCAGATCGCCGAAATCAACCGCTCGCTGGCAGCAGCCGTGGACAAGGCCGCCAAGTCCGCACCCACCGGCTCGGAGTTCGCATTCGCCGCGATCAAGCAGGCGATGAGCGCCACCAACCAGGCCCTGGACGCCGTGTCGAAGGCGAGCAAGCAGGTAGGGGACATCGCGGAGGCCACGGTCAGCGCCACCACCGGCGGGCTGCCCGCCAAGAAGAAATCTGCCACCGCCTGATCCGGCGTTTCTCCCGCCGAGAAAGCCCCCGCTCGCCGGGGGCTTTGTCTTTTGTGCGGTCCACGATCATGGTGAGATACTGATCTCTGCTCCCTGGCTCCTGCTCCCTGATCACCCATGCTCACTGAGCTGCCCACCTGGAACCGCCTGGCTGCGCACCGCCATGAGGTCGCCCGCCATCACCTGCGCGACCTGTTCGCCGCCGACCCGCAGCGCTTCGCGCGCTTTTCCGCTGCGGGTGCCGGCCTGTTCCTGGATTTCTCCAAGAACCTGATCCTGGACGAGACGCTGCCGCTGCTGTGCCGGCTGGCGGAAGAAGCCGGCGTGCCGCGGCGGCGCGCCGCGATGCTCGCCGGCGAGCGCATCAACGCAACCGAGCAGCGCGCCGTCCTGCATACCGCGCTGCGCAACCGCGGCCCGCAGACGGTCGCGCTGGACGGCCGCGACGTGATGCCCGATGTGCGGCGCGTGCTGGACCAGATGCGGCTGTTCGCCACGCGCGTGCGCGACGGATCGCTGCGCGGGCACACCGGCAGGCAGATCACCGACGTGGTCAACATCGGCATCGGCGGCTCGGACCTCGGACCCCTGATGGCGTGCGAAGCGCTGGAAGCCTTCGGGCGCAGCGATCTGCGCGCGCACTTCGTGTCCAACGTGGACGGCGCGCACCTCGGTCGCACGCTCAAGCGGCTCGATCCGCAAACCGCGCTGTTCATCGTCGCCTCGAAGACCTTCACCACCCAGGAGACGCTGGCGAATGCGAACAGCGCGCGCGCCTGGCTGGTCGCGCACCTCGCCAGCGAGGCCGCGGTCGCCAGCCACTTCGCGGCCGTGTCCACCAACCTGCCGGCCACCGCTGCCTTCGGCATCCCGGCGCAGCGCGTGTTCGAGTTCTGGGACTGGGTCGGCGGGCGCTACTCGTTGTGGTCGGCAATCGGGTTGCCGATCGCGCTGTTCGTCGGCATCGATGCCTTCGAGGAGATGCTGGCCGGCGGCCACGAGATGGATCAGCACTTCGTGAGCGCCGAGCTGCCCGTCAATCTGCCCGCCATCCTGGGCCTGCTCGGCGTGTGGTACGCCAACTTCTTCGGCACGCGCACCTGCGCCGTGCTGCCGTACGACCAGGGACTGCACCGCTTCCCGGCTTACCTGCAGCAGCTCGACATGGAAAGCAACGGCAAGCGCACCGACCTGGCAGGGCGCACGGTGGATTACCAGACCGGCCCGGTGATCTGGGGCGAACCGGGCACCAATGGGCAGCACGCTTTCTTCCAGCATCTGCACCAGGGCACGCAATGGACGCCGGCGGACTTCATCCTGCCGCTCGCCTCGCAATACGGCGCGGCGCCCGGTGTCTCCTCGAATCTGGGCATCGGCCCCGAGCATCACCGCATGCTGGTCGCCAACTGCCTGGCACAGACGCAGGCGCTGATGCGCGGCCGCACGGCTGACGAGGCGCGTGCCGAGCTCACCGCCCAGGGCCTGAGCGGCGCGGCGCTGGAGCGCCTGGTGCCGCACAAGGTTTTCCCCGGCAACCGTCCAACGAACACCATCCTGCTGCCGGCCGTCACGCCGCGCAGCCTGGGCGCGCTGATCGCACTGTATGAGCACAAGGTGTTCGTGCAGGGCACGCTGTGGAACGTGAACTCCTTCGACCAGTGGGGCGTGGAACTGGGCAAGCAGCTCGCCGGCCGCGTCCTGGAGGACCTGGAGCGCGGCGCGCCCGGTGTGGAGCAGGATGCATCCACGGCGGGGCTGATTCGACGCTTCGCCGGCAAGGCGTGATCCGGCTACCGATCACGCCTCACAGCTTCAACAGATGCTCCCTGTAGTAGCGCAACTCCTCGATCGACTCGTAGATGTCGGCCAGCGCCTCGTGCTTGCCCTGCTTCGCCAGGCCGGCGACCAGCTCCGGCTTCCAGCGCCGCGCCAGCTCCTTGAGCGTGCTGACGTCGAGGTTGCGGTAATGGAAGTAGGCTTCCAGCCGCGGCATGTAGCGCGCCAGGAAGCGGCGGTCCTGGCAGATGGAGTTGCCGCACATGGGCGAGGTGCCAGGCGGCGCGTGCCGGGCGAGGAAAGCCAGCATCTCTTCTTCGACCTCGGCTTCGGTCAACGCCGAGGCGCGCACCCGGGCGGTCAGGCCGGTGCGCGCGTGCGTCGCCGTGTTCCAGGCGTCCATCGCGTCGAGCACGGCGTCGCCCTGGTGCACCACGCGCACAGGCCCTTCCGCGACCACGCCCAAGTTCTGGTCGGTGACCACCAGCGCCACCTCGAGGATGCGGTCCGAGTCGGGCTTGAGCCCGCTCATCTCCATGTCGATCCAGATCAGGTGGTTCGCGTCTTGTGCCATAATTTTCCGAGAATTTTCCCCGTGCAATTGTGTCACATCGGCGGTCCCCGGCAACCCTGAATCGCTCGCCCACGGAATTGGCCATCGTGTAGTCCCGGCAAACCCTCATTCGCCGCCCTCGCGCCCATGAACGCCTTCACCGCCCTGTTTCTGGCCGCCCTTGCCGTCTCGGTCGGGGTGCGCCTGTGGCTCGCCCGCCGCCACATCCGCCACATCCTGGCGCATCGCGCCGCGGTGCCCGGCGCCTTCGCCCCCAGCATCAGCCTCGAGGCGCACCAAAAGGCGGCCGACTACAGCTGCGCGCGCGCGCGCTTCGGCATGCTGCACTCGGTGGTCGATGCGGCCGTGCTGCTGCTGCTGACTTTCGGCGGTCTGCTGCAGTTCCTCGACGGCGTGGCGGGGAGCCGGCTGCCCGGGCCACTGCTGCAGGGCACGGCGCTGATCGCGCTGTTCGCGCTGGTGACCTCGATCATCGACCTGCCGTTCAGCTACTACCGCAGCTTCGGCATCGAGGCGCGCTTCGGCTTCAACAAGATGACGCGCGCGATGTGGCTCGCCGACCTGCTCAAGCACGGTGCGGTGGCCGCGGCGCTGGGCCTGCCTCTGGTGGTAGCCGTGCTGTGGCTGATGCGCGCGATGGGCGCCTACTGGTGGCTGTACGTGTGGCTGGTGTGGGTCGCCTTCAGCATCTTCGTGATGGCGGTGTATCCGGCGCTGATCGCGCCGCTGTTCAACAAGTTCTCGCCGATGCAGGACGCCTCGCTCAAGGAGCGCATCGAGCGGCTGCTGTCCAAGTGCGGGTTCCGCTCGAGCGGCCTGTTCGTGATGGACGGCTCGCGCCGCAGCACGCACGGCAACGCCTATTTCACCGGCTTCGGCAAGACCAAGCGCATCGTGTTCTTCGACACGCTGCTGCAGCGCTTGAACGAGGACGAGATCGAGGCGGTGCTCGCGCACGAGCTCGGCCACTTCAAGCTGCACCACGTGATCCGGCGCATGGCCTGGACCTTCCTGGTGAGCCTCGCGTTCCTGGCGCTGCTCGGCTGGCTCAAGGACGAGCCCTGGTTCTACCGCGGCCTGGGCGTGAGCTATCCGGCGAGCGACGCCATGGCGCTGATCCTGTTCCTGCTGGTGGTACCGGTGTTCACCTTCCTGCTCCACCCGCTGGTGGCGATGTACTCGCGCAAGCACGAGTTCGAGGCCGACGCCTACGCGGCGCAGTACAGCTCGGCGCGCAAGCTGGTCAACGCGCTGGTCAAGCTGTACAAGGACAACGCCTCGACGCTCACGCCCGATCCGGTGCACTCGGCGTTCTACGATTCGCACCCGCCGGCACGCACCCGCATCGAACGGTTGCAGGGCTACGCGTCCTGACCCCAGCGAAAGGCCGACATGAACCCCTACCGGAGGCCGACATGAACCAGACGATCCGGGAGTTGCGCCGCAGCCGCTGCGCGCCTTGCGAGTCCGGTACGCCGGCGCTCGGCGCCGCGCAGATCCAGCCGCTGCTCGCCGGCCTGCAGGGCTGGGCGCTGGAGGACGGCCGGATCGCGAAGACCTACCGGTTCAAGAACTACCACGAGACCATGGCTTTCGTGAACGCCACCGCCTGGATCTCGCATCGCGAGGACCACCATCCCGATCTCCTGGTGGGCTACAACCAGTGCAAGGTGGCGTACGTCACTCACGCGATCGGCGGGCTGTCGCGCAACGATTTCATCTGCGCCGCGAAGCTCGACGCGCTGTTCGAGCTGTGATCGGCCGCACGCGTGCGGCCGCAAGCCTCCTCACCCTGCTGACCCTGGGCACGCCGGGTTGCGCCTCGAAGACCGGCGATGCGGGGCCGCCGGAAGCGGCCGCCTGCACGCAGCCCGGTGGCCGGGTGCGCGCCCGCGATTACGCCGAGCGCCTGTACCTCCTCACGCAGCGCGCGGACGCGTATGCAGCCTGCATGAGCGCGCGCGGCTTCGTGCTGGACGAGGCCAAGCTGGAGGCGGAGCTGCAGCGCCTGGAGCAGGTGCGCAACGCCGATCAACTGGGCGGCGACCCGCAACTCGAGGTCGCGCTGCGCGCGCAGGAGCTGCGCGCCTCCCCCACCGTCTGGCGCAAGGGCGGCTAGGCGCAATTGACAAAGGTGACACCGCGCGCCTGCGCCGGCGGTCTTCACGTTGCCTGCGCTTGCGCAGCAGGCAGAAGGCCTAAAGTTTCTCCCTCGGCGGGCAGATATAAAGACCGGGAGACCTCAGGCAATGAGCAGCAACAACGCGGCGTCCAACGTCATACCGATGCGTGAGTTCGAGCGGCCGCCGTCCACCCAGCAGGCGGCGCAGTTCGAGCGGCTGCTGCAGGAATGCCAGAACCTCGCGGCGGAGCGCGTGGCCGCGTCGGTGACCGGCATGCTCGACAAGGCCGACGAAGCGCTCTGGAAACTGGCCGAGAATAGCTCGGAGCGCGCGCTGCGCGACCGCTACCTGCAAGCCAAGGACAAGCTGCGCTCGCAGCGGCACGTCCTCGAGGAGCAGTTCCGCGACAATTACCTGTCCGAGTTCGAGCGGCGCAAGCGCCGCAGCGGCAAGGCGCAGGACCAGTTCAGCCGCTACGACTTCACTTCCACCGAGCTCGACCTGGTGGCCGACGACGACCTGGAGGAGACGCTCAAGGTCAACGACATGGCGGCGAAGGTACGCCGCTACTGCGAGGAGGAGCTGGCGGCGCTGGACCAGCGCGTGGGCGTGCTCCTCGGCGATGCCACGCTTCAGGGCGAGAACGACCCGTTCAGCCCGCAGGCGATCTGCTCGGCGTTCAAGCAGGCCTGCCGTCACGTGGAGTCGGACTTGAAGGTGCGAATGGTGTTTCATTCGCTGTTCGACGACCACGTCCTGGACGACCTCCGCTCGATCTACAAGGATCTGAACGCGCTGCTGGTGTCGCGCTCGATCCTGCCCAAGATCCGCTACGGCGGTGCGCGCCGGGGAGCCGACGGTGATACAGCGCCAGGCGCACCTGCCGCCGGGGATCCGGCGGAGGTCACGCGGGCGGCGGGGCGTAGCGAGGTCGGGAGCGGGCAGGACTTCTTCGCGGTCTTGCAGAACCTGCTGGCCGTCAATGCACGCGCCGCAGTCGGCGTGCCCAGCGCCGGCGTGCCCGGCGCCGGCGTCCCGACCGCTGGCGGCGCACCGGTCGGCGCCACGCAAGTCCCCGGCTTCCCGCCGATAACGGCGGGCGGCCTCGCTCCCGCCGCTCCCATCGTCCTGCAGGGCGCCGAACTGCTGGGCTCGCTCACGCGTATCCAGCACGGCGACGTGAGCATGATCGCCGGCGGCAATCTGCCGTTGTCCTCGACGCTGGTCCAGCCCGGCACCGTCAACGTGCTGCGCGAGCTGAAGGAGACCAACCTCGGCGGCGGCCTGGGCCAGATGGACGCGTTGACGCTGGACATCGTGTCCCTGCTGTTCGACGAGATCTTCGACGACGAGCGCGTTGCGGTGGCCATGAAAGGCATCATCGGACGGCTGCAGATCCCGATGCTGAAAGTGGCGCTGTTGGACAAGAGCTTCTTCTCCGACAAAGCGCATCCCGCGCGCCGGCTGCTCGACGCGCTGGGCGAGATCGGCTTGGGGCTGCCCGAGGATTTCGATCACACCGACGCGTTGTACAAGCAGATCGAGGTGGTGCTGCAGAAGCTGATCGACGGCTTCCGCGAGGAGATGCAGATCTTCGACGACTCGCGCGAGCAGCTCGAGCGCCTGATCGCCGAGCAGAATCGGGACGCGGAGCAGGAAGCCGCGCGCGTGGCCCAGGGCATCGAGCAGAAGGAGAAGCTGGAGCTCGCCAAAGCGGTGGCCCAGGACGAGATCAAGCGGCGCGCGGCGGAACGCAAAATCCCGCGCGTGGTGCTGAAGTTTCTGGCGGAACAGTGGGTGAAGCTGCTGCTGGTAGCACACGCCAAGCATGGTGCCGACAGCGAGTTGTGGAAAGCGGCTCTCGCGACGATGGATTCGCTGATTTGGAGCGTGACCCCGAAGCCGTCTGTGGACGAGCGTCGGGTCTTGGGCGCCAAGCTGCCGGGATTGCTCAAGCGGTTGAGCGCGGGCATGCGCATGATCCGGGTGGACGACGACACCCGCAAGCAATTTTTCGCCAAACTCATGCGCTGCCATACCAACATCATCAACGGCGTGGACGGGTCTGCAGCGAAGCCCGCCCCGGCCGCGCAGTCCACGGCCGACGCCAAACCCCAGGCCGCTCCCGCGCAGCCCTCGACCGACACGAAACTCGAACCCGCCCCGACGCAGCCAGCAGCCAGCACTAAGCCCCAGCCCGCCCCGACGCAGCCAGCGGCCAGCGCCAAGCCCCAGCCCGCCCCGGCACAACCGGCGGCCAGCACCAAACCCCATTCCCCCCCGGCGCAGGCGCAGCCGACACCATCGGGGCACAAGGCCGCGGGGGCATCGCCGGCACCGACGGCGCAGGGAACATCATCGAACCAGCCGCCACAGGCAGCACCGTCTGCACAGAAACCGCAGGCGGCACCGTCAGCGCAAGAGGCTCGGGCGCAGCCGATACCGCCAACAGCGCAAGCGGGACCACCCGCACGATCGCCAGCCACACCTTCGACACCGTCCGCACATGCCTCGCCGGCAGCTTCGGGACAGACGGCACGGCCCGCACAGTCGCCCGCGACGTCACCGGCACAATCGGCGGCGACCGGAGCGCCAGCACAGCCGGCGGTCCCGACACCCCCGGCGCCGGCCGAGCTGAGCGGGCTCGCCGAGGACGATTCGCTCGACTTCACCGGGCTCGGCTCGGAGCCCACCGCACCGCTCCCCCCGGCGGCTGCGCGACGCCAGGGCAGCGCGCTGGACGAGGACACCGAGCCGGCGGCCGCGCCCCCGAGCTTCTCCCCGGTGAAGATCGACAACCCGTTCGGCGAAGGCGAGATCGAGGTCGAGGAGATCAGCCTTTCCGAGCTACCCGGCGTGCGCGGCGGCAAGGGCGCCGGCGGTGCGGCCCAAGCGGGCGACGAGTACACGCGGCTGGTGAACGGCCTCACTGAAGGCACCTGGGTCGAGCTGCGCAACCAGCAGCAAAAGTGGCAGCCGGCGCGCTTGTCCTACATCAGCCCGGTCAAGGGCATCTACCTGTTCGTCAACCGCCAGGGGCGCACGGTGGGCGAGTACTCCCGGACGCAGCTCGCGCGTGAGTTCCGTAGCGGCCGCGCAGCGGTCCTCGACAGCGTGCCGCTGTTCGACCGTGCGATGACCAGCCTGGTGGGTGTGCTGAAGGGCGGCGTCGGCACGTAGCGCGACACCAGCTGGCTCTAGTTGGCCGGCACCCGCGGCGCCGCAGCCTCTCGCGCGCCGGGCCGCGCTAGAATGACCGCGTGCGCGCGGGTTTCTTCATTGGCTGACCAGCCGCGTTCCCTCCTGCCCGGCCAGGTGGTCGCCGTGCACGGCCGCCACTATCTGGTCGAGCTGGCCGACGGCCGCACGATCGGCTGTTTTCCACGCGGCAAGAAGAGCCTGGTCGCCTGCGGCGACCGCGTCGGCGTGCTGCCCACCGCCAAGGACCAGGGGGTGATCGAGGCGGTGGACCCGCGGCGCTCCCTGCTGTACCGCTCCGATCGACATCGCGAGAAGCTAATCGCCGCCAACGTCACGCAGATGATCGTGGTGCTGGCGGCGGTGCCCTCGTTCTACGAGGAGCTGCTGAGCCGCTGCCTGGCGGCGGCCGAGCGCCAGCAGGTGCGCGCGCTGATCGTGCTGAACAAGTTCGATCTGGTGGAGCAAAGCGCACGCGCCAGCGCCGCGCTCGAGCTGTATCGCGCGCTGGGCTACGAAGTGCTGCCGCTGATCGCCAAGCGCGAGGTGACGGCGCTGCGCGCGCATCTGCATGGCCACACGAGCGTGCTGGTCGGGCAATCCGGCATGGGCAAATCCACCATCGTCAACGCGCTCGTGCCGGGTGCGCAGGCGGCCGTGAGCGACATCTCGGCAGCGCTGGACTCCGGCCGCCACACCACCACGCATGCGCGCTTGTACCGGCTGGATGCGCACAGCGCGTTGATCGACTCGCCCGGCCTGCAGGAGTTCGGACTCGCCCATGTGCCGGTGCGCGAGCTCGCCCACACCTTCGTCGAACTCCGGCCCCTTCTCGGCCAGTGCCGCTTCGCCGACTGCCTGCACCGGGGCGAGCCGGACTGCGCCGTCGCCGCCGCGGCCGAGCGCGGGCAGATCAGCGAGCGACGGCTGCAGATCTACCGCCGGCTGGTGGAGGAAGCTACGCGCCCGCCCAGCGCGCGAGCGTGAGCAGCAGCAGCAACCCGAGCCACGCGATGAGCGTGCGCCACAGCAGGTACAGCGCGCTCTGCAGGTACTCGGCATCGGGCGTCGCGCCCTCGCCGAGATCCGGGCGAAAGTCGACACCGGACTCGAGCGGCAGCGGACCGCCCAGGCGCACGCCCAGCGCCCCGGCGCCGCTCGCCAGCAGTATGCCCTGCGTCGGGTCAATCCAGGACTGTGCGTAGCTGCGCCAGGCCGCGATCGCTTCCTCGAAGTTCCCGGCGATGGCGAAGCCGATCGCCGACAACCGCACCGGCAGCCAGTCGAGCAGGCGAAACGCGCGGGCGGAGAAACGCCCGAAGGCGCGGAACTCATCGTCCCGGCGCCGGCCCCAGCGTTGCTCCATCTCGGCGGCCAGGCGGTACAGCAGCGCCCCGGCGGGCCCGGGGAGCAGGATGAACCAGAAGATCACGGCGAATACCTCGCGGTGCGCGCGCAGCAGCGCGGTCTCGATTGCGGCCTTGGCGATCTCGCCCTCGCCGTACGCGCCGGCCGGCTCGCCGCGCCACTGCAGCAGCAGGCTGCGCGCGCGCTCGAGATCGCCGACGCGCAGCGCATCGAAGATGTCCTTCAGGGCCTGCACCAAGTCGCGCAAAGCGATGCAGGTATACAGCACCGCCACCGTCCAGACCCAGCCGAGCAACGGGTTCAGCCAGTGCAGCAGATAGAACACCATTAGCGCCGCCAGCACCCACGGGCACACGGCGGCGAACCAGCCCACGGTGCCGTGCGACACCTTGCCCGCGTTGAGATCGTGGGCCAGGCGGTCGGTGTAGCCGCGGAAGGCGGCGAGCAGGCCGCTGCCCCACGGCAGCGGCCGAGCCCGCTCGATCAGCAGCGCCGCGATGATGGTGAAGAAGGACACGGAATCTGGGATCTGGGCGTTAGGATCTGGGGTCTAGGGGCGTTGAGCGGCGGAGTTTTCCCAGATCCTAGCTCCTAGCTCCCAGCTCCTCAAGTCGTCAGACGCAAGTACAGCGCCGGCAGCGTCTCGGGCAGGCGCCGGAGCTGGTCCAGCACCATGTAGTTACGTGCGCCGAAGATGCGGGCGACATACTCGTCGGCGGCCGGATCCAGGCTGATGCAATAGGTAGCGATGCCGTAGCGGCGCTGGTCCTCCACCGCGCGCTTGGTGTCGAGCACCAGGTACTGCTTGTCCTGCACGTCGATATCGTGCGGCTCGCCGTCGGTGAGCAGCAGCACCAGGCGTTGCGCGACGCGGCGAGCGCGCAGGAAGTGGCCAGCGTGCCGCAGCGCGCATCCCATGCGGGTGGAAAGCTGACCGCGCATACCCGCGAGCCGCGCTCGCGCCCGCTCGCCGTAGGGCTCGTCGAAGTCCTTGAAGCGGTAGTACTCGACGCCGTGTCGCCCGTTCGAGTCGAAGCCGTGGATGGCAAAGCTGTCCCCCAGATCATGCATGGCGTGCGCGACCAGCGCGGTGGCCTCGCGCGCCAGGTTGAGCACGGTGCTGCCCGCCCCCGGCACCCAGTCGTTGGTGGATTGCGACAGATCGAGCAGCAGCAGCACGGCCAGGTCGCGGTTGTTGCGGCCCAGCCGCTGATGCACGCGCGGGTCCGGCGTGCGGCCGCTGCGCAGATCGAGCGTCGCGGCGACGCAGGCGTCGAGGTCCAGGCGGTCGCCTTCGAGCTGCTTGCGCAAGCGCCTGGGCCGCTGGATCTGCACCGCCTTGATCAGCGTTGTCAGGCGCTGCACCGTCTCGTCGTTCCTGCGCAGCACCTCGTCGATCGCACGCGGGTCGCCGGCGGGCGGCATCTTCTCGAGCAGCGTGCACCAGCGCCGCCGCTCCGCGCCGATCAGGTAGTCCCATTCGTCGTACAGGTACGGCTGCGCTAGCGCCTCGTCGACGCTGGCCGTGCCCTCCACCGGCGCCGCGTCGTTCTGCACCGCATCCGGCTGCGCTTGCTCGCCGCCCGCGCGCTCCAGCTCGGTCTGCTCGCCGGCCTCTGCCAGACTCATGGCGACCGCTTCGTAAGTCGTCTCGCGGTCCTCGCTGTGCTGCCCCGCGTCGCCCAGGTCCCACAGGAACAGATTGTCGTCGCGGTAGGCGGGCTCGATCAGCCAGGCCTCCCAATCGAACTGCAGGTTCAGCGCTTCGAGACTGTCCCCCAGCGCGACGCCAAGCTCGCGGCTGAACAGCGGATCGCCCAGGCGCGCGTGCCCCGCCGCGAACAGCCGGCGACCCTCCGCGACGAACGGATGCGGGTCGTCGTACCTGGGGTCGATCAAAGCGCGCGCCAGGCGCGCCAGCAGCGCCGGGGCGCTGACGGCAACGCCGGGCACGATCACATGATACGGGCCCCACAGATTGCGCAGCCCGGGCATCTCGCGCAGCGCGAGCTGCTCCACCCGCGCATCCTCGAGCAGCCCCACCAGCGCGAGCTGAACGGGCCGCAGCCCGCGCAGCGGGAACTTGCCGGTGGACCAGGTCAGATGCGCCGCGGCATGCGCGACCGTGGCGCGATACAGCGTGAGCCCGTCCTCGAGTCCCGGCGGTATGCGGATCGCGCCGTTCACGATCGTCGCCCGCTGATCCCTGCGTCCTGCGAACGGGGCGGCGCCCGCGCGCAGGTCCGGCTCGAGGTCGAACAGCGCGCGCAGGTAGAAACCCAGGCCGCGCTCGACTTCCGGCAGAGCGATGCGCGGGCGCGCAGCGCCCGCGGGGGCGGGTCGGGCGATCAAGGCGCGGTCAGAAGAACGCTCTCACCGTCCCGTCCAGCGCGTCGCGCATGTCGGGATCGTCGGTGAGCGGGCGCACCAGCGCCACTTCGCAGGCCGGCCGCGGAGGCACTCCCCCGGCGATCAGCTGCGCCGCGTACACCAGCATGCGTGTGGACATGCCCTCCTCCAGGCCGTGGCCCTTGAGATGCCGCGACTTCTCGCCGATCGCGACCAGCTTAGTAGCGACCTCGGCGGAGGCGCCCGACTCGTGCACGACGATCTCGATCTCCACCTCGCGCGCCGGCCAGCCGAAATCGAGCGCGCCGAAGCGCTGCCGGGTGGACTGCTTGAGATCCTTCATGATGTTCTGGTAGCCCGGGTTGTACGAGATCACCAGCTGGAAGTCCGGATGTGCATGCACCAGCTCGCCGCGCTTCTCCAGCGGCAGCACGCGCCGGGCATCGGTCAGCGGGTGGATCACCACAGTGGTGTCCTGTCGCGCCTCGACCACCTCGTCCAGGTAGCAGATGGCGCCGTGGCGCACCGCCAGCGTGAGCGGGCCGTCCTGCCAGCGCGTGCCGGCGGCGTCCAGCAGGTAGCGCCCGACCAGGTCGGAGGCGCTCATGTCTTCGTGACAGGCGATGGTGACCAGCGGCCGGCCCAGGCGCCAGGCCATGTACTCCACGAAGCGCGTCTTGCCGCACCCGGTGGGCCCCTTGAGCATCATCGGCATGCGTACCGCGTAAGCGGCCTCGTACAGGGCGATCTCGTCGCCCGTGGAGCGGTAGTACGGCTGCTGCAGGATCAGGTACTGACTGATCAGATCGTCGGGGGAATGCCGGTCCATGCGCGAATGTCCACGGCCGGGGCGCTCACGCCCCGGTGGACCGAGCATACCATGCACAGGATGGGCAATCGCTGCGGGCCGCCTGCGAACGCTCGGCGCGCACCCTTTCCAAGCGCTTGCGATTGGATTAGATTCCCAGCCGACCGATACACCGACGAAACCATGCAGATCACCGACGTAACGCTCACGCTGTTCGCCTGGGACGACATTCCGGCCACTACCTACGGGACTCACACGGGGCGATTCGCCGGCAGCAGCGCGCTCGGCCTCCTGCGATTGACCACCGATCAAGGGCTCGAGGGACACGCTTTTCTCGGCTCCGCGATGAATCCGGCGACCAGCGACGGGCAGGCCCTGATCACCCACTTGAAACCGGTGCTCCTGGGCAAGAACCCGCTCGATCGCGAGCGCCTCAATCAGCAGATCTGGACGCGGCAGCGTGCGGCCGGAGTGCGCCCGATCGGCGCCGTCGATGTGGCGCTGTGGGACATCGCCGGCAAGGCCTATGGGCAGCCGATCCATCGCCTGCTCGGGACGTACCGCGAGAGCATCGCCGCCTATGCCTCGTCCGCGGTGTACCCCTCACCCGAGGCCTACGCCGAGGAAGCGCTGGCCTTCAAAGCCAACGGCTGGGCGGCCTACAAGATCCACCCCCCGACCCGCTGGCGCGAAGACATCTCGGTGTGCCAGGCGGTGCGCCGTGCGGTCGGCGACGACTACACCATCATGCTCGATTCCACCTGGAGCTACGACTTTCCGACGGCCGTGCGCGTGGGGCGCGCCATCGAGGAAATGGGTTTCCACTGGTACGAGGATCCGCTCGCCGACCAAGATCTATACAACTACGTCAAGCTCAAGCAGAAGCTGCACATTCCGGTGATGGCAACCGAGTATCCGATCACCGGATACGACAGCTACGCGCCGTGGATCATGTTGCAGGCCACCGACTACCTGCGCGGCGATGTGGCGGTGAAGGGAGGCATCACGACGCTGGTGAAGACCGCTCATCTCGCCGAAGCCTTCCGCATGAACTACGAGATCCACCACGGTGGAAACTCGCTCAACAACGTGGCCAACCTGCACGTGATCATGGCGATCCGAAACACGGAGTTTTTCGAAGTGCTGCTGCCCGACGGCGCCCAGAAGTACGGCCTGACCGAAGACATCACCGTGGGTCGGGACGGGCTGGTGCAGGCTCCCGGCGCGCCGGGGCTCGGCTACGAGATCGACTTCGCGCTGATCGAGCGCAAGAAGATCTCGACGCTGAGATAACGCGCGGTTGCCGCGGCACGCGGCGGCTGCCACCGCGATCCTGCTCGATCCCGCTCGAATCGGGCGCCGACGTCGCTGTATTCGGTCAGCGGTCGAACAGCACGTCGGCCGCGATGTGCTCGACCACGGCGTCCACGCCCTCGCCGCTGTGGCAATTGGTGAGCAGGATCGGGCGGCCCCGGCGCACCTGGCCGCCTTCGCGCACCATCCGCTCCACGTCCACCCGCACGTACGGCGCCAGATCGACTTTGTTGATCACCAGCAGGTCGCACTGCACGATGCCCAGGCCCTTCTTGCGCGGGATGTCGTCGCCCCCGGCGGTGTCGATCACGAACAGCCAGTAGTCCACCAGGTCGAGCGAGAAGGTCGAGGCGAGGTTGTCGCCGCCGCTTTCGATCAGGATCAGGTCCAGCGGCCCGAACTGCGCCTCCAGCGCATCGGCCGCCTGCAGGTTGAGCGTGGGGTCTTCGCGAATGGCGGTGTGCGGGCAGGCGCCGGTTTCCACCGCCAGCACGCGCGCCGGGTCGATCAGGCCGCTGCGTTGCACGCGCTCCGCGTCCTCCCGGGTCACCAGGTCGTTGGTGATGACGGCGATGTTGGTGCCGCGCGCCCGGAAGCGCGGGATGAGTCGCTCCAGCAGCGCCGTCTTGCCCGAGCCCACCGGGCCGCCGATGCCCACGCGCGCGGCGCCCAGATGCGCACCGCGCGTCGGGGCCTGCGCAAGGGGGCTCATGCGCCCGCCCGCTCGACGGTCACGCGCCCGTCCCGCATCAGCTGGGACAGGCGCTCCAGGTAGGTGTCCGCCGGCCCCTGCAGCGCGATGCGCAGCCGCGCTCCGGCGAACTCCACCTTCCAGTGCATGTTGCCCGCGCAATAGCCCAGCTCCAGGGCGGCAGCCGCATCGCGCGGCTCGAGCGCGAGCCACTCGACCTCGCTCATGCGCACGACGATCGCGCGGCTGCGCTCCAGGAGCAGCACTGCGCCGTTGGCCAGCTGCTGCGCGCGCGGCAATGCGATGGCGCACTCGGTGCCGCGGTCGGTGAGCGCGCGCAGGCGGTGGCGCTGGGTGTCGGCGGGCGACAGGACCAGGTATTCGACCGCGCCGCGGTGCTCGAGATCGTGCAGCGCTTCGGCGATGGCCGGCTCGGTGGCAAGCCCCAGGATGTGATCGATCTTCAGCATGCGATGGACCCCCCTCAGGAGCGGAACAGGCGGCCGTCCTGCGTTTCGTGCCGGGCGCTGGCGATGGCGAGCGCCGGGGTGAAGTTGCTGAAGCCGCGATCCTCGCACGCCTGCGCCGATTCGACCAGCGCCGGCAGCGCCGCGGACACGCCGGCAAGGATGCGCTGCGCGCCGAAATGGCCCAGCTGCATGGTCTTCATGGCTGCGCCGACCTGATTCTCGGCCCATGCGAACAGATACCCGGTGAGCGTGGCAGGCAGCGGAATCGCCCACAGCGCGGCGGCGAAAGCGAACACGGTCGGGAACGCCGGCGATCGCACGCCCTCGAGGGATGCGAGCGAGCGCTGGTCCAGCTCGCCGGTGGCGCGCAGCAGCTCGCGCAGCGAGCCGCCCATCTGGCAGGTTTCGGCGTGCAGCTCGGCGGTCTCGCGCGCCGCCAGGAAGCGGCCGTTCCACTCGATCGCCGAGGCGGTGTCCTGCCGCTCCCAGGCGCGGTACAAGCGACACAGCATCGGGCCCTCCAGGCGCGCCAGATTGAAGGTGAGCACGTCCTGCACCCAGCGGCCGATGTCGGTCTCGCCGCGCAGCCAGCCCAGGGCGATCGCCGGCTCCAGGCCCTGAGAGTAGCCGTAGGCGCCCACCGGCAGCGCCGGGCTCGACAGGCGCAGCAGGCGCGTCAGGGCATGCGCGTGCAGCATCAGCAATCAGGGATCAGGAAATCAGCGGATTTCGGCTTGGCCGCAGCTGCCCCGACGAAGAGGCGCTCAGAACAGGAAATAGCGCTGCGCCATCGGCAGCACCGTGGCGGGTTCACAAATGAGCAGCTCGCCGTCGGCGCGCACCTCGTAGGTCTCCGGATCGACTTCGATGCGCGGGGTGGCGTCGTTCAGCGGCAGGTGCTTCTTGGTCAGGCGCCGGGTCCCGCGTACCGGCACCAGCCGCTTGCGCAGACCCAGATGCTGTCCGACGGACTGCTCCAGCCCGGCGGCGGACACGAACGTCACGCAGCTCGCATGGCAGGCCGAGCCGAAGCCGCCGAACATGCTGCGGTAGTGGACCGGCTGCGGCGTGGGGATCGATGCGTTGGGATCGCCCATCGCCGCCGCAGCGATCATGCCGCCTTTGAGCACCAGGGACGGCTTGACGCCGAAGAATGCCGGGCGCCACAGCACGATGTCGGCGAGCTTTCCGGCCTCGAGCGAACCCACCTCGTGCGCGATGCCGTGGGTGAGCGCCGGATTGATCGTGTACTTGGCGACGTAGCGCTTGACGCGGAAGTTGTCGTTGCCCGCCTTATCCTGCGGCAGCGCGCCGCGCTGCACGCGCATCTTATGCGCGGTCTGCCAGGTGCGCAGGATCACCTCGCCGACGCGGCCCATGGCCTGCGAGTCGGACGACATCATGCTGAACGCGCCCAGGTCGTGCAGCACGTCCTCGGCGGCGATCGTCTCGCGGCGGATGCGCGATTCGGCGAACGCCACGTCCTCGGCGATGGCCGGGTCCAGGTGGTGGCATACCATGAGCATGTCGAGATGCTCGTCGATGGTGTTCACCGTGTACGGCCGCGTGGGATTGGTGGACGATGGCAGCACGTTCAGCTCACCGCAGGCGCGGATGATGTCCGGCGCGTGACCACCGCCGGCGCCTTCGGTGTGATAGGTGTGGATGGTGCGCCCCTTGAACGCGGCCAGAGTGGTTTCCACGAAACCCGACTCGTTCAGCGTATCGGTGTGGATCGCCACCTGCACGTCCATCTCCTCGGCCACCGCCAGGCAGTTGTCGATCGCCGCCGGCGTGGTGCCCCAGTCCTCGTGCAGCTTCAGGCCGATCGCACCGGCGGCGATCTGCTCGCGCAGCGGGTTGCGCAGGCTGGCGTTGCCCTTCCCGAGGAAGCCCAAATTCATCGGGAAGGCGTCGGCGGCCTGCAGCATGCGATGGATGTGCCACGGCCCCGGCGTGCAGGTGGTGGCCTTGGTGCCGGTGGCCGGGCCGGTGCCGCCGCCGATCATGGTGGTGATGCCGGACATGAGCGCCTCCTCGATCTGCTGCGGGCAGATGAAGTGGATGTGCGTGTCCAGGCCACCGGCGGTGGCGATCAAGCCCTCGCCCGCGATGATCTCGGTGGCCGCACCGATGACGATGTCCACGCCGGGCTGGATGTCCGGATTGCCGGCCTTGCCGATGGCGCCGATGCGCCCGTTCTTGATGCCGATGTCGGCCTTGACCACGCCCCAGTAGTCCACGATCAGGGCGTTGGTGATCACCGTGTCGGCCACCTCGGCGGCGCGGCGCTGGCTCTGGCCCATGCCGTCGCGGATCACCTTGCCGCCGCCGAACTTCACCTCCTCGCCGTAGACGGTGTGGTCCTTCTCGACTTCGATCCACAGCTCGGTGTCGGCCAGCCGCACGCGGTCGCCGACGGTCGGACCGAACATCTCGGCGTACGCCGAGCGCGTCATTCTGCCGGCCATCAGAGCTTCCCCATCACCTTGCCCAGGAAACCGTACACCGCGCGCTCGCCGGCCAGCTCGACCAGCCGCACGCTGCGCTCCTGGCCCGGCTCGAAGCGCACCGCGGTGCCGGCCGGGATATCCAGCCGGAAGCCGTAGGCCTGCCCGCGGTCGAAGCGCAACGCTTCGTTGGTCTCGTAGAAGTGGTAGTGCGAGCCCACCTGGATCGGCCGGTCGCCGGTGTTGGCGACCGTCAGCGTCACCGTCTTGCGGCCGGCGTTGAGCTCGATCTCGCCGGGTTGCGTCTTGATCTCACCTGGAATCATGGCGTCCTGATTCGTGCCTCATGGGTCGTGATTCCATCACGGTATGGGATGGTGCACGGTGACCAGCTTGGTACCGTCGGGAAACGTCGCCTCCACCTGGATCTCGGGGATCATCTCGGGCACGCCCTCCATCACGTCCGCCCGCGCGAGAAGTGTCGCGCCGTAGCTCATCAGCTCGGCCACGCTGCGCCCGTCGCGCGCACCCTCCATGATGGCCGCGCTCAGGTAGGCCACCGCTTCCGGGTAGTTGAGCTTCAACCCGCGCGCCTTGCGCCTCTCGGCGAGCAGCGCCGCCGTGAAGATCAACAGCTTGTCCTTCTCTCGCGGAGTAAGCTCCATCGCCCGACTCAGCAGCTCCAGATGCGCGGCGGTACCGCGTCGCGGCCGGTAAGCGCCGGGCGCAGCAGCGCCCAAGCGTCGACGAAATACGCGCGCGCCGCGTGCGCCGACCCGCCCAGATAGCGGACGACGGTGACGCCGGGCAGCGCGGTCACGCCGGCGAGCGCGTCGCCGCCGGGGTCCAGCGCACGCAACCGGTCGCGCGTCGCGCGGTCGAGGTCGCATCCGGCCGCCAGCATCACGCCGTTCACCGGATGGCCGGCGAGTCCGCAGCGCGCTTCCAACACCGGGCTGCCGCCTTCCACTTGCACGTACTCACCGAACAATGGCGCACCGTCCCGCCGGATCTCGCACACCTGCCCCAGCAGTCCGGTGCGGAAACGCTCTCCCGAGGCGATGCGGCCAAAGCACACCACCTCCCAGCCGATGAAGCGCGCTTCCCGTTCCAGCTCCACCTGCGTGCGCAGCTGCGCACGCGCGCCGTCGAACACGATCGTTTCCTGCGGAAGCCACTCCAGCACGCCGCCGCGCGCCGCCGTCAACCGCACGCTCTGCGCGGCCTCGGGTCCCGCCGAGCGGTACCACTTGGACGCGCCCGGCATGGTGATCAGCGCGTGCGCGGCGGCTCCTACCTCGATGTCCAGGGACAGCGCATCGCCGCCGGCGACGCCGCCCGGCGGATGCACCACGATGGCCTGGCACACCTCGCGCCCTTCCTCGTAGAGCGGTTTCTGCACCACCAGCGGGCCGCGATGGCTGCGCCTCGCCAGCACCGTGCCAGCGCCGCGCTGCGCGAAGGACAGCTCGAGACGCGCGCGCCAGCCGCCGCCGGTCGTGGGTTCTGCCAGAACGGGGAAGTCCATGAAGAATCAGGATGACGCACGCATGCCCGGACGTGCCGGCAACGCGTCGCGTGCTGTGCGTGCAACGGCAACTTGGGCAAGGCTACCACGCGCGCGAGGCGAAATCACGCCCCAGAGTAGTGCGGCGCAGTGCGGCGAGGCCCCGGATCCGTGCGCGGTATGGACGCTCCCTAGCCGCGCCGCCATACGAGAGTACGGTTGTTGGCGGGCATGGCGACGTCCCGTTGCAGGACGAGCCGCTGCTCCGCCGCCAGCGCATCTACCGCTTCGAAGTCGCGGATACCGCTGCGCGGGTCCCGGTTGCGCAACGAACGGTCGAAACGCGCGTTGCTCTCCGAGGTGTAGCGCCCGCCATAGTTGAACGGCCCGTACACGGCGAGGACACCCGTGGCCGGCAGCAGACGGCCCACGCCAGCGAAGAACAGCCGCACCTCGTACCAGGACATGATGTGCAGAGTGTTGGCGCTGAACACGGCGTCGGCGCCGGTGTCGGGCCACTGCGGCTGGTTCACGTCCAGCATCAGCGGCGGCAGGAGATTAGGCAGGCCGGCGCTGGCGCCCGCCGCAGCGGAGCCGCGGGCGGCCTCCGCCCGCCACCCCTCGATGCCGGGCAGGTTCTCCGCCAGATCGGCGGGCTGCCAGATCAGATGCGGCAGATGCGCGGCGAAATACACCGCGTGCTGGCCGGTGCCGCTGCCGATCTCCAGCACCTTGCGCCCCCCGGCGAAGACTTCCCGGAGGACCTCCAGAATCGGGCCCCGATTGCGCTCGCAAGCTTCGGAGTAGGGAGTGATCGCCGTTTCGGCAGTTTCCTGTCAGCGCGTCGCTTCGCCTTCGCTCAGCGTCTCGCCGTAGGCCTGGCGCACGAGCTCGACGGCGTCGCGCAGCGTTTCCTCGGGCAGCGTGTTGAGCGACCCGGCCAGGATGTCGGCCGCCTGGTAGGTCGACTCGGGCAGCACCTGGCTGTCGAGCTTGGCCACGAACATGGCGGCCGCGCCGGCGGTGCGCAGCAGATGCTCGCGCTCCAGCATCAACATTTCGATCTCCGCCCGCAGCATCGCCACCTCCTGCTCGCGCTGAAGATCGATCGCCCGGCGCCCCGGGTTGACCCTGCGTTCCGCTTGCGTCATCTTGCCCCCTCCGCTTCTGTGATCCGATCCCGCTGATGCAATCCTTGTCCGCCGCTGTACGCGGCCCGCAACCGGCGCTCGACCGTACTTGTCCCGGATCACCTCACGGAACGAGCGCCCGGTACAGGGTGAACAGCATGCCGGCGGTGGCCCCCCAGATGTGCCGCTGTTGGTAGGGCATCGCGTAATAGTTGCGGCGCCGGCCATTGACCATGTCGCTGTGGCGCTGGTGATTGGCCGGGTCCAGGAAGTGGCCGAGCGGCACTTCGAACACCTCCGCCACCTCGAAGGGATCGGGGTCGAAACGCACCGGCGGTTCGATCCATCCGACCACGGGCGTCACGCGGAAACCGGTGGGGATATCGTAGTCGGGCAGGCTGCCGACGACCTGGACCGCAACCCGGTCGAGGCCGGTCTCTTCCTCGGCCTCGCGCAGCGCGGTCTGGATGCGGTCGGCATCGCCCTCCTCCACGCGGCCGCCCGGGAAGCTGATCTGCCCGGCATGGTCGTTCAAGTGCGTGGTGCGCTGCGTGAGCATCACGGTGACGCCGGCCGAGCGGTTGATCAGCGGCACCAGGACCGCCGCCGGGGTAACGCTTTGCTCGGGTGGATGCACGTAGCGCAGGAAATCCAGCTCCGCAGCGTCCAGCGGGGCACAGAGCCGCTGCAGGACCCATTCTCGGGTAAGCGGAGGGGAGAGAATCTCGGACACGGGCGGCCTTCAAGCAAACTTGGTTCCTGCCCGCTATTCTAAGCCCTGCCGCACCGGCCGTCGCCGTCGTCCCGGGCGGGCGCGGCGGCGGGAAACCTTATTGGGGGCGGCGGCATCCAAGGTGGACGGGCGCTCACCGCACCCGCTTCATCCCAACCAGCAGGAGGAACCGATGAGACTTCGTAGCCTGTTCGCCGCCCTCGCGCTCGTCGCGGCCAGCGCCACCGCTTTCGCCATGCATTGTCCGATGGACATGAAGGCGATCGACGAGGCCCTGGCAAAGAACCCCAGCCTGAGCGCCCAGCAGTTGGCTGACGTCAAGAAGTACCGCGCCGAGGGCGAAGCGCTGCACAAGGCCGGCAAACATCAGGAGTCGGTGGATACCCTGGCCAAGGCCCGGAAGATCCTCGGGATCTAAACACCCGCCGGCGGCTCACGCTCCGCGATCGCGCGGTCGGCGAGATCGATCAAGCGTTCGCCGCGGCGGCGCCACAGGTCGGCGCGATTGCGCTCGCCGGCGCGCAGCCAGTAGTCGTAAGCCAGCTCGCAGGCGGGCAGCGCGAGATGGAGCTGCTCCATCGCGCGCTCGAGGTGGGCCAGGCCGGCGGGATTATTGCGCTCCAGCAGGATGCGGCCGATGGCGAAATCGGCGTCGCGGTCCTCGGGCGCGTGCTGCGCGTACTTGCGGTACAGCGGCAGCGCATCCTCTTCCGGGCTGAATTCCTCGGTCCACGCCGCCAGGTTCCAGCGCTCCTCCTGACTCAGCTCCGCGTCCGGCCGGGCGGCGAGCTGTTTCAGGCTGCGCAGCGCGTCCTGCACATACTCGAAGCGCTGCCGCCAGGGCTCGCGGTTGCGCTCGAGCCAGTTGCGGTCGAACTCGGATAGCACGTCGGACAGGCGCGGTCCCAGCCATGCCTCGGCGGCGCTGCGCTCGACCATGCCGGGCAGTACCGGCGGCGCCTGGATCGCATCCAGTCGGTCGCGCAACGCCGGATGCGTGTCCGCGTGATCGGTTTCGCGCTCCACCGCCTTGCGGATGCGGTTCAGCACCTCCTCGCGCGGCAGCGGGTTGTCCTGCAGAAAGCGCGCCAAGCCGCTGAAGGGCCGCTGCTCCGGGTCGGGGCTCGAGTCGGCGCGCTTGAGCAGCGGCCGCCAGTAGTGCTGATGCAGCGCATCGGAGCGCACATGCGTGCTCACCAGCGCCTGCGCCGCCGCCTTCACCGAAGTCAGGCGCACCGAGATGGCGTCGGCTTCGTACTCGTTGCCGCGCGCCAGCGCAAAGCTGTAGGCGTTGAAGTACGGCGCGTACCAGTTGAAGAAGCGGCGTAGCAACGTGGTGCCGAAGCCCTGGGCCTGATCGAAGGCGCCCATCACCCGGTACCAGCTCAGCCGCAGGCGATAGATCCAGGCGCTGAAGGCGCTGTGGTTGCCCGACAGGTGGCCGAACTCGTGCGCGAGCACCGCGCGCGCCTGCTCGCTGCTCAGCGTCAGCAGCAGGGGCAAGCCGATCAACAGCGTGTTGCGCGGCCAGCCCAGCACTCCCAGGCGCGGCGTCTGCGCGACGCCGGCGTTGAAGTCGTCGGTGAGGATGATCTCGTGCACGGCCGGCGTATCCAGCAGCCGGCGCAGGGCCTCGACCTCCGCATGCAGCGCGGGAAACCCGCCCGCCTGTGCGACGAAGCCGGTGGGCGCCTCCACGCGTACCCAGAGCGAGCGCAGGATCACCCAGATAACCGCCAGCAGCGGGATGATCAGCTTCTTCTTGAGCAGCAGGATCAGAAAGGCGGTGCTGGCCAGCGCGCCCCACAGCGTGCCGCCGATCAGGCCGAGCAGCAGCGCCACGGTGCCGAACAGCACGGCATAGCCGAGCAGCGCAAGCATGATCAGGCGCAGCTTATAGCCGCGCGGGTTGGACGCGATGCTCGCTTCGGCCTCGCGCACCAGCCGCTCGAAGCGCACGCGCCGCTGCGTGGTGGTGGTTTCCGCCATCGAAATTGTTCACGTTCGCCGGACGGCAACGAGCGAAGCGAAAACAAGACGCGTGCCAAGTGCGGCGCGCAAACGTCAAGCGCGTTTCACGAAACACGTGACCGAGAGGCGTGACCGGTCACGCCCCTCGGTCACCAGGCAATCGGCTTGCGGTCGCGGAAGAAACCGCCGCTCGGCCCGCCATCGGGCAACGTGGCGAGCCACACTGCGGTTTCCGCGCCCTTCTCGACGCCGCGCGCAGCGTTGGGCCCACCCATGTCGGTGCGCACCCAGCCGGGACACATCGAGTTAACCAGCACGTTGCGATTGTCCGCGGCCGCGGCCGCCATGCGCGTGAGCGCATTGAGAGCGGTCTTGGAGACGCGGTACGCCGCGCTGCCGTCCTCCATGTCCTCGAGCTGCCCCAGGCCGCTGGAAAGGTTGACCACGCGCCCGTAGCGCTTGCGCAGCATCATCGGCATGAGCGCCTGGCACAGCCGCAGCGGGCCGTAGAAGTTGGTCTCCAGGGTGTCCTGAAACAGCCGCGGCGGCGTGTCCAGAACGCTCATGCTGTAGCGATCGGGCGCGATGCCGGCGTTGTTGACCAGCACGTCGCAGCGCCCGTGCGCGGCGTCGAGATAGCGCGCGAGCGCGCGCACCTCGGCCGGCACGGTGACGTCCAGCGGGTGGAAGATCACGTTCAGACCTTCGCGTTGCAGCTGCCGCGCGGCCTGTGTGCCGCGACGCCGGCTGCGCGCGGTCAGCACCACGCCGATGCCGCGCGCGGCGAGCTGTCTGCAGATCTCGAAACCGATGCCCTTGTTGGCGCCGGTGACGACCGCGATGCGCGGGGCGGCCATATGCGCCCTTGAGGCGCGACTTGAGAAAGCCGTACTTTAAGTCCGAGCCTCCGGGTGCATCAAGCGCTCGAGCTGGTCGCGCGCGCCCTCGAGGTGCGGATTGACGCGCAGCGCGGCGTGGAACACGAACAGCGCCGCCTCCACGTCGCCGCGGGTCAGACAGATCTCACCCAGGCCGCACAGGGCGCCGAAGTGGCGCGGCTCGAGCTCCAGGGTGCGATGGATGTCGCGCACGCTCTCCGCGTCGCGCTCCTGCAGGTAATAGAGCGTGGCACGCTTGTTCCAGGCTTCGGGAAAGTCGGGGCAGGCGCGCACCAGGCGCTGCAGGCGCGTCTCGGCCAGATCGAAGCGCTGCGCGGCGATGTCGC
>DATBMG010000178.1:0-14513 GCA_036554965.1 Burkholderiales bacterium
CTGCGGACACCTTGGAAGTGAAAAAGGGCGAAGGCTGGCAACGTCTCCTGAAATGCACGACCGAAACGAACCCCGTGCTCGACTATTCCACGATGCAGGGCCAGCCACGACCGAGCAACGCTGGCGGAGGGGTACGCTACAAACCCTACTACGAGGGGATACCAGACTACGAAGCCATCACCGTGTTCCGCGCGGGGCCGGTCAACACCCATACGCAACTGAGGGCGCTTCTGAAAACTGCCCAAGTGAGCAGCAATCTCTGCGTGCGCGCGTCGGTAAAGGCGACTGTGGTTCCCTTACAGCAACTGCGGTCGAACGTTTGCGATTCGTCTGCATACTCGGGAATTAAGGCCTTGATTGCGGAGTTGGCACCTTCGCTCGACATCCGGAGGTGGACGTTTCGCAAAGTGGACCTCGACGCAGACGGTGAGCCCGAGGTGATGGTTGAGTACGTCGACCTCGTCGGCGACGCGAATGTAAAGGACCCGTATCTCTCGTTGTGGCATCTGCGTCTCGACGGAGGCCTCTACCGCTCCACCTATGCCGGACCGTTTCTCGTTGGCAGCATTCATGCGCAAATGACCTTCGGTCAGGCCGGTGGTCGACAAGCCGTATTCGTTCGCCACAGCAGTTGCACCGAGTGCCATCCATGGGTTTACCTGACCGTGGTCGATTTCTTTCCGAGACCCAGCGGTACCGCCTTCCAATTCACCTACGACGAGGAGCACAAGACCTTCAATTACCAGATCGAATACGCGCTGCCAGGAATGGGCCACTCGGTGGACGCAACGGTAGAAACGCGGGCTCTAGCTGCCAGCCCGGCAGGGCCCCATTTGATGCAACAGTTCCACCTGGACGACGGCAAGATGGAGTGGTGGGTGTTTCATTGCGAAAAGTTCAAGTGCGACTATGAACTGTACGATGCGTTGCCGCCCAAATACCGGCGTGCTTGGCAACGTGGCAAGAAGCTGTAGTATCCGGCTAACCGCTGTTTCCGCGCGAACGCGCGCAAGAATCGCCCGCGCCGGTGAAAGTAGGCTACGGATCCGAAAAGTGCGAAGGCTCTTCTGGGCGTTCTGTTTGAGGCCAGCAGATCCAGATCGGTCGTCTGCGACACGCTCAACAACACGTCGACGGGAGCGCCAACCGGCGGTGCCCCCTTGGCCCCGTCGCGCAGGCCTGAAAGGCAGGTTCAGGGCGACTAATCATCACGATTGAACGGCCCCTCTTGGCCGTCAGCGGTCGGCGGCCACCGACTGGAAGCTGAAAGCGGACAGCTGCACGTCGTGCCAGCGGTTCAGCAGCAGCTGCGCCGCCACCGCCCCGCACAACGCCAGGAACATGTCCCACTGCGTGTCCCACACGTCGCCCTGGGTGGCGAGAAACGCCTCGGCCGCGGTGCCGGAGGCGATCGCCACCCACCACTCGAGAAATTCGTACAGGGCAGAGATCGCCAGCGCGACGCAGCAGACCACGAAAAACAGCCAGCGCCGCCCGGTCACCACGCGATTGCGTAGCAGGATCTCGCGCGCGATCATGGCCGGGACGAAGCCCTGGGCGACGTGCCCGACGCGGTCGTAGTAGTTGCGCGCCAGGCCGAACTCGTCGCGCAGCCAGCTGAACAGCGGCATCTCTGCGTAAGTGTAATGGCCGCCGACCATCAGGATGATGGCGTGCGCCAGGATCAGGGCGTAGACCAGGTCGGTGAAGCGGAACCGAGAGTACAGGGCGAGCAGCACCACGCCGGCGATGATCGCCGGCGCGACCTCGAGGATCCAGGTGAAATAATCCTTGGGCCGGTAAGCGGACCAGGCGAGCACGGCGATGCCGGCCAGTAGCAGCCCGCAGTGAAACCGTGGGTTGGCGCCCGTCGCCGACGAGATCATCGGATCTCGTCCACCTTCACCAGCACGCGCCGCTGATCGCGCCGCACCTCGCGGCTGCGCCCCAGGATCTCGCTCTCGCGCTGCGCCGACTGCTGGTCGACGGCGCCGAGCTCGATCCACTCGCCCAGGCGTCCGGTCACCACGGTCTGCACGCGCTGCACGCCGACGGCGCCGCGCTGGCCGGATTGCAGCGTGTCCGCGGCCGTCGAGATCTCCAGAGTCACGCGATCGCCCGCCACCCGCGGCACCACGTAGAAGCCGGTATCCGCTTCGCGGAAATCGGTCGCCTCGATGACCCGCCTGCCGTCCGGCGTGTCGATCACGCTACGGCTGTGCACCGGCACCGATTGCCCCACCCGGATCAAGGCGCGCCCGCCCTCGATCACCTGCACCTGTTGCGACACCCGGTCGCTTCCGGTCGATTCGTCGCTGTGCACCCTGGCACGCACGCCGTCGGCGCGCACCGTAGCGCCGGGCGGCGTCGGACGCCCGGGCACGCGCACGGTCGCGTTGTCTCCGATGTCGACTTGACCCGAGATCTGGCCGCCGCGGCGCGCACGGTCCAGATCCGCGTCCTGGCGCACCGAGATCAAGAGCCGCCGCGGCGCAGCGTCGATCGTGGCCAGCACCTGCTTGAGCTCCGCGAGATTCGCCGGCGTGGTGCGCACCAGGAGCCGGTTGTTGAGGCCGGTGATCGTTCCTTGCGGCGCCAGCAGCGGCCTGAGGATCGGCATCACCTCCTCGGCGTTGCGGTAGTTGAGGGTGATGACCTCCAGGGTGGTCTGCTGCGCATGGCCGACGCCCGCGAGACCGACAACCAGCAGCAGCGCGATGCCGGCTGCGCGGTGCATCAGCCCCGGACCGCCGTGCTGCGCCGGCCGTGCCGCGCCAGCCGTCGCGCCGGATCCTGCCGATAGAACTGCACAAGCTGCGCGTAGACCTCGGAATACTCGTCGCGCACCACGTCCGGGGTCTCGAAGAACGCCTCGGACAGCACCGCGAAGAACTCTCCAGGACTCTCGCCGGCGTACGGGTCGATGAGCGTGTCTTCGTCCGCATCGACGCGCACGCAGAAGTCCTCGTACGCGGCGCGAAGGGTGTCGGCCCAGAGCTGTCGGCTCATCCCCGCATGCAGCGGCGGAAAGCCGTTGGCCTCGCCGTTGAGCATGTCCAGCTTGTGCGCGAACTCGTGGATCACCACATTGACCCCGTCGGCGTAGTCGCCGCCTTGGGCATCGGCCCAGGACAGCACCACCGGCCCGCCCAGCCAGGCCTCGCCGGCATAGGGCTCGTCGCCCTGATGCACCACCCCCAGCTCGTCGGTGTGCTGATGGCGCGGCACGAATTGCTCCGGGTACAGGATGATGCCGCTCCAGCCCCGATAGTAGTCGAGCCCCAGCTCGAGGATCAGCATGCAGGCCTGCGCCGCCACCCACACCTGCATCCTGGCGGTCAGCTCCAGGCCGTGCGCGGTGGCGAAGTGCTTGTCGTGCAGGAACAGCACCACCAGGTCCCGCAGCCGCTGCAGGTCCTGCTGCGGCAGATGGCGCACGAAATGCAGGCGGCGCACGGTGTCGCGCCACAGGCGCTCGTCCAGGCTCGACTGGCGCAGGATGCGCTCCCGCCGCCAGCCGCGCAACGCCCCGAACAGCATCAGCCCGCCTCCGACCTCGGTAGCGGCGCGTCGGGCTCCGCCTGATCTAGCGGCGCTCGATCTGGCGGCGCTTGATCTGGCAGCGCTTGATCCGGGGAGGCCTGGTCGAGCAGGGCGCGCTCGAGCTGCGCCAGGCTGGCCGACTGCTCCAGCTCGACGCGCTCGATCTGCGAGAAGCGGCGCGAGATCTTCTCGCTGGTGATGCGCACGTCCTGCGCGTCCTGGTGCGCCTGGCGGATGTGCTCGGCCAGCTTGTGCATGCGCTGATCGAAGCGGCCGAACTCCTTGCCGAGCTTGGACAGCTCGTCCTTGATGATGTGCACCTGCCGGCGCGTCTCCACGTCCTTGAGCACGGCGCGCGCGGTGTTGAGCACCGCCATCAAGGTGGTGGGCGACACGATCCAGACCCGGCGTTGCATGGCGTAGTCCACCGTCTCCGGGTGGTGCGCATGGATTTCCGCGAACACCGCCTCGGCCGGCACGAACATGACGGCGCCATCGGCGGTCTCGCCGGCGACGATGTAGCGCTCGCAGATGTCGTCCACGTGCCTGCGCACGTCCGCCTTGAACTGGCGAAGCGCGACGGCGCGGTCGCCTTCCGCCAGGTCCCAGTCGAACATGCGGTGATAGTTCTCCAGCGGGAACTTGGCGTCCACCGCCACCATCCCGGTGGGCTCGGGCAGCATCAGCACGCAGTCCACCCGCGTGCCGTTGCCGAGGTCGTGCTGGAAAGCGTAGGCCGAAGGCGGCAGGAGATTGCGCACCAGGGCCTCGAGCTGGATCTCGCCGAACGCACCGCGCGAGCGCTTGTCGCCCAGCAGCTCCTGCAGGCTGATCACGTTGCTGGTGAGCCCGTCGATCTTGCGCTGGGCTTCGTCGATGGTGGCCAGCCGGGCCATCACGCTCACGAAGGTGTCGTTGGTCTTCTTGAAGCCTTCCTCCAGGCGCTCGTTGACGCGGCCGCTGATCTGCTCCAGCCGGGTGTCGGTGGTGCGCGACAAGCCCTCGATCGACGCGCCGATCTGCTGGCCGATGCCGTGCAGCGCGTTCTGGATGGTCTCGTGACTCGCCCTGCCCTGCTCGGCCAGGCGTTCCATCACGCGCGTGAGCAACTCGGCGCGCAGCTCGTCGTGCTTGGCCTGCAGCCCGGAGGACAGGTTCACCAGGCGCTCGGTCATCGCTTCGCGGTTGCTCGACAGCTCCTCGGTCTGCGACAGCTGCAGCACCAGCATCGCGTCGCGCGTCTGCTTCAGGTCCTGTGACACCGCGCCGCGCAGCCGCTCGGCGCTCTCGTTCAGGCGCTCGCCCAGGCGGTCGCCGAGCGTGTTCAGCCCGCTGTTGAGGTCCTTGACCATCTCCAGGTGCTTGCGCTCCAGCGCCTCGCCGACGGTTCCGGGCACGTTGTCCTGGCGCCGGCGCAGCGCGCCGAGGCGCACGCCGACCCAGACGAGCACCACCAGCACCACGGCGCTGAGCGCTGCGGTGACGATCATCAGAATGAGGGGATCCATGCGCGCAGTATACCGCCCGCCGGAGCCCGCAACGGCTACGCCGCTACCCCTGCTACGCCGCTTTCCCCTACGCCGGCGCCCCTTCGGTGCGCCCCGCACGCTTGCGCTCGTGCGGCTTCAGGTGCCGCTTGCGCAGCCGGATCGACTTCGGCGTGATCTCCACCAGCTCGTCGTCGGCGATGAACTCGATAGCCGTTTCCAGCGTGAGCCGGATGGGCGGGGTCAGAATCACGTTCTCGTCCTTGCCTGCCGCGCGGATGTTGGTGAGCTTCTTCTCGCGCACCGGGTTCACCACCAGGTCGTTGTCGCGGCTGTGGACGCCGATGATCATGCCCTCGTACACCGGCTCGCCCGGGCTCACGAACATGCGCCCGCGCGGCTCGAGCTTCCACAGCGCATAGGGCACCAGCTCGCCCTCCTCGGCCGAGATCAGCACGCCGTTGCGGCGCTCCGGCATGTCCGGCTTGACCGGACCCCAATCGTCGAACACGTGGCTCATGATGCCGCTGCCGCGCGTCAGGTTGAGGAACTCGGTCTGGAAGCCGATCAGGCCGCGTGCCGGGATGCGGTACTCCAGGCGCGTGCGCCCCTTGCCGTCGGACTGCATGTCAGTGAGCTCGCCGCGGCGTGCGCCCAGCGCTTCCATCGCCGCGCCCTGATGCTGGTCGTCGAGGTCCACGCTAAGCAGCTCGTAGGGTTCGGATTTCACCCCTTCGATGTCGCGCATCAGCACGCGCGGCTTGGACACCGCCAGCTCATAGCCCTCGCGCCGCATGTTCTCGAGCAGGATGGTCAGATGCAGCTCGCCGCGCCCGGACACGCGGAACACGTCGGCGTCGGCGGTATCCTCCACGCGCAGCGCCACGTTCGACAGCATCTCCCGCTGCAGCCGCTCGCGCAGTTGCCGGCTGGTTACGAACTTGCCCTCGCGGCCGGCGAAAGGGGAGGTGTTGACCTGGAAGTTCATGGTGAGCGTGGGCTCGTCCACGGCCAGCAGCGGCAGCGGGTGCGGATCCTCCGGATCGCACAGCGTGCAGCCGATGGTCAGCTCCTCGATGCCTTGCAGCAGCACGATGTCGCCGGCCTGCGCCTCCTGCAGCGGCGCGCGCTGCAGGCCCTGGAAGCCGTATACCTGCGTCACGCGCGCTCTCTGCGGCTCCGCGCTGGTCGTCGGCACGCCGCCGAAGATCAGCACCTCGTGGCCCGCGCGCAGCCGCCCTTGCCGGATGCGGCCGATGCCGATGCGCCCGATGTAGCTGGAATAGTCGAGCGCGCTGATCTGCAGTTGCAATGGCATGTCGGGGTCGCCCCCGGGCGCCGGAACCCGGCTCAGGATGGTCTCGAACAGCGGCCGCAGGTCCTGGCCGGGCTGGCCCGGATCGAGCGTGGCCACCCCCTGCAAGGCGGAGGCATAGACCACCGGGAAGTCGAGTTGCTCCTCGGTGGCGCCGAGCTTGTCGAACAGGTCGAAGGTGCGATTCACCACCCAGTCTGCCCGCGCCCCCGGCCGGTCGATCTTGTTCACCACCACGATCGGCCGCAGCCCCCGCGCCAGCGCCTTGCGCGTGACGAACCGGGTCTGCGGCATGGGGCCCTCGACCGCATCCACCAGCACCAGCACGCCGTCCACCATGGACAGCGCGCGCTCGACCTCGCCGCCGAAATCGCGGTGTCCCGGCGTATCCACGATGTTGATGTGCACGCCCCGGTAATCGAAGGCGGCGTTCTTCGCCAGGATGGTGATCCCGCGCTCGCGCTCGAGCGCGTTGCTGTCCATCACCCGCTCCTCGACGTGCTGGTGCGCGGCGAACACGCCGGACTGGCGCAGCAGCTTGTCGACCAGCGTGGTCTTGCCGTGGTCGACGTGCGCGATGATGGCGATGTTGCGGACGGTACTGCTCATGGGGATCAATCCCTTAGCTGGGGGCGAGCGGCCGCAGTAAAAAGCCCGCGAGCTTAACACACGGGCCCAGCGAAGCAACCGAATCTGGGCGGGCGCGCCGGGCGCGGCCCATGGAAAGGCAAGGATTGCGCCCGCAGGCCGTGGCCCGGAGGCCGCTCAGGGTACGTTCAGGGCGTGCCGCTTGAGCGCCGTCAAGGGAGCGAATTGCAGCACGCTCTGGTGCGTGGCTTCCAGCACCACCGGCGGCGCCTTGCCCGCCTCCCACGCTTCCACCCAGCGCAGCACGTGCAGGCACCAGCGGTCTCCGGGCTTGAGCCCGCGGAAGCGCATCTCTGGGCGCGGAGTGCTCAGGTCGTTCCCGTGCTCGCGGGAGAACACCAGGAACTCGGCGCTGACGCGCACGCACACCAGGTGTGCGACGCCGCGCTCGCCGCGCGTGCCGCAGCAGCCGTCGCGGAAGTAGCCGGTCAGCGGATCGTAGCTGCAGGCCCGCAGCGGTCCGCCGAGCACGTTCCTTTCCCGGGACAGGGTCTCGCTCACGTCGGCATTATGGCCGAACGGTCAGAGCGTGCGGAAGATCTCCATCGGCGGCGTGCGCAGGATACGCCGCGTGCCGGCCAGCCCGGCGAGCAGCACGCCGCCGGTGCCCCCGGCCAGCCCGGCGAGCCAGACCCAGGGGTCGAGGGCATAGGGCACGTTGAGCACGCGCGTGGCGAGCACGTATCCCAGCAGCGTAGCGCCGATCGACGCGAGCAGACCCGCCAGCGCCCCGATCGCCAGGAACTCCGCGGCCTGCGCGCTCAGCATCTGGCGACCGGTGGCGCCTACCGTGCGCAGGATGGCGGCATCGAACACGCGCTCGTCATGCGTCGCGCTGATCGCGGCGAACAGCACCACCAGCCCGGCCAGCAGCCCGAACAGGAACACGAACTCCACCGCCTTCGCCAGCTGATCCATGATGCGCTGGACCTGCGCCAGCACCGACGCGACGTCGATCACCAGCACATTAGGAAAGCCCTGGACCAACCGGTCCATCAGCGCGCCGCGCTCGACGGGCAGGTGGAAGCTGGTCACGTAGCTCACCGGATAGCCCTGCAGCATGCCCGGCGGCGTCACGACGAAGAAGTTCACGCGGAAGGAATCCCATTCCACCTTGCGCAGCGAGCTGACCGTGCCTTCCAGGCGCCGGCCGGCGATCTCGTAGGTCAGCCGGTCGTGCATGCGGATACCGAGCGTCTGCGCGATACCGTCCTCGACCGAGAACGACCCATCGTCGACCGAGAACTTCGGGGCGTCGGGCTGCGCCGGCGTCCACCAGCGGCCCGCGACGATCACGTTGTCCACTTGCGGCCGCGCCGCCCAGGACAGGTTGAACTCGCGGTCGATGAGGCGCTTGGCGCGGTCCTCGCTGTAATCCAGGGAGGACACCGGCCGACCGTTGATCGCCACCAGCCGCCCGCGCACCATGGGGAACATCTGCGGCGCGGCGAAGCCGTGCTCTGCGAAGAAAGCGCGCAGCGGCTCCACCTGGTCCGGCTGGATGTTGACCAGGAAGCGGTTGGGCGCATCGGCGGGCAGGCTCTGCCGCCAGTTGGCGAGCAGGTCGCTGCGCACCAGGGTGAGCAGCACCAGCGCCATGATGCCGACGCCGAGCGCGACCACCTGAGTCACGGTGCTGAAGCGCCGGCGCCGCAGGTTGGCGAGCCCGAAACGCCAGGCGAACGGCGCGCGCCGCCCCGACCACGTCGCCAACCGCAGCAAGGCGAGCGTGACCAGCGCCAGCGCGGCCATCGTGCCGACCGCGCCGCCGAGCACGTACCAGCCGGTCCTCGCATCCTGCGCCTCCCACAGCAGCAGACCACCCAGCGCGGCCACGCCCACCGCGTAGCCGGCCCACCCCGCGCTGTCCGGCAGTCCGAGGTCGCGCCGCAGCACCCGCAGCGTCGGGACGCGGCGCAGCGCGACGATCGGCGGCAGCGCGAAACCGAGCAACAGGACGAAGCCGGCGGTGAAACCCTGCAACACCGGCATCCATCCCGGCAGCGGCAGCGCCACGCCGACCAGCGGCATGAGCAGCGCTGCCAGCACCGATTGGCCCGCCACTCCCAGCACGCAACCCAGCGCGCTCGCGAGCACACCCAGCACTACGAACTGCGCCACATGCAGACGCAGGATCAGCCCCTGGCTGGCGCCCAGGCAGCGCATGATCGCTACTCCGTCCAGGTGCCGGCGCAGGTAGCGTCGCGCGGCCAGGGCGACCGCCACCGCGGCCAGCATCACGCTGAGCAGGGCGGACAGGCCGAGGAACCTCTCGGCGCGCTCCAGCGCCGAGCGGATCTCCGGCCGCGCGTCGCGCACGTCCTCGACCCGCTGCCCAGGCCCGATGCCGCGCTGCGCTTGCGCTCGAAACGCGGCCACCGCACCCGGCGCCCCGGCCACGCCCAGCCGATAGCTCACGCGGCTGCCCACGGCGATCAGCCCGGTGGATGGCAGGTCGGCGAGATTGAGCGTCAGGCGCGGGCCGAGGTTGAGGAAGCCCACGCTGGTCTCCGGATCCTCCACCACCTCGGCGGCGATGCGAAAGCGGCGCTCGCCCACGCGCAGCGCATCGCCGATCGCCACGCTCAGGCGGCCGAGCAGGCGGTCATCGACCCAGACGGTGCCCGGCTCGGGAATGCCCTGCGGCCGCACGGGCTCGGCCTGCGCCTCCGTGCGAATGGCGATGCGGCCCTTCAGCGGATAGCCCGGCCCGACCGCTTTGATCTCGGTGAGCACCGTGCTCTCCCCCGCCACCGTCATGCTCGGGAAGCGCACCAGGTCCACGGTCGCCAGACCGAGCTCGCGCGCGCGCTCGGCGAAGGACGGTGCGATCGGGCGATCGGAGATGAGCATCAGATCCGCACCCAGCAGTTGATTGGCCTCCGCGCTCAGCGCCTGCTTCACCCGGTCCGCGAAGAAGGCAACCGTGGTCAAACTGGCCACCGCCACGATGAGGCCCACCGCGAGCACGCGCAGCTCGCCTGCGCGCCAGTCGCGCCCCAGCAGCCGCGCCGACAAGGCCAGCGCACGGCGCCACGAGAGTTCGCGCGCCGCAGCCGCCCGCTGTGCCGCGCTGAGAGGTGCCGGCTGCGCCGCGGCTTCAGCCATCGACCATCCGTCCCGCGGCCAGGCGCAGACGCCGGCCGCAGCGGGCCGCCAGGCGCTCGTCGTGGGTCACCAGCAGCAGCGTGGTGCGCTGCTCGCGGTTGAGATCGAACATCAGGTGGATCACCTCATCGCCGGTGGCCGAGTCCAGATTGCCCGTCGGCTCGTCGGCGAACAGCAGCCGCGGCGTGCCGGCGAAGGCGCGCGCGATCGCGACGCGCTGCTGCTCGCCGCCGGAGAGCTGACGCGGGTAGTGATCCAGCCGCTCGGCGAGCCCGACGCGCGCGAGCAGCGCGGTCGCGCTTTCGCGTGCGTCCGGCGCGCCGTCCAGCTCCAGCGGCAGCATCACGTTCTCGAGCGCGGTGAGCGCGGGCAGGAGCTGGAACGACTGGAACACGAAGCCCACCAGCTTGCGGCGCAGCGCCGCACGCCCGTCCTCGTCGAGCCACGCGAGATCGACGCCGTCGAGGATGACGTCGCCCGCGGTGGGCGTGTCCAAGCCGGCCAGCAGACCGAGCAGGGTGGTCTTGCCGGATCCGGATGCACCCAGGATGGCGACGGCCTCGCTCGGCGCGATCTCCAGGCTCACGTCCTGCAGGATGGTCAGGCGGTTGCGGCCGGTGTCGACTTGCTTGGTCAAACCCCGAGCCCGCACAATGGGTTCAATGCTCATCAGATTCCTGTTGTTCACCTTGTGTCTGGCGGCTGCGCCGTTGCAGGCGCAGCCGCCGGTGATCCTGGTTTTCGGCGACAGCCTCGCGGCGGGCTACGGCCTGCCGCAGGGGCGCGGGTGGGTCGATCTGCTGCAGGACAAGCTCGCTGCAGAAGGCCTCGACCATCGCGTGGTGAACGCCAGCATCAGCGGCGAGACCACGCTCGGCGGCCGCAACCGCATCGGCGCCGCGCTCGAGCGACATCGGCCGGCCATCGTGATCCTCGAGCTGGGTGCCAACGACGGCCTGCGCGGCCAGCCGCTGGCGGCCCTGCGCGACAACCTCACGACCATGGTGCGGGCCAGCCGCCGCAGCGCCGCGCGAGTGTTGCTGATCGGCATGCGCATTCCACCGAACTACGGCCAGGATTACACGCGGAAGTTCCACGCCGCCTTCACCGATGTCGCGCGCTCTGAACGCGTGCCGCTGGTGCCCTTCCTGCTGGAAGGCTTTTCCGACAAGCGCGAACTGTTCCAGCCGGACGGCATCCACCCCAACGAGCAGGCTCAGCCGCGCATCGTGGCCACCGTGTGGAAGGCGCTGCGGCCGCTGCTCCAGGGAAGCTAGGGGCTGTGGGGCGCGCCCGCCTCAGCCCGCCGGCCAGGTGTGTTACGCTTCGCCTCGCCCCGAGATGTGCCAGCGACGTGAGCGACCAACCCCCGCCCCGCGACAGGGCGACCGTAGCACAATTGCTTGAGTTCGATGCAGTCATCGACGTGCGTACGCCGTCGGAGTTCGCACTCGACCATATCCCGGGCGCATCCAGCCTGCCGGTGCTGTCCGACGAGGAGCGCGCGCGCGTAGGTACGCTGCACAAGCAGGTGTCGCCGTTCGCCGCGAGAAGAGTGGGCGCAGCCCTGATCTCGGCCAATATCGCGCGGCACCTCGAGAGCGCGCTGCGGGATCAACCGCGGGCCTGGCGACCGCTGGTGTATTGCTGGCGCGGGGGCAAGCGCAGCGCAGCGCTTACCCACGTCCTGCGCGAGATCGGCTGGGACGCGCAGCAGCTCGACGGCGGCTACAAGGCGTTCCGGCGCGCCGTGATGGCCGATCTGCCGGCGCTGGCGCAGAGGTTGCGCTACCGCGTGGTGTGCGGGTTCACCGGCTCGGGCAAGAGCCGCCTGCTGCAGGCGCTGCGCGCCGCCGGCGCGCAGGTGCTCGACCTGGAAGCGCTGGCCGCGCATCGCGGCTCGGTGCTCGGCAACCTTCCCGGTGCGCCGCAACCGGCGCAGAAGATGTTCGAGAGCCTGCTGTGGGATCGCCTGCGGCGCTTCGACCGCCAGCGCCCGGTGTTCGTCGAGTCCGAGAGCAAGAAGATCGGGTTGCTCCAGGTGCCGCAAACCCTGCTCGACTGCATGTGGGCCGGCGATTGCGTGCAGCTGTCCACGCCGCGGCCGCTGAGGGTGGAGCTGCTGATGCAGGAGTACGCGCATTTCCTCGCGAATCCCGATCTGCTCGGCAAGCAACTCGACTGCCTGGTGGCGCTGCACGGCCACGCGGTGATCGAACGCTGGAAGGCGAGCGCCGCGGCACGCGAATGGGAAGGCCTGGTGGACGAGCTGCTGGTGCGCCACTACGACCCGGCCTACAGCCGGTCGATCGTTGCGCACTATCCGCGCCTGCCACAGGCGCGCGTCGTGCAGCTGGAGGGCGGCGGCGAGGCGGCGTTCGCGCGCGCCGCATCCCAGCTGCTGGACGAAGCGCCGGAGCCGGTGACGTGAACATCGGGCTGAAGATCGACGTCAACACTTATCGCGGCACGCGCAAGGGTGTGCCGGCGCTCGTGGCGCTGCTGCAGAAGCATCAGGCGGGCGCCAGCTTCCTGTTCAACCTGGGGTCCGATCGCACCGGCCGCGCGGTCGGACGCCTCTTGCGCCCGGGGTTCCTGGGCAAGGCGTGGCGCACCTCGGCGCTGTCGCACTACGGGCCGATCACGCTGTTGCGCGGGACCTTGCTGCCGAGCGTGGACATCGGCCGGCGCTGTGCCGGCCTGATGCGCTCGGTGCGCGATGCGGGCTTCGAGGTCGGCATCCACACCTACGATCACTTGCGCTGGGAGACCCGCGTCGCGGACGCCGGCGCCGCCTGGACCCGGCGCGAGCTCGAGCGCGCCTGCCAGCGCTTCCGCCACATCTTCGGCACCGAGCCGCGCGTGCACGGTGCCGCCGGCTGGCGCATGAACCGTCACGCCTACCGCCTGACTCAGGCGCTTGGCTTCGGGTACTGCTCGGACACGCGCGGCACGCAACCGTTCGTGCCGCTGTGTCAGGCCGAAGTCATCGCCTGCCCGCAGCTGCCGACCACGCTGCCCACCCTGGACGAGCTGATCGGCACCGACGGCATCACCCGCGACAACGTCGCCGATCAGATTATGCAACGCACCCGGGACGGCCCCGACACCGGCCACGTCTATACCGCCCAGGCCGAGCTGGAGGGCATCAAGCTCGCGCCGGTGTTCGAGCAGCTGCTGGAAGGCTGGCGCGAGATGGGCTGCCGGGTGCTGTCCCTGGGCGACTACTTCGATGCGCTGCCCGACAAGAACCTGCCGCGCCACGAAGTCGCGATCGGGACGGTTCCCGGACGCGCCGAGTACGTGGCGCTGCAGGGCGAGGAGTTCCTCGCCTGGCCGGCACTCACAACGCCTCTCCCCGAGCGGGGTCAAGCATGAAGGAGCAAGCTGTGCTCGAAAATCTCCCGGTCCCCGACTTCGCGGCGCCCGCCACCGGCGGAAAGACGCTCAACCGCGCTGGGCTGCGCGGCCGGCCCTTCGTGCTGTACTTCTATCCCAAGGACAACACGCCGGGCTGCACCGACGAAGGCATCCAGTTCCGCGACCTGCATCCGGAATTCGCGAAGGCCGGCTGCGGCATCTACGGGGTGTCGCGCGACAGCCTGAAGTCGCACGAGGGCTTCAAGGCCAAGATGAGCTTCCCGTTCGAGCTGATCTCCGATCCCGACGAGCGCCTGTGCGAGATGTTCGGCGTGATCAAGATGAAGAACATGTACGGCAAGCAGGTGCGCGGCATCGAGCGCAGCACCTTCGTCGTCGACGGCAATGGCGTGGTCCGCAGAGAGTGGCGCGGCGTCAAGGTCCCCGGCCACGCTCAGGAAGTCCTCGATTTCGTCCGCTCGCTCTAGACCACGCCACGTGCACCATCCGCTGCCCGGTGCGCAAGACACCGCCCGTTGCTTTTCTGTTCCTTGATTCTTGAGCCCTGATCCCCGATGTCCCGCAAACCCGCGCAAGTCACCCGCCTGCATCACGACAGCAAGCTATTCGTGCTGGACACCAACGTGCTGATGCACGACCCCACCAGCCTGTTCCGCTTCGAGGAGCACGACATCTTTCTGCCGATGGCGACCATCGAGGAACTGGACGCCAACAAGAAGGGCATGTCCGAGGTGGCGCGCAACGCGCGCCAGGTGAGCCGCTTTCTCGACGCCATGATGCGGGACGGCGAAGCCCAGATCGAGGACGGTATCCCGCTCGAGCAGCAGGGCGACAAGGCGGCGCGCGGACGCCTGTTCCTGCAAACCCAGGCGATCGCCGGCGAGCTTCCGGCCACGCTGGCGAGCGGCAGGGCCGACAACGAGATCCTGGGGGTCGTGCGCCACCTGCAGGAACGCTATCCGCGGCGCCATGTGATCCTGGTGTCCAAGGACATCAACATGCGCATCAAGGCGCGCGCGCTGGGTCTGGCC
>DATBMG010000194.1:0-3539 GCA_036554965.1 Burkholderiales bacterium
TTCATGGCGGAAGCCTACGGCAAGCTCACCGGCCGCCCCGGCATCTGTTTCGTCACGCGCGGGCCGGGCGCCACCAACGCCAGCATCGGCGTTCACACCGCGTATCAGGACTCCACACCGATGATCCTGTTCATCGGGCAGGTGGGCAGCGACGTGGTCGAGCGCGAAGCCTTCCAGGAGATCGACTACCGGCGCATGTTCGGACCGATGGCCAAGTGGGTGGCGCAGATCGATCGTGCCGACCGCATCGCCGAGTACGTGAGCCACGCGTTCCATCTGGCGGTTTCGGGGCGCGCCGGCCCGGTGGTGCTGGCTCTTCCGGAGGACATGCTGGTCGCGCAGGCACCGGTCGTGCCGCTGGTTGCGTACCGCAGGGTGAAGCCGCACCCGGGCCCCGCCGAGCTCGAACGCATGGCCCAGATGCTGCGCGAGGCGCAGCGGCCGCTGTTGATGCTCGGTGGCGGCGACTGGAGCCAGGCGGCGTGCGACGACGCGCGCGCGTTCGCCGAGGCCTGGAACCTGCCCACCGCATGCACCTTCCGGCGCCAGGATCTGCTGGACAACCGCCACCCGAACTACGCCGGCGAGATCGGCATCGTCACCGGCGCCGAGCTGAAGAAACGCGTGCGCGAAGCCGACCTCATTCTCGCGGTCGGTCCGCGGCTCGGCGAGATGACCACCGGCGGCTACACGCTGTTCGACATCCCCGCCCCGCGGCAGCGTCTCGTGCACGTGCATCCGGGCAGCGAGGAGCTGGGGCGCGTGTACCAGGCCGAGCTGATGATCAACTCGGGCATGGCCGAGTTCTGCGCTGCGGCGCGGCGCTTGCCGGCGATGGCAAAGCCCGGGTGGGCGCAGTGGACGACGGCGCTGCGCGCGGAATACCTGAAGACGCTCGAGCCGGTGCCCTCGCCCGGCCAGATCAACATGAGCGAAGTCGTGGCATGGCTGCGCGGCCGCCTGCCGGAAGGCAGCATCGTCACCAACGGCGCGGGCAACTTCTCCGGCTGGCCGCAGCGCTTCCATCAGTACACCGGCTTCCGCACGCAGCTCGCACCGACCAACGGCGCGATGGGCTACGGCGTGCCGGCTGCGATCGCGGCCAAGCTGGTGCACCCCACGCGCACTGTGGTCTGCTTCGCCGGCGACGGCGACTTCCTGATGACGGGCCAGGAGCTGGCCACCGCCGTCCAGTACTCGGCGCCGGTGGTGTTCGTGGTGCTGAACAACAGCATGTACGGCACCATCCGCATGCATCAGGAACGCGATTATCCCGCGCGGGTGCATGCGACCGCGCTACAGAACCCCGACTTCGCGGCGCTGGCGCGCGCGTACGGCGCGCATGGCGAGATCGTCGAACGCACGCAGGACTTCGCGCCGGCGTTCGAGCGCGCGGCGAGCGCCGGGCGCCCCGCGGTGCTGGAGCTGCGCATCGACCCCGAAGCGATCTCCACCCGCACCACGCTGACGCAAGTCCGCGAGCAGGCGCTCAAGACGAGAGGGGCTAGGAGCCCCTCCTAGAAGCCCACCGCCTGGCCGTCGCGCCGCGGCTCCGAGGCCGCCACGTAGCCGCCGTCGACGCGGTGGATGAGTTGCGCGGCGCCGTATTCGATGCTCCAACGCTCGGTCTGCTGGATGCGATGGCCGCGCTCGGCGAGCCCCGCGACGGCCGCGGCAGGCATGTGGTGCTCGACGATGATGCTGCCGTCGGGGAGCACTTTCCAGCGCGGCGCGTCGGCCGCGGCCTGCGGATTCTGGCCGTAGTCGGCCAGGCGCACCAGCATCTGCACATGCCCCTGCGGCTGCATGTCGGCGCCCATCACGCCGAAGCTCATCAACGGCCCGCCGTCGCGCGTGACGAAGCCGGGGATGATGGTGTGGAAGGGGCGCTTGCGCGGGCCGACCTGATTGGGATGCCCGGCTTGGAGCTTGAAGCCCATGCCGCGGTTCTGCAGGCTGATGCCGGTGCCGGGCACCACCACTCCCGAGCCGAAGCCTTTGTAGTTCGACTGGATGAAGGACACCATCATGCCATCGGCATCGGCGGCGGTGAGGTACACGGTGCCCGATTTCGGCGGTGCGCCTGGTCCGTACTCCTGCGCGCGGCGGCGGTCGATGCGCGCCGCGCGCTGCTTCAGGTAGCCGGGATCGAGCAGATCGCCGGCCGCGACCGGCATGTGCTGCGGATCGGCGACCCAGCGATAGGCGTCGGCGAAGGCGAGCTTCATCGCCTCGATCTGCAAGTGCAGCATCTCGGTGGATTCGGGCGCGAGGCTGGCCAAATCGAAGTGCTGCAGGATGCCCAGCGCCATCAGCGCCGCGATACCTTGGCCGTTGGGCGGGATTTCGTGCAGGCGCAGCGCGCGGTACGGCTGGGAGATCGGCTCCACCCAGTCGGCGCGGTGCTCGGCCAGATCGGCCGTGGTCATCGCTCCGCCTCCGTCCCGGCTCGCGGCGGCGATCTGCTCGGCCAGCGCACCGCGATAGAACGCCTCGCCGCCGGTGTCGGCGATCTGGCGCAGGGTGCTCGCCTGCTCCGGCGAGCGGAAACGCTCGCCGGCAAGCGGTGCGCGGCCGCCCGGCATGAACGCCTGCGCGAAGCCCGGCTGTTCGGCGAGGCGCTCGATCTGTCCGGCCCATTGGCGCGCGATCATCGGGGCGACGAGGTACCCGCGCTCGGCGTATTCGATGGCCGGCTCGAACAGCGCGGCGAACGGCAGCTTGCCGAAACGCCGCGACAGCTCCACCCATGCGGACACCACGCCCGGGACAGTGACCGAGTCCCAGCCCACGGTCGGCATCTCGGTGCGGCCGGCGAAGCGCTCGGGCGTCCACGCCGCCGGCGCGCGTCCCGAAGCGTTCAGGCCGTGCAGCCGGTCGCCGTCCCACAGCAGCGCGAAGGCGTCCGAGCCGATGCCGTTCATGGTCGGCTCGACCACGGTCAGCGTGGCGGCGGTGGCGACGATGGCATCGGCGGCGTTGCCGCCCTTGAGCAGCATGCGCAGGCCCGCCTGCGCGGCGAGCGGCTGCGACGTGGCGACGACGTTCGCCGCCAGGATCGGCATGCGCTGCGAAGGATACGGAAAGTCCCAGCCGAAACCACCCATGTCAGGCCTCCTCATCTCAGGCCTCTCCCTGTCAGGCCTCTTGAAACGCCTGCGCGCGCCGGCGGCGCACGGTCGGCACGATCATGATCAGCAACAGCACCGCGGCCACGAGCAGCATGCTCAGGCTGAGCGGACGCGTGAAGAACACGCTCGGGTCTCCGCGCGAGATGGTCATCGCCTTGCGCAGGTTCTCCTCGAGCATGGGGCCGAGCACGAACCCGAGCAGCAGCGGCGCGGGCTCGCACTTGAGCTTGATGAACACGTAGCCCAGCAACCCGAACAGCACGGCCACGCCGACGTCGAACACGGAGTTGTTCAAGCTGTAGATGCCGATGCAGCACAGCACCATGATCGACGGGTAGAGCATGCGGTACGGCACGGTGAGCAGTTTCACCCACATGCCGATCAGCGGCAGATTGAGGATCACCAGCA
>DATBMG010000218.1:0-3871 GCA_036554965.1 Burkholderiales bacterium
TCGGCCAAGCCCGATCTGCTGCTCGTGGGCGTGTGGGGCGGCGATTACGTCGCGTTCTACAAGCAGGCGCTGCGCTACGGGCTGTTCGACAAGATGAAGGTCGCCACCACGCTCGCCTTCGGCGGCTACCCGCACGCCATCGGCAAGGATCACCCCGAGGGCGTGCTGGCCGGGGTGCACGCGAACTATCACTTCCTCTACCCGTCGGCCGAGCGCTGGCCGATCAACAAGAGCTTCGTCGAGCGCTACCACAAGCGCTGGAAGGAGTACCCGAGCTTCGAGTCCGATGGCGCCTATACCGCGCTTTACCTCTACAAGCAGGCGGTGGAAAAGGCCAACCAGCTGGTCGGCGGCTGGCCCGACGACGAGGCGATCATCACCATGCTCGAGGGCGCAGGAATCGATTCGCCGGCGGGCTACCTGTACATCCGCGCGGACAATCACCAGGGATACAAGGACGCGGTGACGGGGCTGAGCAAGAACCTGCCGGGGTACGATTTCCCGGTGTGGGACCCGGCGAGCGTCGTTTCGATCCCGATCCGCAGCATCACTGCGCCGCCGAGCTGGCCGAAGCCCGGCCAGGGGCACAACGAGTCCACGGCCGCGGCGGACTGGATCAAGAAGACCTGGCCGCAAGCGAAGGCGTGACGCGTTAGCCCGGGGAGGGGCGCGCACCCGGGGTGGCCCGCGCGGCAGCAGGCCGGGCCGCTCCGGCGGTGCGTGCGCGCAACAAGAAAAGCCATGGAAATCGTCGTCATCCAGGTCCTGAATTCGCTCTTCTACGCCGCGGTGCTGTTCCTCATCGCTGCGGGACTCAGCCTCATCTTCGGGGTGATGGGGATCGTCAACATGGCGCACGGCAGCTTCTATGCGCTCGGTGCCTACGTCACCGCGTGGTCGGTGGCCGCCGCGGCGAGCGCGATCCCGCCGGCTGCCTTGTTCATCTTCCTGCCGCTCGGTGCCATCGCGGTCGCCGTCATCGGGCTGGCGATCGAGCCCACGTTGATCCGGCGTTTCTACCGGCGGCCGGAGGAGTATCAGCTGCTGGTGACCTTCGGCCTGCTGCTGGTGCTCGAGGACGTCATCCGGCTGGTATGGGGCGGGACGCCGCGCACCGCGAGCGGGCTGGTGGACTCCCTCGGGCTGCTGCAGATCGGGGGGCTGCCGTACCCGGTCTACAACCTGGCGATGATCGGCGTCGGCATCGCCGCGGCGCTCGGCCTGTGGGCGTTCGTGTACCGCACCAAGTTCGGCGTGCTGCTGCGCGCCACCGCGCAGGACCGGCGCATGGCCGCGGCGCTCGGCATCGACGTCGGCCGGATCTACTCGCTCGCTTTCGGCCTGGGCTGCTTCATGGCCGGGCTCGCCGGCGCCATCGTCGTGCCGAGCCAGGCCGCGGTGCTCGGCATGGGGGTGGAAGTGATCGTGCTTTCCTTCGTCGTGGTGGTGATCGGCGGCCTGGGCAGCCTCGAGGGCGCCCTGGTCGGCGCGCTGATCGTGAGCGCGCTGAGGACGATCACCATCCAGTTCTGGGAGGAAATCGAGCTCGCCGCGCTGTACCTGATCGCCGCGATCGTGCTGCTGATCCTGCCGACCGGCCTGTTCGGGAAGAAGGCGTGAGCGCGCCGCAAGCGCCCTCGCTCGTCCGCCGGGCCGCCGCCGCCGCGGCGGTGCTCGCCGCGCTGCTGGTCGTTCCCGCGGTCGCCGGCACCTATCAGACGCAGCTCCTCACCTACGGCCTGACGCTGGCGATCGCCGCGCTCGGCTTCAATCTGCTGCTCGGCTACAGCGGGCTGCTGTCGTTCGGGCATTCCGCCTTCTTCGGCACGGGCGCCTACGCGGTGGCGCTGATGATGCGCTATCTCGGCGTCACGTCGATGGAGCTGTTCATCCTCGGCGGCATCGCGTGCTCGGCGGTGCTGGCGGCGCTGTTCGGGGTGGTGTGCGTGCGCCACACGCGCATCTTCTTCGCCATCCTGACGCTCGCGCTGTCGCAGGTGCTGTGGACGCTCGCCTACAAGTTCTTCTGGATCACCGGCGGCACCGACGGGCTGCGCGTGCCGTTCTCCAAGCTGACCCTGCTGGGCGGCCTGGTCGGCTTCCCGGGAGCGGACGCCTTCGCAAAGTTCATCACCTCCTACTATTACTACGTGCTGGCGGCGTTTTGCGTGTGCGTGGCGCTGATGTGGCTGATCGTGCATTCCCCGTTCGGCAAGACGCTGCAGGCGATCCGTGACAACGAGACCCGCGCCCGCTTTCTCGGCGTGCGCATCTGGCGCTATCGCTGGCTCGCCTTCCTGGTGTCGGGGATCTTCACCGGCGTGGCCGGAAGTCTCTGGGTGCCGCTCAACGGCCTCACCACCCCCGACGTCCTGTACTGGCCGCAGTCCGGCAAGATCGTGTTCTTCGCCGTGCTCGGCGGGTTCCGCAATTTCACCGGCCCCATGATCGGCGCGGTGATCTTCAACTACCTCGAGGTCTACGCGGTGGCGGTCACCGAGTACTGGCAGATCACGCTCGGCGTGATCCTGATCGTCCTGGTGACGTTCCTGCCCGCGGGGATCGTGGGCTCGGCGGCTCGCCTGGCCGCGCGGTTCAAGCGCAGGCGCGAGGCTGCGCCATGAGCCTGCTGCGCACCGAGCGCCTGACGAAGCATTTCGGCGAGACGCGCGCCGTGGACGGGGTGGACTTCTCGGTCAACGAGGGCGAGTTCCTGTCGCTGGTCGGCACCAACGGGGCGGGCAAGACCACGCTCGTCAACCTGATCAGCGCCTTCCTGCTGCCCGACAGCGGCCGGATCCTGATCGGCGACCGCGACATCACGCATGCCTCGGTCGACGAGCGCATCCGGGCGGGGATCGCGCGCAGCTTTCAGCTGGTGAACCTGTTCGACGACCTGTCGGTGCTCGACAACGCGGCGCTCGCGATCTTCGCGCGCGAGGGCAAGACCAAGCGGGTTTTCTCGCTCGCGGAGCGGGACACCGCGGTGACGCAGGAGGCCACCGAGCTGCTCGGCCAGTTCGGGCTGGCTGCCAAGGCGCAGGGGCCCGCCGGCGGGCTGGCGCAGGGCGAGAGGAAGCTGCTCGACGTGGCGGTCGCCTACGCGCTGCGGCCCAGGCTGCTGTTCCTCGACGAGCCCACCAGCGGCGTCAGCACGCGCGACAAGGCGCAGATCATGGACACGGTGTCCTCGGTGGTGCGCGGCGGCGGCGTCACGGCGGTGGTCATCGAGCACGACATGGACGTGGTGTTCAAGTACTCCGATCGCGTGGTCGTGATGCACGAGGGGCGCTTTCTCGCCGACGGCCCGCCCGAGGCGATCCGCGCCAACGCCGACGTGGCCAAGTACCTTCTCGGGACCGACGTCTGAACATGCTCGAGGTGAGGAGCATCGACGCTTTCCGCGGCCCGGCGCACGTGCTGCGCGGGGTGTCGCTGAGCGTGCACGAGCGCGAGGTGGTCTGCCTGGTCGGGCGCAACGGCGCCGGCAAGACCACCACCATGGAGAGCATCATGGGCTTCGTGCCCGTGACCGCCGGCAGCATCCTGTTCCACGGCGAGGAGGTGACCTCGCTCCCCGTGCACCAGCGCGCGCTGCGCGGCATGGGCTACGCGCCGGAGGGCTGCGAGATCTTCCCCGAGCTGACGGTGGCCGAGAACATGATGATCAGCCGCTGGATGTCAGCGAAGGCGCGCCGGCGGCTGGAGACGCTCGCCGACGGCGACGTCGAGGAGCGCGTGTACGCGGTGTTCCCCGAGGTGCGCGAGCTGCTGCGCCGCCAGGGCATGAACCTGAGCGGCGGGCAGCGCAAGATGGTCGCCATCGCGCGCGGCATCGCGCTCGCGCCGACGCTGCTGCTTCTCGACGAGG
>DATBMG010000227.1:0-12075 GCA_036554965.1 Burkholderiales bacterium
CGCGATTATAGCGCATCGAGCGCCGCGCCCGCACCCGCGGCGCTCGGCAAGGCGCGTCACGCGCGCGTGCCGGATGCGCTCGCCGGCTTGCGCCTGGACCAGGCGCTGGCGCGGTTGTTCCCCGAGTATTCGCGCAGCCGACTGCAGAGCTGGGTGAAGAGCGCGCGCGTGACACTGGACGGCGCGCCCGCGCGGCCGCGCGACAAGGTGCGGGGAGGCGAGCGCGTCGGGCTGCGACCCGACGCGGACGAAGGCACGGCCCGGGATCTTGCGCAGGACATCCCGCTCAGCATCCTGTTCGAGGACCCTGCGCTGCTGGTGATCGACAAGCCGGCCGGGCTGGTCGTGCATCCGGGCAGCGGCAACCGCGCGGGCACTATGCTCAATGCATTGCTGCACCACGCTCCCGGCCTCGCCCGCCTGCCGCGCGCCGGCATCGTGCACCGGCTGGACAAGGACACCAGCGGCCTGCTGGTGGTGGCCAAGACGCTGGAGGCGCACACCGCGCTGGTGCGCCAGCTGCAGGCGCGCACCGTGAAGCGCGAGTACCTGGCGCTAGTAGCGGGCGCTACGCCGCCGCAGGGCAGGATCGAGGCGCCGATCGGCCGGCATCCCCGGCAGCGCACGCGCATGGCGGTGGTCGAGCGTGGCAAGCCCGCCGCCACGCGGTTTCGCACGCTGCGCCACGGGCGCGGCTGGAGCCTGGTGGGATGCAGCCTGGAGACCGGACGCACGCACCAGATCCGTGTGCACATGGCCGCCAGCGGTCATCCGCTGATCGGTGATCCGGTCTATCTCGCCCGCGGCGCTGCCCGCACGCTGCCCCAGGCGGCGCGAGAGTTCAAGCGCCAGGCCTTACACGCGACCGCGCTCGCATTGGTGCACCCGGTCACGGGCCACGCCATGTCCTGGCGTTCGCCGCTGCCGGCCGACCTGCACGCGCTCGTGGAGCGACTGGCCCGGGATGCGCCCGCAAGCTGACTGGATCGTCCCGGACTGGCCCGCGCCGCCGCGCGTGCGCGCCCTGATGACCACCCGCAACGGCGGCGTGAGCCAGGCGCCATTCGACAGCATGAACCTCGGCAGCCGCGTCGGCGACGATACCGGCCATGTCCAGGAGAACCGCGCCCGGCTGCGCACGTTGCTGCCGGCCGAACCGCACTGGCTGCGCCAGGTGCACGGCGCACGCGCGATCGAAGCGCGGGGGGCCGCCGCCGAGGAGGAAGCCGACGCCTGCGTCGCGCGCGCACCGGGGGAGGTGTGCGCGGTCCTGGTGGCCGATTGCCTGCCGGTGCTGTTCTGCGATCGCGCCGGTAGCGTGGTTGCGGTCGCGCATGCAGGCTGGCGCGGCCTGAGCGGCGGGATCCTGGAGAGCACCGTCGCGGCGATGCGCGCCGCGCCCGCCGACCTGCTGGCGTGGCTCGGCCCCGCCATCGGTCCGGATGCCTTCGAAGTGGGACGCGACGTGCTCGACGCTTTCACCGCCAGCGATTCCGGCGCGGCCGCCGGTTTCCGTTCCAAACCACCTGCATGCAACGGCGGGCCGCCTGTCTCCGATGGCGAGCCGTCGGGGCCGGGCGGCGAGCCGAAGTGGTTCGCCGATCTGTATGCGCTCGCCCGGCGGCGCCTGGCGGCGGCCGGCGTGCACGCGGTGTCCGGCGGCGGCCTGTGCACCCGCTCCGACGCGCGGCGTTTCTTCTCGCACCGGCGCGATCGGCGCACCGGCAGGCAGGCGGCGCTGATCTGGCTGGAGGCGTGATGGCCCCGCTCGGCTGGATCGTCGCGAGCTGCCTGCTCGGCGGCGTGCTGAGCGTGAGCGCGGCTGCGGCCATGGCCTACCGCGCGCGGCCCTCCGCCGTGCCGATCCTGGTGAGCTATTCGGTGGGCGCGCTGCTCGGCGCCGCCTTCCTGGCGGTGCTGCCGCATGCGCTCGAGGCGCTGGCCTCGCCCACCACGCTGGGCGCGAGCGTGCTCGCCGGGCTGCTGGTGTTCTTCGTGCTCGAGAAGCTCGTGCTCTGGCGCCACCAGCATGCGCCGCAGTGGGGCGAGGACCAGCGCCTTGCCGATCACAAACACGTGCACGCCGCTCCCGGCGGCCGCAGCGGCATGCTGATCATGATCGGCGACACCGTGCACAACTTCGTGGACGGGATCCTGATCGCGGCCGCCTTCCTGGCAAACACGCAACTCGGCATCGTCACCGCGCTCGCCATCATGGCGCACGAGGTGCCCTCCGAGGTCGGCGACTTCCTGATCCTGCTGCACTCGGGCTACTCGCGCCGCCGGGCGCTTGCCGTCAATCTGCTTTCCAGCGCCGCCATGGTGGTCGGAGGCCTGCTCGGTTACGTGGCGCTCAACGCGCTGCAGGCGTGGATTCCCGCGCTGCTGGGATTCGTCGCCGCGAGCATGATCTACGTGGCGGTCGCCGACCTGATTCCTGGCCTGCACCGGCGACCCGAGCTGGGCGCCACCGTGCAGCAGGTGCTGCTGATCGGCCTGGGCATCGCCACCATCTACCTGCTCAGGATCGTCCTTGGCCAGAGTCACTGAGCCCCTCGCGGTGACGGATGCCTCGCAACGACCAACCCGCTCGCGATGACGCATCCCCTCGCAATCACGCAACCGCTCGCAACAACGGATCTGGGCGCGGACACGAGCCAGTGGGCACCGCTCGCAGCGTTGCAGCAGGCCGCGTCCGCAACGGTCGCGGACTTCGTCGCCGGCCTGCCGCAGCCGCAGCAGTTCGACCTGCAGGCTCTGTTCGCCGCCCTGGCCGCCCGTCCGGAGCGCGTGCAGCAGATCCAGCAGCGCTTCTACCGCGATCAGCTCGCGCTGTTCGCGCAGATCCTGGGCGCAGCGCCCGCGGCGGCCGTCGCCGAGGCCGGCGACGGGGATCCGCGCTTCCAGGCCCCGGAGTGGCGCACTTTGCCCTTCTTCCGACTGCTCGAGGCCTGCTACCGGCTCAACGCGCAGTGGTTGCAGGAAGTCCTCGACGCGGCAGAGCTGACGCCGGCCAGCGCGCGCCGCCTGCGCTTCGCACTGCGCCAGGTGGTCGACGCGCTCGCTCCCACCAACTTCCCCGCCACCAATCCCGAGGCCGTCCGCACCGCCCTGGAAAGCGGCGGGGAGAGCCTGCGCGCCGGCCTCGCCAACTTGCGCGCCGATCTCGCCCGCGGCCGCTTGTCGATGAGCGACCCGGGCGCCTTCGAGGTGGGTCGCAACCTGGCGGTCACCGAAGGCGCGGTGGTCTACGAGAATCCGATCGCGCAGCTCATCCAGTACCGGCCGCGGCAGGCGCGCGTGCATGCACGGCCGCTGCTCGTCGTCCCGCCGTTCATCAACAAGTACTACATCCTCGACCTGCAGCCGCACAATTCCTTCGTGCGCTTCGCGCTGGATCGGGGCCTACAGGTGTTCCTGGTGTCCTGGCGCAACGTGCCCGCGGAGCTCGGCGGCTCGAGCTGGGAGGACTACATGCGGCGGGGAGTGCTCGATCCGCTCGACGCTGTCCTGGAAGTGAGCGGCACGAAGAGCGCGAACGCGCTGGGGTTCTGCGTCGGCGGCACGCTGCTCGCCACAGCGCTGGCGGTGATGGAACGGCCCGCGCGGGTGGCGAGCCTGACGCTGCTCGCCACCATGCTCGACTACGCCGACGTGGGCGAGATTAGCGTCTACGTCGACGAAGCCAGCGTGCGTCAAAGCGAGCGCGAGCACGCCGAGGGCGGCCGTGTGTCGGGCGCGCGGCTGGCGGCGGCGTTCGCCAGCCTGCGCGCCAACGAACTGATCTGGCACTTCGTGGTCGACAACTATCTGCTGGGGCGCACGCCGCGGCCCTTCGATCTGCTGCACTGGAACGGCGACAGCGCCAATCTGCCGGGTCGCTTGTACACCTGGTACCTGCGCAACCTGTATCTCGAGAACCGCCTGCGCACGTCGGGGCGGCTGCACCTGTGCGGACGCGCGGTGGATCTGGGCCGGCTGCGCATGCCGAGCTATCTGCTCGCCACGCGCGAGGACCACATCGTGCCCTGGCGCAGCGCATACGCGAGCACGCGGTTGCTGTCGGGTAGAATCGAGTTCGTGCTTGGCGCGAGCGGTCACGTGGCGGGCGTGGTCAACGCACCGGCCGCCGGCCGACGCCAGTGTTGGATCAACGGGAACCTGGACGGCGACGCGGACGCGTGGCTGGCGAGTGCGACCGCGCAGCCGGGAAGCTGGTGGAACCACTGGGCGCAGTGGCTGTTGCCGCAGTCCGGGCGGCTGGTGCCGGCTGCGCAGGCGCTGGGCAGCGCCGCGCATCCGCCGATCGAGGCGGCCCCTGGGCGCTACGTCCGCGAGACGGCGGACTGAGCGCACCGGTGCATGGATCGGCACGAATCGACGGAGGGAAACATCATGGCCAAACGCAACGTTCTAGTGACTGGAGGCATGGGCGGGCTGGGCGAGTCCATCTGCACCAAGATGGCCGACGCCGGCTACCAGGTGATCGTCACTTACTCACCGGGGAACACCAAGTCGGGCGAGTGGCTGGCCGGCATGCGTGCACGCGGCTACACGTTTCACGCCTACCAGTGCGACGTGGGCGACTACGATTCCTGCACATCGGCGGTGCGCAAGATAGAGGCCGACATCGGCCCGGTGGACGTGCTGGTCAACAACGCCGGCATCACCCGCGACGTGACGTTCAAGAAGATGACCAAGGCGGACTGGGATGCGGTGCTGCGCACCAACCTGGACAGCGTGTTCAACATGACCAAGCAGGTCATGGACGGCATGGCCGAGCGCGGCTGGGGCCGGGTGATCAACGTCTCGTCGGTGAACGGCCAGAAGGGCGCCTTCGGTCAGACCAACTACTCCGCCGCCAAAGCAGGCATGCACGGTTTCACCAAGGCGCTCGCCCTGGAGGTCGCCAAGAAGGGGGTCACCATCAACACCATCTCGCCGGGCTACATCGGCACCAAGATGGTGACCGCGATCCGCGAGGACATCCTCACCGACAAGATCCTGCCGCAGATCCCGATCGGGCGCCTGGGTAAGCCGGAGGAAGTCGCCGGACTCATCATCTATCTGGCCTCGGACGAGGCGGCTTTCGTGACCGGCGCCAACATCTCGATCAACGGCGGCCAGCACATGTACTAGTACTTAGGCAAAAAAAACCCCGGTCGCAAGACCGGGGTTCAACCTTTGGTATAAGGGGAAACCTTATACAAAGGGGGAGGAGACTGCACCGCAGACCGTGCTCACGATCTGCCAAGTATCCGTTCTCGACGCTGCAATCGCCGGGCCTGATCTCGTCGGGTTGGCCGCCGCCTGCCCAACTCGCCGTTGTTCAGCACAGCATGCATCCGGTGACGCCGGATCTTCCCTAACGCGTTGATGCGCTGCCGATCGATGCGGCCACTTGGCCTTCCCACGGATCGTCGATGCTGCGTCGCACAAGACGGATGATAGGCAGCCGCCAAGCGATTGTCAAGATTTTTTTCGCGTCGCACCAGCAAATGGTTTGCGGCGATTATTCAATGGACTAAACTGCCGACCTCGGGCCTGCGGAAGGGCTTTTTGCTGCCGCAGCCCATCGAACTGCAGCCAGAGGCCGGAGCCGGACGCTATGACCGAAGAAACGCGATTGATCAAGAAGTACCCCAACCGCCGGCTGTACGACACGGCCACCAGCAGCTACATCACCCTGGCCGACGTCAAGAAACTGGTGCTGCAGCAGACCCCGTTCAAGGTGGTGGACGCGAAGAGCGGCGAGGACCTCACCCGCAGCATCCTGCTGCAGATCATCCTCGAGGAGGAAGGCGCCGGCGCGCCGATGTTCTCCTCGGACATGCTGTCCCAGATCATCCGGTTCTACGGCAACGCCATGCAGGGCATGATGGGCACCTACCTGGAGAAGAACATCCAGACCTTCATCGAGATCCAGCGCCGCCTCCAGGAGCAGTCGCTGGGCAAGGTGGGCGACAGCCCGATGCTCAACACCGAAGCCTGGACGCAATTCGTGAAGATGCAGGGCCCGGCGATCCAGGGCCTGATGACCAGCTACCTGGAACAGAGCGCCCAGGCCTTCCTGGAGATGCAGCAGCAGCTGCAAAAGCAGGCGCGCAACCTGTTCGGCGCCTTCCAGTTCCCGAATCTCACCCCGCCCTTCGCGGCGCCCCAGGACGAGGGCACGAGTGGGCCGGACCGCAAGTCCTGAGGCAAAGCCGGCGCCAAGCGTCGGATTCGTCTCGCTCGGCTGCCCCAAGGCGCTGGTCGACTCGGAGCACATCCTCACCCGACTGCGGGCCGAGGGCTACCTGATCTCGCCCACATACCGCGATGCCGACCTGGTGGTGGTGAACACCTGCGGCTTCATCGACGCGGCGGTGGAGGAATCGCTGGAGGCGATCGGCGAAGCGCTGCACGAGAACGGCCGCGTGATCGTGACCGGTTGCCTGGGCGCGCGCGGCGACGTGGTGAAGCGGGCGCACCCGAACGTCCTCGCGGTTACCGGCCCACACGCCACCGAAGCGGTGATGGCGGCGGTGCACCGGCATCTGCCGCAGCCGCACGATCCGTTCGTCAGCCTGATCCCGCCGCAGGGCATCAAGCTCACGCCCCGGCACTACGCCTACCTGAAGATCGCCGAAGGCTGCAACCACCGCTGCACCTTCTGCATCATTCCATCCATGCGGGGCGACCTCGTCAGCCGGCCGATCGGCGAAGTGCTGCAGGAGGCGGAAAACCTGACCAAGTCGGGCGTGCGCGAGCTGCTGGTAATCTCCCAGGACACCAGCGCGTACGGAGTGGACCTCAAATACCGCACCGGTTTCTGGGGCGGGCGGCCGCTGAAGACGCGCCTCACCGACCTGGCGCGCGCTTTGGGCGAGCTGGGCGTCTGGGTGCGGTTGCACTACGTCTATCCGTATCCGCACGTGGACGAGATCGTGCCGCTGATGGCCGAGGGCCGGCTGCTGCCCTACCTCGATGTCCCCCTGCAGCACGCCAGCCCGCGCATTCTCAAGCTGATGAAGCGTCCGGCGGACAGCGAGAACACCCTGGCGCGCATTCGCCGCTGGCGCGAGATCTGTCCCGAGCTGACCTTGCGCAGCACCTTCATCGTCGGCTTTCCCGGCGAAACCGAGGCCGAGTTCCGCGAGCTGCTTGCGTTCCTCGAAGAGGCGCAGCTCGATCGCGTCGGCTGCTTCGCCTTCTCGCCGGTCGCCGGCGCCGCCGCAAACGCCTTGCCGGACCCGGTGCCCGAGGCACTGAAGGAAGAGCGCCGCGCCCGTCTCATGGAGGTGCAGGCGGCGATCAGCGCGCACCGCCTCGTGCGGCGCGTGGGACGCACCATCACCGTGCTGGTGGACGAGGTGGGCGAGGATGGCGCCGTCGCGCGCAGCGCGGCCGATGCGCCCGAGATCGACGGCGTGGTGTACGTCGAGGACGGGCCCGGGTTGCAGCCCGGCGCGTTCGCGCGCGTGCAAGTGACGCGCGCCGCCGAGCACGATCTGTACGCCTCGCTGGTGGAGTAGCCGGTGGCCGGCGGCCGCCTGCGTCGCTGGGCAGCGGCTCTGCAGCAAGACGCGGCTGCGCTGTGGTTCGCTTGCCGGCACCCGCGCACGCCGCTCGTCGCCAAGATCCTGGCGATCCTGATCGTGGCCTACGCCTTGAGCCCGATCGACCTGATCCCCGACTTCGTGCCCGTGCTCGGCTATCTGGACGAGCTGATCCTGCTGCCCGGTGCGATCTACCTCGCGATCAAGCTGATCCCCGCGGACGTGCTCGCCGAGTGCCGCCGCCAGGCTGCGACGCGGGATCTCGGCAGCACCCTCCGGCCGAAAAGCTACGCCGCAGCGGCTGTGGTCGTGCTGATCTGGCTCACGCTCGCGTGGCTGATCTGGCGCATCGCCGTCGGCCTGTGGCGTGGATGAGCGCTACGGGCCGCACGCGGAACGGCGCGTGCCGGGCTCTATAATCCCGCGGGCCACCCGTTCGCTCATGCCATGTCCAGGCGCAAGGTCAACAAGGATCTGCTGCTCGTCGGCTTGCCTCCGGTGACGCTGGGGGCGGCGGCTCTCGCCGCGACCCTGCTGTTGATGCGGCCGGCGCCGCCGAGCGAGATCGTGATGGCCACCGGCGTGGCGGACGGCAGCTACCATGCCTACGCCTTGCAGTACCGCGACATCCTGGAGCGCGAGGGCGTCAGGCTGCATCTGCGACCCTCCGCCGGCTCGGTGGAGAACTACAAGCACCTGTCCGATGCGGACGGCGGGGTGGACGTCGCCTTCGTGCAGGGCGGCATCGCCGGCGCCGACGGCGGCGCGCGCAACGTGGTGTCGCTCGGCGCCATGTACTACGAGCCGCTGTGGATCTTCCACCGCGGCGACAAGCCGCTCGACGAACTCGGACCGCTGCGCGGAAAGATGATCGCGGTGGGGGCGGAGAACAGCGGCACCGCCGCACTTGCCATGAGCATGCTGCGCAGCAACGGCATCGCCGAGCCGCCCACCACGGTGCTGAAGATCGGGGGGCGAACCGCCGCCGATCTGCTGCGGTCGGGCGACATCGAGGCGGCCTTCTTCATGGCCGACCCGCGCGCTCCCCTCATCCAGGAGATGATGCGTACGCCCGGCTTGCACCTGTTGAACCTGAAGCGGGCGGAGGCCTACACCCGCCAGCACTTCTTCCTGACCCGGCTCACTCTGCCGCAGGGCGTGTTCGATCTCGAGCGCGACGTGCCGTCCGGCGACGTCACGATGATCGGCACCACGGCCAATCTGTTGGTGCGCCGGGACCTGCATCCGGCACTGCACTACTTGTTGCTGCGCACAGCCACCGAAGTGCATGCCAAGCCCACCTTCTTCTCCGGCTTGCGCCAGTTTCCCGCGCCGCTGGACCCGGAAGTGCCGCTGAGCGAGGAGGCGGAGCGTTATTACCGGTCGGGCTCGCCCCTCCTGCAGCGCTACCTGCCGTTCTGGGCGGCGAACCTGGTGGACCGGCTGCTTGTGCTGCTGTTGCCTGCAGCGGTGGTGCTGCTGCCCGCCATGCGTTTGCTGCCCGTCCTGTACCGCTGGCGCGTACGCTCGCGCATCTATCGCTGGTACGCGCGCCTGAAGGAGATCGAGTTGCAGCTGGAAGAGCGACGCACGTCGGACGAGCTGCAGGGCATCCTGAAGCGCCTGGACGAGATCGAAGAGGCGGTCAACCACATCGACACGCCGCTGGCGTATTCCGAGAACCTGTACGTGTTTCGCCAGCACATCGACCTGGTGCGCCTGCGCGCCCAGGGGCGGGCGTCGCCGGCGTCCCCCGTCCCGTTCGAAGTCTAGCCGCGAACGGCTGGGTAGCCCGGATGGAGCGAACCGGAATCCGGGAAGGTCAACCGGCGGTTCGATCGGGCGGCACGCGCATGCGCGCGCTCGGCGCCGGTTCGCCCTCGCACCACCAGGCGTGCGGCATCGACACCATGGTGTGCGCCACGCCGAACCGGCCGTCGCACGACAGCAGGATGAAACCGCCGTCGGCGCCGACCCCGGCCGCCATCTCGCGCAGCAGCGCGTCGACAGCCGCCTGCGGAGGCTCCCCGCGTGCCACGCGGTCGCACAGATCCTTCGCGGCCAACACCCGGATCATCAGCTCGCCCTGGCCGGTGGCCGAGCACGCGGCGGCGGCGTTGGCGTAATTGCCCGCCCCGGGGATGGGTGAATCGCCGACACGGCCCGGCAGCTTCAGGCTCACGCCGCCGGTCGAGGTGGCCGCCGCCAGCCGGCCCGCCAGATCCAGCACCACCGCGCCCACCGTCCCCGGCGATGCGGACTTGCGGCGCAGCCAGGCGTTGCGCGCGCGCGGCGTGATCGGGTCGTAGTCCTCGAATCCTTCGCTGCGCGCAAAGCCCAGGGCGCCTTCGCCCGCCAGCATCACGTGCGCGGTACGCTCCATGACCCGGCGCGCGACCAGCACCGGATTGCGCACGCGCCGCAGCGCCGCCACCGCGCCACAGCGCAGATCGTGCCCGGTCATGACCGAGGCATCCAGCTCCGCCTCGCCGTCGCGGTTGAGCACCGCGCCGGTGCCGGCGTTGAACAGCGCGTTGTCCTCCAGCTGGACAACGGCCGCCACCGCAGCGTCCAGCGCGCTGCCGCCCGCCGCGAGGCCCCGCGCCGCGTGGCTCGCGGCCAGGCCGACGCCCGCCATCGCGGCCGCCTCGTCCTCCTGAGGCCATTCGCCAGCGCCGCCGTGAACCAGTATCGCCCATCCCATGATCGTGTCCTGTCCGCCCCCTATAATGCAGCATGCGCATGCGTGACCGTGTCGCCGCGGCTGCCTTGTCGCGGCTGCAGCGAAGCCTGCGCCGGGAACTCTGGCTGGGCATCGGCCTGGCCACGCTGCTGGCCGGCCTCGCCTTCGCCCTCGCTCTGCACTTCGTCGAGCCGGCGCCCCCGCGGCACGTGGTGCTCAGCAGCGGCCCCGCCGACAGCGGTTATCAGGCCTTCGCGCTGCGCTACCGCGAGATTCTCGCTCGCGACGGCGTCACGCTCGAGCTGCGCACCTCCCAGGGCAGCCTGGACAACGTCGGACGCCTGATGGACGCGGACTCGGACGTGGACGCCGGCTTCCTGCAGGGCGGCACCTCGTTCGCGGCGAACGCGCCCGACCTGGTGTCGCTGGGCAGCTTGTACTACGAACCGCTGTGGGTGTTCTACCGCGGCCGCGAGATCGACGATCTGACCGGACTGCGCGGCAGGAAGATCGCGATCGGCCCCGATTTCAGTGGCGTGCGTGCGCTGGCCCTGCAGCTGCTCGCCGTGAACGACGTGGTGCTACCGCCCACCGAGCTGCTGCCCCTGGGTGGAGATGATGCGGCAAACGCGCTGGCGGCGCAGGAGGTGGATGCGGCGATGTTCGTGGCCCCTGCCGAGTCGCCCACGGTCGAGCGCCTGATCCAGGAACCCGGAGTGCGGCTGCTGAGCTTCGAGCGCGGCGAGGCCTACACGCGGCGCTTCCCCTACCTCACCCGGCTGACGCTGCCCGAGGGCACCTTCGACCTCGCGCGCAACGTTCCGCGCGGCGACGTGATCCTGATAGCGCCCACCGCCAACCTGCTCGTTCGCAACGAACTGCATCCCGCGCTCGCCTATCTGTTCATGCGCGTGGCCACGCAGCTGCACGGGGAAGCCGGGCTGTTCAACCGGCGCGACGAATTCCCCAACACCAAGGACGCCGACTTTCCGCTGAGCCCGGAAGCCGAGCGCTACTATGCCTCGGGCACGCCGTTTCTGCAGCGCTACTTGCCGTACTGGGCCGCCAACCTGGTGGACCGGCTGTGGGTCATGCTGCTGCCGGTGCTGGCGGTGGTCGTGCCCCTGGTGCGCCTGCTGCCGCCGCTGTACAGCTGGCGCATGCGCTCGCGCATCTACCGCTGGTATGCGCGCCTGAAGGAGATCGAGCTGCGGCTCGAGCGCGCCACCAGCCAGGACGAGCTGAACGAGATGCTGTCCGGTTTGACCGACATCGAGGCCGCGGTCAACCACATCCCGACCCCGCTCGCCTACTCCGCCAACCTGTACAGCTTCCGCCAGCATATCGATCTGGTGCGCGGGAGAGTGCTGCAACGGCTCAAGGGGGATCGGCGGGTAACTCCGTAAACACCTGGCCAGTGCGATCGCGCTTTTCGATCGCACCTTTCGCAAAAAACTCCACCACCTCCTCGAGCTGCCGCGTGCGCCGCATCGGCGGAAGGCTCTGCCAGATCCGGCGGCCGTACGGGCGCTCCACCAGCCGCACGTCGCAGATCATCAGCACGCCGCGGTCGGTCTCGTCGCGGATCAGCCGTCCCGCTCCCTGCTTGAGCGCGATCACCGCTTCGGGCAGCTGATACTCCATGAAGGCGTTGCGGCCCTGCGCGTTGATGCGCTCGATGCGCGCGGCCATTACCGGGTCGTCGGGCGGCGAGAACGGCAGGCGGTCGATCAACACCAGCGACAGCGCTTCGCCGCGCACGTCCACGCCTTCCCAGAACGACTGGCTCGCCACCAGCACCGCGTTGCCCAGGCGCCGGAAGCGCTCGAGCAGCTCGCTGCGCGAGCCCTC
>DATBMG010000230.1:0-9446 GCA_036554965.1 Burkholderiales bacterium
GCTTCTTCGCACGCTCGATGAACTCCGGGATGCGGTCGGCGGTGCCGATCTGCTTCAGCATGTTGAGGACGGCTTCGTTGGCGCCGCCGTGCGCCGGTCCCCACAGGCAGGCGATGCCGGCGGCGATGCAGGCGAAGGGATTGGCCCCCGAGGAGCCGGCCAGGCGCACCGTGGAGGTGGAGGCATTTTGCTCGTGATCGGCATGCAGGATCAGGATGCGGTCCAGCGCGCGCACCAGCACCGGGTTCGGCCGGTACTCGTCGCACGGCGTGCCGAACATCATGTGCAGGAAGTTCTCCACGTAGTTGAGCGCGTTGCGCGGGTACATGAAGGGCTCGCCCTTGTTGTACTTGTGGCACATCGCGGCGATGGTGGGCACCTTGGCGAGCAGCCGGATCGCGGAGATCTCGCGATGCTCCGGGTTGTTGATGTCGAGTGAGTCGTGATAGAAGGCCGACAGCGCACCGACCACACCCACCATCACCGCCATCGGGTGCGCGTCGCGGCGGAAGCCGGAGTAGAAGCGCACCAGCTGCTCGTGCACCATGGTGTGCCGGCGGATGCGCTCGTCCCACTCGCTCTTCTGCACCACCGTGGGCAGCTCGCCCTTGAGCAGCAGGTGGCACACCTCCAGGAAGTCGCACTTGCGCGCGAGCTGCTCGATCGGATAGCCGCGATACAGCAGCACGCCGTTGTCGCCGTCGATGTAGGTGATGGCGGACTTGCAGCTCGCTGTGGACATGAAACCCGGGTCGTAGGTGAACATCCCGGTCTTGGCGTAGAGCGGACGGATGTCGATCACGTCCGGCCCGATCGTACCCGACAGGACCGGCAGCTCGGCGCCCGCCGTCCCGTCGTTGAAATGGATCGTTGCCGCGCGCTTGTCGGTCATCGGATTCTCCGCCGGATCTGGGCAAATATTCCAATGCTACAGCAGTTTAGCGGGTTAGGCCAGAAATTGTGCAAACGCACATCAAGGGCCTCGCAGCAGCCTCACGAGGCGCGTCTCGGGCCCCGGTTGCGGATCGGCTTTACCGCTCAGCAGGTCCCACAGCTCGTTATCGGAGCGCTCCAGTAAGCCCTTGAAAACATCGCGCTCCGCGGACGTCAGACCAGCGTAGTTGCGCTCCACAAAGCGCGCCAGCACCAAGTCCAGCTCGAGCAGGCCGCGGCGGCAGCGCCAGCGGATGCGGTCGAGCTCGGCCATCGGCGCGCTCACACCGCCCGGCGCACCAGCAGGTCGCGGATGTGATTGATCGCCTTGGTCGGGTTGAGGCCCTTGGGGCACACGTCCACGCAGTTCATGATCGAATGACAGCGGAACAGCCGGTAGGGATCCTCGAGGTTGTCCAAGCGCTCGCTGGTGGCCTGGTCGCGCGAATCGGCCAGGAATCGGTAGGCCTGCAGCAGTCCGGCCGGGCCGACGAACTTGTCCGGATTCCACCAGAACGAGGGGCAGGCGGTGCTGCAGCAGGCGCACAGGATGCACTCGTACAGGCCGTCCAGCTCTTCGCGCTGCGCGGGGGTCTGCAAGCGCTCCTTCTCGGGCGGTGGCTCGTCGTTGGTGAGGTACGGCTTGACCGAGTGGTACTGCTTGAAGAACTGCGACATGTCCACCACCAGGTCGCGGATCACCGGCAGCCCGGGCAGCGGGCGCAGCTCGACCGGCTCCTTCAGCTGCGACAGCCGCGTGATGCAGGCCAGGCCGTTCTTGCCGTTGATGTTCATCGCGTCCGAGCCGCACACTCCCTCGCGGCAGGAACGGCGCAGCGTCAGGGAGTCGTCCATGGCCTTGATGCGCACTAGCACGTCCAGCAGCATGCTGTCGGACGGCTCGAGCGGGACCCGGTAATCCTGCATGTACGGCTTGGCGTCCTTGTCCGGGTCGTAGCGGTAGATTCGGAAGTGCATTTCTGACCCCTTAAAGGCTAGGATCTAGGATCTAGGATCTAGGATCTGGGATCTGGGGGCTAGGGGCCGTTGTGCGGCTTCGCCGCGCCTTGTCCCTAGATCCTAGCTCCTAAATCCTAGCTCCTAATAAGTTCTCTCCTTCGGCTCGAACGTCGCCGCGGTGATCGGCTTCATGTGCACCGGCTTGTACACCAGCCGATCGCCGTCCTTGAACCACAGCGTGTGCTTGAGCCAGTTCGCGTCGTCGCGGTCGGGATAGTCGACGCGGTCGTGCGCCCCGCGGCTTTCCTTGCGCGCCTCGGCCGAAACCATGCTGGCGCGCGCCACCTCGATCAGGTTGTCCAGCTCCAGCGCCTCGACGCGCGCGGTGTTGAACACCCTGCTGTGGTCCTTGATTTCGATGCGCGCGGCCCGTTCGGCGACCTCGCGGATCTTGCGCACGCCCTCGGCCAGCATGTCCGGAAAGCGGAATACGCCGCAGTGGGCTTGCATGGTCCGGCGCATGTCCGCGGCGACCTGGTACATGCTCTCGCCGCCTCTCTGGTTCTCCAGGCGGTCGAGGCGAGCTCGCGTACGCTCGGCGGCGTCGGCGGGCAGCTCCTTGTGGCCCGGGTTCTCGCGCAGGAACTGCACCATGCGGTCGCCGCTCGCCTTGCCGAACACCAGCAGGTCGGTAAGCGAGTTGGTGCCGAGCCGGTTGGCCCCGTGCACCGAAGCGCAGGCGCACTCGCCCGCGGCGTAGAAGCCGGGCGCCACCGCTTCCAGGTCGTTACCTCGGGGCACTACGACCTCGCCATGGTAGTTGGTGGGAATGCCGCCCATCTGGTAGTGCACCGTGGGCACCACCGGGATGGGGTCGGTCACGGGATCGACATTGGCGAAGGTCTTGGCGATCTCGCGGATGCCCGGCAGCCGCTTGTCGATGACCTCGGATCCCAGGTGGTCCAGCTTGAGCAGCAGGTAGTCGCCGTCGGGGCCGCAGCCGCGCCCCTCCTTGATCTCGGTGGCCATGGCGCGCGACACCACGTCGCGGCTGGCGAGATCCTTCATCGTGGGAGCATAGCGTTCCATGAAGCGCTCGCCGCCCTTGTTCAGCAGGTAGCCGCCCTCCCCGCGCACTCCCTCCGTGATCAGGATCCCCACCCCGGCCACTCCGCTCGGGTGGAACTGCCAGAACTCCATGTCCTCCAGCGGGATGCCGGCGCGCGCCGCCATGCCCAACCCGTCGCCGGTGTTGATGAAGGCGTTGGTGCTGGTGGCGTAGATGCGCCCTGCCCCGCCTGTGGCGAACAGCGTCGCGCGCCCGTGGATCAGATACACCTCGCCGGTCTCCATCTCCAGGGCGGTGACGCCCAGCACCTGCCCGCTGGCATCGCGCACCAGGTCCAGAGCCATCCACTCGACGAAGAAATGCGTGTTGGCGCGCAAGTTGCGCTGATACAGCGTGTGCAGCATGGCGTGGCCGGTGCGGTCGGCGGCACAGCAGCTGCGCTGCACCGGACGCTCGCCGAAGTTCTGCGAATGCCCGCCGAAAGGCCGCTGGTACACAGTGCCGTCGGGGTTGCGGTCGAACGGCATGCCGAAGTGCTCCAGTTCCAGCACCACCTGCGGCGCCATGCGGCACAGGAACTCGATCGAATCCTGATCGCCCAGATAGTCCGAGCCCTTGATGGTGTCGTACATGTGCCACAGCCAGCTGTCCTCGCTCATGTTGCCGAGCGCGGCGCCGATGCCGCCCTGCGCCGCCACCGTGTGCGAGCGGGTCGGGAACACTTTGGACAGCACCGCGACCCGGAACCCCGCCTCGGACAGCTGCAGCGCGGCGCGCATACCGGCACCGCCCGCCCCCACGATCACCGCGTCGAACCTGCGTGTCGCAATCCTCATTCACGCACCCCAAAGGATCTGGATGGACCAGCCGGCATAGGCGGTGAGCAGCACGATCACCGTCGCCTGCGCCGCCAGCCGCCAGCCGGTAGGCTTGACGTAGTCCATGAAGACGTCGCGCATGCCTACCCAGGCGTGCAGGAACAGGCTCACCAGGAACACGAACGTGGCGAGCTTCATCCACTGGTGCGCGAACAGCGCCTTCCAGTCGCCATAATGGGCCGGTGGCGCGACCAGCAGCACGCCCAGGATCAGCAGCGTGTAGAGCGCCATCGCCGCGGCCGTGATGCGCTGCGCCAGGAAGCTCACCAGGCCGTAATGGGCGCCGACGACGATACGCTTCACCACAGCCACACCCCCAGAACCAGGGTCAGCGCGAGGCTCACCGCCAGCACCGCCCAGGCGTTGCGGCGCGCGGGCTGCAGTGCAATGCCCCAGTGCAGGTCCAGAGCGAGAAAGCGGATGCCGGCGCAGAAATGGTGCAGGTAGGCCCACAGCAGACCGATCAGGACCAGCTTCACCAGCGGCTGCTCGATCATCGCGCGCATCCGTACGTAACTGTCCGGCGAGTCCAGGCTGGCGTGCAGCAGGTACAGCAGGAAGGGCAGCAACAGAAACAGGGCCGCACCGCTCACGCGATGCAGGATCGACACCACGGCCGGCACCGGCAGCCGGATGTGCACCAGGTCGAGGTGCTTGGGTCGCGGGTCGGTCATCGCCGGTTCTCTGGAGGTTTGCATGGCACGGTCAGCCGGTGATCGCGTTACGGTAGTGGTGCTCGCGGGTGTCGCAGTAGCAGCGCCTCAGCTCCGAGGGCTCGCGCCCGTAGGTGTAGGCGATGCGTTCGATCTGCAGCAGCGGGAAGCCCAGGGGGACGTGCAGCGCGCCCGCCACTTCGCGCGGGGCCGGCACCGCACGCACGCATTCCTCCGCGTGCAGCATGCGCACGCCGAAGCGCGTCTCGTACATGCTGTACAGCATGCACTCGTGCTGCTCGACCACCGCGCGCGTCAGACCCTTGAAGCGCGGGGCCGGCAGGCGCACCTCCTCGTAGCACGCCGGCCTGCCGTTCAGCGCCAGGATGCGCGTGAGCACGTAGATGCCGCTGCTCGCGGCCAGCCCGAGCACTCGCGCCGAGGCCGGATCGCGCACGCGCTGCAGATCGAGCAGCTCGGCGGTCAGCTCCTGCAGCGGACCGGCGTCCGGGGTGATGCGCAGAAACGGGAACTGGCTGCGCTCGCCGGCGTAGGACGCCACGAACGTGCCCTTGCCCTGCTGGCGCACCAGCAGCCTCTCCTCGGCCAACTCGCCGACCGCCTTGCGCACGGTGCCCTGGCTCACGCTGTAGCGGCCGGCCAGCTCGACCTCGCTCGGGATCGACTCTCCCGGGCGCCATTCGCCGGATACCAGGCTGCGCGTGATCAGCGTCTTGATCTGCCGGTACAGGGGCTGGAACGCGGGGGCTTCCGCGGCGGGCTTCATCCGGGCAGGGAACTGTGAATATGAGCCATTCTAGACACAAAATGGCCTCCGCGTCCATAGTGTTGTATCTTATATAAGACATAAGACCAGTTTGACACCGCGGGCGCCGGTTGGCTATGATTTCGCGCTGCTTTCCCGCCGGTCCTCGAACTGGTCCGGTTGCCTAATCCGGAGTCCTTGCATGAAAGCACCCGTGCGCGTCGCGGTGACCGGCGCCGCCGGCCAGATCGGCTACAGCCTGCTGTTTCGCATCGCCGCGGGCGAGATGCTCGGCGCCGACCAGCCCGTCGTGCTGCAGCTGCTCGAGATCCCCAACGACAAGGCGCAGAAAGCGCTCCACGGCGTGATGATGGAGCTCGACGACTGCGCCTTCCCTCTGCTGGCGGGCATGAGCGCCACCGCCGACGCCGCGACCGCCTTCCGCGACGCGGACATCGCCCTGCTGGTGGGGGCGCGGCCGCGCGGGCCAGGCATGGAGCGCAAGGACCTGCTGCTGGAGAACGCCAGGATCTTCATCGAACAGGGCCGCGCCCTGGACCAGGCCGCCAGCCGCAAGGTCAGAGTGCTGGTGGTGGGCAACCCTGCCAACACCAACGCCTGCATCGCCATGAGCCAGGCGCCGGGGCTGGATCCGAGCTACTTCACTGCCATGATGCGCCTGGACCACAACCGCGCCGTATCCCAGGCCGCCGCCAAAGTCGGCCGCCCGGTCGCGGGGATACGCAAGGTCACCGTGTGGGGCAATCACTCCGCCACCCAATATCCCGACCTGTCGCAGGCCGAGGTGGACGGTCAGAAGCTGTGGCCCCTGATCGCCGATCAAGCCTGGCTCGAGGGCAGCTTCATTCCCACCGTGCAGAAGCGCGGCGCCGCCATCATCGACGCGCGCGGCGCCTCGTCCGCGGCCAGCGCCGCCAACGCGGCGATGGACCACATGCGGGACTGGATCCAGGGCACACGCCCGGGCGACTGGGTCACCATGGGGATCCCCTCGGACGGCAGCTACGGCATTCCGCAGGGTGTGATCTACGGCTATCCGGTCACCTGCACCGGCGGCCGCTACCGGATCGTGCAGGGCATCGAGGTCAGTCCCTTCAGCCGCGTGCGCATGGATGCCACGCACAAGGAGCTGCTCGAGGAGCGCGACGCGGTGGCGTCGCTGTTGAAATGAAGCCATGACATCGGCAGGCGCGAAGTTCAGGGCGGCGGTTCAGGCGGAAAACCCGCTGCAGGTGATCGGGACGATCAACGCCTATCACGCGCGGCTCGCCGAGCGGGTCGGCTACCGCGCCATCTACCTGTCCGGTGGCGGCGTGGCGGCGGGCTCGCTGGGGCTGCCCGATCTGGGCATCAGCACCCTGGACGACGTGCTGACCGATGTGCGGCGCATCACCGACGTGTGCGGCGTGCCGCTGCTGGTGGATGCCGACACCGGATTCGGCGGCGCCTTCAACATCGCCCGCACCGTGCGATCGCTGATCAAGTCCGGCGCCGCTGCGATGCACATCGAGGACCAGGTGCAGGCCAAGCGCTGCGGGCACCGCCCGGGCAAGGAGATCGTGCCGCGCGAGGAGATGGTGGACCGCATCAAGGCCGCCGCCGACGCGCGCACCGATGCGCAGTTCGTGATCATGGCGCGCACCGACGCGCTCGCCGTAGAGGGCCTGCAGGCCGCCATCGACCGCGCCTGCGCCTGCGTAGAGGCCGGGGCGGACATGATCTTCCCGGAAGCGATCACCGAGCTTGGCATGTACCGGCGCTTCGCCGATGCGGTGCAGGTGCCGGTGCTGGCCAACATCACCGAGTTCGGCAAGACACCGCTGTTCACCACCGACGAGCTGCGCTCAGCCGGCGTCGGCTTGGTGCTGTACCCGCTGTCGGCGTTCCGCGCCATGAACCAGGCGGCGCTCAACGTGTACCGGACGGTGCGCCGCGAAGGCACCCAGAAGAGCGTGCTCGACAGCATGCAGACCCGTGACGAGCTGTACGACTTCCTCGATTACCACGCCTACGAAGACAAGCTCGATCAGCTGTTCGCCAAGGAGAAGCACAAATGACGAGCCAGGCCGCGCCCGCCGCAACCGCACCCAAGCCGAAGAAGTCGGTCGCGCTCTCCGGCGTGCCCGCCGGCAACACGGCGCTGTGCACCGTCGGCCGCCAAGGCAACGATCTGCACTACCGCGGCTACGACATCCTGGAGTTCGCCGAGCGGGCGCAGTTCGAGGAGGTCGCCTACCTACTGGTGCATGGCAAGCTGCCCACGCTGGCGGAGCTCGCCGCATACAAGCAGAAACTCAAGTCCCTGCGCGGCTTGCCGGCGGCGGTGCAAGACATCCTCGAGTGCATCCCGGCCAACACCCACCCGATGGACGTGCTGCGCACCGGCTGCTCGGCGCTGGGCGCGGTGCTGCCCGAGAACGCGGACCACAAGATCGCCGAGGCGCGCAACGTCGCCGACCGGCTGATGGCTTCGTTCGGGTCCATGCTGCTGTACTGGTATCATTTCTCGCACTCCGGCCGGCGCATCGAGGTGGAAACCGACGACGATTCCATCGGCGGACACTTCCTGCACCTGCTGCACGGCAAGCCGCCCCCCGAGCCGTGGGTGCGTGCGATGCACACCTCCCTCAACCTCTACGCCGAGCACGAGTTCAACGCTTCCACCTTTGCCGCCCGCGTGATCGCCGGCACCGGCTCGGATCTGTACTCCGCCATCGCCGGCGCCATCGGCGCGCTGAAGGGCCCCAAGCACGGCGGCGCCAACGAGTTCGCCTTCGACGTGATCGGCCGCTACGACACTCCCGACGAGGCCGAAGCCGATATCATACGGCGCGTGGCCGACAAGCAGATCATCATCGGCTTCGGCCACCCGGTGTACACCATCTCCGACCCGCGCAACCAGGTCATCAAGGAAGTGGCCCGGCGCCTGAGTCAGGACGCCGGCGACATGAAGCTGTTCGACATCTCGGCCCGGGTGGAGGACACCATGTGGCGCGAGAAGAAGATGTTCCCAAATCTCGACTGGTACAGCGCCACCAGCTATCACATGATGGGCATCCCCACGCCCATGTTCACGCCGATCTTCGTGATCTCGCGCACTTCGGGCTGGTCGGCGCACGTCATCGAGCAGCGCCTCGACGGCAAGATCATCCGACCGAGCGCCAACTACATCGGGCCCGAAGACCGCAAGTGGGTGCCGATCGAGAAGCGCGGGTAAATGTCCACACACGTCTCCAACGTCCGCCCCGATCCCGACCAGCCTCTGGTCGACATCGCCAACTACGTCCTGGATTACGACATCAAGAGCCAGGAGGCCTATGACACCGCTCGCCTGTGCCTGATGGACACGCTCGGCTGCGGGCTCGAGGCGCTGTCTTACCCGGCCTGCGCCAAGCTGCTCGGGCCGATCGTACCGGGCACGGTAGTGCCGAACGGCGCGCGCGTTCCCGGCACCCAGTTCCAGCTCGACCCGGTGCAGGCCGCGTTCAACATCGGCGCCATGATCCGCTGGCTCGACTTCAACGACACCTGGCTCGCCGCCGAATGGGGACACCCGTCGGACAACCTGGGCGGCATCCTGGCGGTGGCCGATTGGCTGTCGCGCAACGCGGTGGCAGGCGGCAAGCGCCCGCTGGTGATACGCGACGTGCTCACCGCCATGATCAAGGCGCACGAGATCCAGGGCGTGCTGGCGCTGGAAAACAGCTTCAACCGCGTCGGTCTTGACCACGTGGTGCTGGTCAAGGTGGCGAGCACGGCGGTGGTGGCGCGCATGCTGGGCGCCACTCGGGACGAGGTCATCAACGCCGTGTCGCAGGCCTGGGTCGACGGCCAGAGCCTGCGCACCTACCGACACGCGCCCAACACCGGCTCGCGCAAGAGCTGGGCGGCGGGCGACGCCACCAGCCGCGCCGTGCGCCTGGCGCTCGTCACCATGAAGGGCGAGATGGGCTATCCCTCGGTGCTGAGCGCCAAGACCTGGGGTTTCTACGACGTGCTGTTCAAAGGCAACGCGTTCCGCTTGCAGCGGCCCTACGGCAGCTACGTGATGGAGCACGTGCTGTTCAAGATCAGCTTCCCGGCCGAGTTCCATGCGCAAACGGCCGTCGAATGCGCGATGCAGCTGCATCCGCTGGTCAAGGACCGCATCGCCGACATCCGCAAGA
>DATBMG010000256.1:0-3847 GCA_036554965.1 Burkholderiales bacterium
GATGCGGCGCAACTTTGCGATTCTAGCGCTTCCCCGGTGGGGCCAGGGGGAACGTCAGGCTAGGGTAAGAGCCGCTCCAGCGCGAAAAGTTGCGCGACCCGCTCGCGCTCGCGGATCAGGTGCACCGCGGCGCCGTCCACCATCACCTCGGCGGCGCGCGGGCGGGTGTTGTAGTTGGAGCTCATGCTCATGCCGTAGGCGCCGGCGGAGAGCACCGCCAGGAGATCGCCCTCGGCGAGCGCCAGCTCGCGGTCGTGGCCCAGGAAATCCGCGCTCTCGCACACCGGGCCCACCACCTCGTAGCGCCGGCGCGCCCCCTGGCGCGGGAGCACCGGGACGATGTCGTGAAAGCCGTCGTACAGCGCCGGCCGGATCAGGTCGTTCATCGCGGCATCCACCACGGCGAAGTTGTGCGCGCCGTGCTTCAGGTACTCCACGCGCGTGAGCAGCACGCCGGCGTTTCCCACCATCGCACGGCCCGGCTCCAGGATGACGGTCTGGTCTACGCTTCCCAGCCGCTCCAGCATGGCCTCGATGTAGGCGGCCGGATCGGGCGGCGCCTCGTCCCGGTAGCGGATGCCGAGACCGCCGCCGAGATCCAGGTGCCGCAGCCGGATGCCCGCGCCGGCCAGGCGCTGCACCAGCCGCAGCAGCCGCTCCAGGGCATCCAGGAACGGCGCCACCTCGGTGATCTGCGAACCGATGTGGCAGTCGATGCCGGCGATGGCCAGCCCTGGCAGCGCGCTGGCCTTGCCGTACAGCGCGAACGCGTCGTCGAAGGGCACCCCGAACTTGTTCTCCTCGCGACCGGTCGAGATGTAGGGATGGGTGCGAGGATCGACGTCCGGGTTGACGCGCAGGCTGATGTTCGCCGTGCGCCTGGACTTCACCGCGATGGCGCTGATGCGCGCCAGCTCGCTCTCGGATTCGACGTTGAAGCACAGCACACCCTTGGCGAGCGCCAGCTCGATCTCGTCCGCGCGCTTGCCCACGCCGGAGAACACCACCTTCCCGGCGTCACCGCCGGCGGCCAACACCCGCTCCAGCTCGCCGCCCGAAACGATGTCGAAGCCGCTCCCCAGCCGGGCGAGCAGGTTGAGGATGGCCAGGCTGGAGTTGGCTTTCGCCGCATAGCAGACGAGGTGCGGCTGCGCGCCGAAGGGCCGGTCGAACGCGTGGAAGGCGTTGGTGAGATGAGCGCGCGAGTACACGAAGCACGGCGTGCCGTGCTGCTGCGCCACCTGCGCGAGCGGCACATCCTCGACGTGCAGCGCGCCGGCGCGGTAGCCGATGAACGGCGACTGTGGCAGAGCGGAGAGCATCGGACGTCAGTTGGTCGGCACGCTGCCGGGGTCGACCTGCGCCGGCGGCGCCGTGCTCGAAGCCGGCGGCGGTGCGGGGGTGGTCGCGGCCGGCGTCGTGGAGGCCGCCTCGCCTTTGCGCTCCCGGCGCTCGCGCTCCTCCAGCGCGCGCTTGCGTTCGGCCAGCTCGCGTTCCTCTTCCGCTGTGGGGATGTAAAGCGGCCCCTTCAGGCCGCAGCCCGAGGCGCAAACCTGGGCTATCGATAGAATGACGACGGTACGACGCAGCGCGCGCATCCGACCGAGTCTAGCATGCGCATCGGGTCGGATCAGGGCTCTCGGTTTTCTTCAAGTCGCGCCTTGAGGGCGCATTCGGCCTACAACGCCATGAAGTGCAGGCTCATCGCGCTCAGCTCGGCCTTGGCCGCTTCGTAGTCCGGGCACAGCCGCTGGACGGTGCGCCAGAAGCGCGTCGAATGGCTCATCACCTTGAGGTGCGCCACCTCGTGCGCCACCACGTAGTCGATCACGTCGCCGGCGGCCTGCATCAGGCGCCAGTTCAAGCGGATCTCGCCGTCGGCGTTGCAGCTACCCCAGCGCGTGCGGGCGCTGGACAGCAGCACGCGCGGCGCCGGCACTTCCAGCCGCGTACAGAAGTGCTGCACGCGCTCGGCGAAGTGGCTGCCCGCATGGCGGCGGTACCAGCTCACCACCGCGGTGCGCACTCGCTCCGGCGTGTGCGGTTCGGCCAACGACAGCTCCAGCGCACTGCCGTCGCGCAGTTGCGCGATCGCGGGGCCGTCGCGGGTCTGCAGCTGCAAAGTGAGCTGCCGCCCCAGGAAGTCGAGCGCCTCGCCGCCGGTCCAGCTGCGTTGGCGCGGCTTCTTGCTCTCCCATTCCGCCAGCTTGCGCAGGATCCAGGACTGCGCCTGGGCGATGGCCTGGGAGATGTGGCGCTCGGACGCGCGCCACGGCACGTGCACCACCAGGCCGCGCTCGTCCACCAGCAGCACCAGGCGCCGGCGCTGCGCGCTGCGCTTTAGCAGGTAGGGCAGGTCGCGCTCGCCGAGGCGCACCGTGCGCGGCTCGGTGAGCATGGCGGGGCCCGCGAACAGATCTAGCTGCGCGGATCCCCCAGTCGGGCGGTTTCTGATTCGATCCAGTCTTCCACTCTCCGCATGAGCGCTTCGGCTTTCATCGAGCCGGTCTCGATCGGCCGGCCGATGCTCACCGTGATCTTACCGGGGAGCTTGACGAAGGCGTCGCGGCGCCAAAGATACCCCGAGTTGAGCGCGATCGGCACCACCGGCGCACCGGTCTGGATGGCGAGCCAGGCGCCGCCCGGATGATAGGTGCCCTTCTCCCCCGGGGGGAAGCGGTGCCCTTCGGGAAAGATCACGATCCAGAAGCCCTGCGCCAGGCGCTCGCGTCCCTGCTCCAGGGTCTGCTTGAGCGCTTGCATGCCCGCGGCGCGGTCGATGGCGATCGGGTTCATCATCGCCAGGCCCCAGCCGAAGAACGGAATGCGCAGCAGGCTGCGCTTGAGCACCCACACCTGCGGCGGCAGAAACACCTGAAAGGCGAGCGTTTCCCATGCGGACTGGTGCTTGGACAGGATGATGCCGGGACGAGCGGGCAGGTGCTCCAGGCCACGCACCTCGTAGCGGATGCCGCAGATCGCGCTAGCGAGCCGGATCACCATGCGCGACCAGAGGGTGATGAAGCGATAGCGGGTCAGCGGGTTGAACGGGAAGGTCAGCAGCGACAGCAGCGACCAGACGATGGTGAGAGCGGCTTGCAGCAGGAGGAACACGGCCGAGCGCAGGGTGATCGGGACGTCCCGGCTCATAGCTTGGCGATGATCGCGCGCACCGCCGCGGCCAGGTCGTCGAACACCTGCGTGCCCTCGGGCAGGTCGCCCGCGGCCAGGGTCTTGCGGCCCTTGCCGGTGAGCACCAGGATCGGCTGGCAGCCGGCCGCCGCCGAGGCCTGCATGTCGCGCAGGGAATCGCCCACGCTGGGCACGCCGGCGAGCGTGACGTTGAAGCGCTTGGCGATGTCCTGGAACATGCCCGGCCGGGGCTTGCGGCAGGCGCAGTTCGCCTCGGCCGGGTGTGGGCAGTAGAACAGCGCGTCGATGCGCCCGCCGAAAGGGGCGAGCGCCTTGTACATCTTGTCGTTGATGGCGTTCAAGGCGGCCATGTCGAGCAGCCCGCGCCCGACCCCGGACTGGTTGGAGCACACCACCACGCGGAAGCCGGAGTGCGTCAGGCGCGCGATCGCCTCCAGGCTGCCCGGGAGCGGCTTCCACTCGTCGGGAGTCTTGATGAACTGATCGCTGTCGGTGTTGATGACGCCGTCGCGATCCAGTATCACCAGCTTCATTGCGCCAGCCGCGAGATGTCCGCCACCTGGTTCAGCAGCGCCTCCAGCTGCGCCAGCAGCGCCAGGCGGTTGTTGCGCACCAGCGGCTCGTCGGTCATGACCATGACCTCGTCGAAGAAAGTATCCACCTCCTTGCGCACGCCGGCAAGCACGCGCAGCGC
>DATBMG010000220.1:0-12362 GCA_036554965.1 Burkholderiales bacterium
CTGCGCGTTGCGTGACTGCATCGCCTGGCGTTCCTCGACCACCTGCGCGAGGTGATCGTCGCTCCAGCGCTGGTCGCGCTGGCTGTACACGCGGAAGCGCTCCACGTCCATCCACTGGCGCTGGCCGGGCGTGTGGTCCATCAGAGACACCAGCCGCACACTGGGATCGTCGAGGAAAGGCGCGACCACCTCGAGCATGTTGTCGCAGGCCAGCTCGCAGCGCATGTGCAGCAGATGCTCGGCGCGCAGCAGCCGGTGCGCGCGCGCATGCCGCAGGGCTTGCGCCGCGTCCTCCAGCCCCTGCGCGCGGACCGAGCGCTCGTCGAAATCACCCACGCCCATGGCGTCCAGCACCGTGGTGATGCCGGCCGAGGAGATCTGCGCGTCGTGCGTGAGCAACGCGGATAGCGCGGGCCAGCGCACGCCGGGGCGTGGCTCGAGGTGCTTCTCGAGATTGTCGGTGTGCAGCTCGATTTGTCCGGCGATCAGGTAATCGCCGCCCCAGTCCTGCGCCCGCGGCAGGACGGTCAGGCCGGTGTCCAAGCGCGCGAACACGCCGTCGCGCACTTCCAGCGTGCCGCAGAAGACTTCGTCGGCGGTGACGATGCGGGCGTTGGTGGCGAGCTGCGTGGACATGGACGAAGAGGTAAAGTGTAATGATATTCGGCCCACGCGTCATGCATCCGCGCTACGCAGTCTATTTCGCTCCGCACGACGGCTCATCGCTGTGGCAGCTCGGCTGCAGCTGGCTGGGCCGCGATCCGCAGCGCGATTGCGCGCTGGAGCAGCCGTCGCTCCCCGGTTTCACGCATGCGCGCATCGCGGACGTTACTGCCGCGCCGCGAGTGTACGGCTTTCACGCGACGCTCAAAGCCCCGTTCGCGCTCGACGACGGCTGCGCCGCCGCCGACTTGCATGCCGCGCTCGCCGCCTTCGCGCGGCAGCGCACGCCGTTTCCACTGCCGCGCCTCGAGGTCGGGATGCTGGGGGGATTCATCGCGCTGCGGCCAGTCTCCGCAAGCAGCGCACTCGACGCGTTGGCGCGCGACTGTGTGGTGGAGCTCGACCGCTGGCGTGCCCCGCCACATGCCGACGAGCTCGCGCGGCGTCGTGCGGCGAGCCTGAGCGCACGGCAGGAGGCGATGCTGGCGCGCTACGGTTATGCATATGTCCTGGATGAATTCCGGTTTCACCTTACCTTGACAGATCGGATGCCGGGGCACGAGGCGCAATCGTTGCGCGAGCTGCTCGCCGAGCATTTCACCGATGCGCTGCGCCAGCGCCTGGCCGTCGACAGCATCTGCCTGTTCGTCCAGGAGCGCCCCGGCGTGCCCTTCACGCTCGCGCGGCGCTACGATTTTTTAGCAGTTTCCCGGTCGTAAGTCCTCGTTTCGACGGCCTTTCGTGGGCCGCTGGAGCATGGGCATACCCCTTGCGTTTTTATCTGCCAACGCAGTGTCAACTCGGGTAGCGTTCTGGGAGTTTCGTCATGCCGGTGCTGATCGCGCTTACCGCCGTCATCCAGGCGTTTTTCGTTTTCCACGTGTATCGGACCGGGCGTCCCTACTGGTGGGCGTTCATCATCCTGTCGTTCCCGGTGATCGGCTGCGTAGCCTACTACGCGCTCGAGGTGTTTCCCGGCTCGCGCGAGCATCGCTCGGCTCGGCGCGCTGCGAACCAGGTTGCGCGTGCATTCAACCCCACCGGCGGGCTCAAGGCCCGGCTGGAAGCGCTGGCGGTGTGTCCCAGCGTGGCCAACAAGATCGCGGCGGCCGACGAATTCATGCGCTGCGGCGTGTTCGGCGAGGCCGTGCGCCTGTATCGGGACGCGCTCACCGGCCCCCACGCCGACGACCCCAACCTGCTCCTGGGCCTGGCCCGCGCGCACGTCAACGACGGCACCCTGGTCGAGGCGCAAGAAGCGCTCGCGCGCCTGCGCCAGCTGGACGCACGCTACCGACCCGAGGAAGCGCGCCTGCTCATGGCGCGCACGCACGAAGGGCTGGGCGAAACCGAACAGGCGCTGGCCGAGTACGAAGAGGTCGCGCAGGTGTACATCGGGCTGGAAGCCAAGTGCCGCTACGGCATGCTGCTGAAGCAGCTCGGCTTCGCGGTGCAGGCCAACTCGGTGTTCAAGGAGATGCTCGAACACGCCAAGCGCTTCAAGGTCAACCTCGACACCGAGCGCCCCTGGATCGACACCGCGCGCCGCAATCTGATGGAAGCGGCGTAGGCGGTCGCGCTTCCCGATCACGCAGTTCCCGCAACCTCCGAGGTCCACTGCACCGTCTTCGCGGTGCGTTTCCAGCTTGCCGCGAGCGCCTGCGCGTGCTCCACGAGTTCCGGCGGCAGCAGCGCCGAGATGACGTCGAATAACTTGCGCGCGTCGCCGTTCGGGTCGTCGCGCAGCGCCAGGATCGCCCACTTCGCGCCCTCGACGATGTCCTGCGCGGGCCCATCGCTGCGTACCAGCAGCAGGGCCAGGCTGTGCATCGCCTCGTCGGCGCCCAGCGAGATGGCCAACTCGAACAGCTCTCGCGCCGCGCCGGCGTCCTTGGGCACGCCCTTGCCCTGGGCGAGCAGGATGCCCAGGTTGTGCGCGGCGCCGCCATGCGCGTGGCGCTGCGCGAGGAGCCGGTACCAGCCTGCCGCCCGCTCCGGGTAGGGGCGGTCCAGCCCGGTGCCGACCTCCAGCATGAGCGCAAGGCTGAACATCGCGTCGGCGTGACCCTGGTCCGCGGCCTCGTGATAGTAGTGCATGGCCTGCAGCGGATCGGCGGGAATCCCGTCGCCCGCGCGCAGCTGTTTGGCCAGCTCGTATTGCGCCTGCGCGATGCCTTTGTCCGCTGCCTTCGCCAGCCACTTCAGCGCCTTTCCCGCATCGGGCTCGACGCCTTCGACACCGCGCGCCAGGAGCGTGGCCAGGGCGTGCTGCGCCTCGCCCAGGCCCTGGTCGGCGGCCGCGCGATACCACTGCGCAGCGAGGGCCGGATTCGGCTCCAGGCCGCGTCCGGCCAGATAACAGTTGGCTAGATTGTATTGCGCGCGCATGTCGCCCAGGCGCGCGCCACGCTCGTAAGCGGCCGCCGCCCCGGCGTGGTCGGGCGCGCCCACGCGCCCGCTGTCCAGCAGCACGCCCAGCTCGTTGAACGCGTCCACGTTGCCCTGTTCCCCAGCGCGGTGCAGCCAGTCGCACGCCCGGGCGGGGTTGGGCGGCACGCCGTCGCCTTCCAGGTAGATACGGGCGAGATAGGCCATCGCCTGGGCGTCGCCCAGCTCGGCCGCGCGTTTGAACCAGTAGCGCGCCTGGGCCGGGTTGCGGGTGCCGCCGGCAGCGCCGAGGTCGTGGATGAAGACGATGCCGAGGTTGACCTGTGCGTCCACGTGACCCTGCGCCGCGGCCTTCAGATACCAGCGCATCGCGAGCGGCAGGCTCTTCGGCAGGCCAAGCCCGAGGTGATAGGCATTGCCGACCGCATACTGGGCCGATGCGTCCCCGGCTTCGGCCTTGGCCAGCAGGCGCTGCATGTCAGCCATGAATGTCTTCTGGCGCCTCGGCGAGTGGTGCTGCGCCAGCGGCAGCGAGAAGCATGCCTAGGACCGGGCCCGGGGCTGGTCCTTGCTCACTTATGGACGTACAGCGTGACCTTCGAGGGGTCGGAAAACAGGAAATTCAGGCCCTGGCCGTACACCGAGGCGTAGGGCTCGTCCAGGCGCGTGCCGACCGCGACCGGGACGTTGCGCCGCCAGCGCACCGAAGGGTAGAGATTCCCGGGCATCACCAGCACGACCCAGCCGATGGATTCGTTCACGGCCACGACCGGCAGGCCGCCGGTTGCCATCTGCTGGGCCTGGTTGAGCACGGTCTGCTCGGTGGCGGCCCCGAGCTCCGCCCACGGGTCCCCCTTGGCGATCCGCTCGGCGAGCTGCGTCGGGTTCATGCAGCTCTCACCGGTGCAGACCTCGGGCACCCCGAACAGGCGCCTCAACGCACGGGCGCTGAAGTAACGGCAGGCTGTAGTGTCCGAGCCCTCGGCGCAGTCCTCGATCTGCTCTTCGAGCCAGTCCGCATTGCGCTCCCACGTGGTCTGGGCGGTGCAGGGGCCCGCTATCAGGTACAGGAGCCAGGCGGCGGCAAGCATTCGCAGCATGCATATCCCCTCCGCCGCCGACTTGCCTAACGCATGGTAGGCATGACGAACTCCGCGCCCTTGCGTATGCCGGTGGGCCAGCGGCTGGTGATGGTCTTGAGACGAGTGTAGAAGCGCACCCCCTCGGGACCGTGCACGTAATGGTCGCCGAACAGGGAGCGCTTCCAGCCCCCGAAGCTGTGATATGCCATCGGCACGGGAATCGGAACATTTATACCCACCATGCCGATCTGGATGCGCGTCGAGAACTCGCGGGCGGCGTCGCCGTCCCGGGTGAAGATCGACACCCCGTTGCCGTACTCGTGCCGGTTGATCAGGTTGACGGCGGTGTCGAAGTCCGGCGCGCGCAGCACGCACAGCACCGGGCCGAAGATCTCTTCCCGGTAGATGCTCATGTCGGCGCCCACGTGGTCGAACAGGCAGCCGCCCAGGAAGAACCCCTGCTCGTAGCCCGGCACCGCCAGGCCGCGCCCGTCCACCACCAGCCGCGCGCCTTCCTCGACGCCCTTCGCCACGTAGCCGAGCACCTTGTCCAGGTGCTGACGCGTGACCAGCGGACCCATCTCGGCGCTCTCGTCGGTGCCGGCGTTGATCCTGAGACTGCGGGCGCGCTGCGCCAGGCGCTCGACCAGCGCGTCTGCGACGCTTCCGACCGCGACCGCCACCGAGATCGCCATGCAGCGCTCGCCGGCCGAGCCGTAGGCCGCGCCGATGAGCGCATCGACGGCTTGCTCGAGATCGGCATCCGGCATCACGACCAGATGGTTCTTCGCCCCGCCCAGCGCCTGCACGCGCTTGCCGGTCGCGGTGCCGGTGCGATAGATGTACTCAGCGATCGGAGTGGAGCCGACGAAGCTCACCGCCGCGATGCGCGGGTCCTGCAGCAGCGCGTCCACCGCCACCTTGTCGCCGTGCACGACGTTGAGCACGCCGTCGGGCAGCCCCGCCTCCTGTAGCAGCTTGGCGAGCAGGACGCTGGCCGAGGGATCGCGCTCGGAGGGCTTGAGCACGAAACTGTTGCCGCAGGCGAGCGCCAGCGGGAACATCCACATCGGCACCATGGCCGGGAAGTTGAACGGCGTGATGCCCGCGCACACGCCCAGCGGCTGACGCACCGACCAGCTGTCCACCCCCGTGCCGACCTGCTCGGAGAACTCGCCCTTCATCAGATGCGGGATGCCGCAGGCGAACTCCACCACCTCCAGGCCGCGGGTCACCTCGCCGCGCGCATCGGACACGACCTTGCCGTGCTCGCTCGAGATCAGCCGCGCCAGCGCATCCAGGTTGCGCTCGATCAGCTCCTTGAACTTGAACAGCACGCGCGCACGCCGCAGCGGCGGGGTGGCGGCCCAGCCGGCGAAGGCGGTTTGCGCGCAGGCCACGGCCCGCCCCACCTCCTCCGCGCTCGCGTAGCCCAAGCGGCCGGCGACGCGGCCCAGCGCCGGGTCGTACACCTCGCCGTGGCGGCCGCTGGTGCCCGGCGTCTCGCGGCCGTCGATCCAGTGCGGGATGTCCCTGATCTGCAGTGCAGACCGTTCCAGCGGTTTGTTCATCTCGATCCTCTCGTCTATCGGTGCGCGGCGGGAAACTCGTCCAGCGGGTAGATCGGCCGGCGCAGCTTCCGGTACTCGAACTTGGTCCAGTCGGAAGAGCCCACGCCGATGCTGTCGCAGAACACCATGCCCTTCGCGATCGGCAGGAATACCGGCCGGAAATACATGCGCGATTTGAGCAGCAGGAAGCGCTTCGCGGCCGGGTCGATGCCGGCGCTGGTGAATACTCCGCGGTCCCACGGTTCCTGGTTGCGCTCGATCACCACTATCTCGGCGGCGCCGGTGTCCAGCACGGCGCTGCGGCCCATGTAGCAGCGCATGCCCTGGAACTGCGGCCCGGTGATGGTGTACTCGCCGTCGGTGATCGCGCGCACCACGCCGGTCAACTCGAGCGGCCGCCCCTTCTCGCCGATCGCCGGCATGTCCATCTTGCCGCCGACCTTCAACGTCAGCCGCGCGCCGACGCCGGCGCGCACCATCCGGTCCACCGCCTCCGGATCGCGCACCGGCCCCACGGCGATCCCGGTCAAGCCTTGGCGCAATGCCTCCTCGAGCACGTACATCGTGTCCTGGGTCGCGCCCGAGGCGCAGTTGTCGGCGTGGTCGAGCAGCAGGATCGGCCCGCCGCTTTCGTCCGCCATGCGCTTGGCGCGCGCGACCGCCTGCTGCAGCGGCTCGCCGCGGTAGACGAACTCCTCTTTCTGCCGCCAGGCCACGTCCAGGATCGCCTCGCACGCCGCATGCGCCTTCGCCCGGTCGCCGTCGGCCACCGTTACTACGCTGATGCCGGCCTCTTGGATGTCGGCCTGCTGGAAGCCGCCGAAGGCGGTGGCCGCCAACATCCCGTCCCGCTCGGCCGCGCGCGCGGCGTCCACGAAGTCCTTCATCGGCCGCTCGTCGGTGTTCTCGCGCAGCGTCTGCGCCAGCAGCGGGCGGTTGCCCCAGGCCATCGCCGGCTTGACCTGGCCTTCGAGCGCGCGCAGCAGGATGCTGCCGGCCAGATGCCCGGCCTGGTACTGATCGACGTGCGGATAGGTCTTGTAGCCGGCGATCACCTCGCAGTTGCGCACCATGCGCTCGGTGAGGTTGGCGTGCAGGTCCAGGGACACCGCGATCGGCACGCGCGGGGCGATGGCGCGGATCCTTTCCAGCAGCGTGCCTTCGCCGTCATCGGTGCGATCGGCCACCACCATGGCGCCGTGCAGATCCAGGAACACCGCGTCGCAACCCTGCGCCACCGCATCGCAGATCAGCGCGCAGATGCGGTCGTAGGCGACGCCGTCCACCGGGCCGCTCGGATTCGCCCAGGCGGCGACCGGCGTCACCAGCTGCGCGCCGGCGCCCTCGGCGAGATCGATGTAAGCCGCCATCGGCAGGCGCGTGCCCTTCATCGCCTCGTAACCCGCGCGGCCCAGGAACGGGCCGTGGTTGCCGAACGCTTCCCAGGGGGTGGGCACCGGCGAGAACGTGTTCGTCTCGTGCTGCATCTGGGCGATTACGATGCGCACTGTCTAACTCCTTACCGCGTCTGACGCAGAGGACGCCTCTGTGTCCTCTGTGTTCAATGAGGTCTCAGGGAAGGGTCTTGAGTACCTCGCGCACAGTGTCCAGGATCTGGTCGATCTGGCCCTTCTCGATGATCAGCGAAGGCGACAGCGCGATGGTGTCGCCGGTGGTGCGGATCAGCACGCCCTTCTGGTAGGCGCGCGCGAACGCCTCGAAGGCGCGCGCGGTGGGCTTGCCGGGGATCGGCTCGAGCTCGATGCCAGCCACCAGGCCGATGTTGCGGATGTCGATGACATGCGGCAGCCCGCGCAGCGCGTGCACGCACTGCTCCCAATACGGCGCCAGCTCGGCGGCGCGCTGGAACAGACCTTCGGCCTTGAACAGATCCAGAGTCGCGATCGCGGCGGCCGCGGCCAGCGGGTGCCCCGAGTAGGTGTAACCGTGGTAGAACTCGATGCCCTCGGGCCCGCTCATGAAGGCCTCGTAGATCTCCTTCTTCACGATCACCGCGCCCATCGGCACGGCGGCGTTGGTCAGCGCCTTGGCGCAGGTGATCAGGTCCGGCGTCACGCCGAAAGTGTGCGCAGCGAACGCGCTACCGGTGCGGCCGAAGCCGGTGATGACCTCGTCGAAGATGAGCAGGATGCCGTGCTTGTCGCAGATCTGCCGCAGGCGCTGCAAGTATCCTTTCGGTGGCACCAGCACGCCGGTGGACCCGGCCACGGGCTCCACGATCACGGCGGCGATATTGGAGGCGTCGTGCAGCGCCACCAGCCGCTCGAGTTCGTCCGCCAGATGCGCGCCGTGCTCGGGCTGCCCGCGCGAGAAGGCGTTCTTCTCCGGCAGGTGCGTGTGCGGAAGGTGGTCCACACCGGGCAACAGCGCAGCGCTGAAGGCTTTGCGGTTGGCCGTCATGCCACCCACCGAGACTCCCCCGAAGCCCACCCCGTGATAGCCGCGCTCGCGCCCGATGAAGCGCGTGCGCGTACCCTGACCGCGCACGCGGTGGTAAGCGAGCGCCATCTTGAGCGCGGTGTCCACCGCCTCCGACCCGGAGTTGACGAAGAACACGTGATCCATTCCCGCGGGCGCGATGCGGGTCAGCCGTTCGGCGGCAAGGAAGGCCGACGGGTGGTGCAGCTGGAAGCCGGTCACGTAATCCACGCTTTCGGCCTGCTTCTTGATCGCGTCTACGATCGGCGCGCGGCAGTGGCCGGCGTTGACCGCCCACAGCCCAGCGATGCCGTCCAGGATCTGACGCCCGTCATGGGAGGTGTAGTGCATGTCCTTGGCGGCCACCAGCAGGCGCGGCTGCGCCTTGAACTGGCGGTTGGCCGTGAACGGCATCCACAGCGGCTCGAGATTGAGTTGAGCGAGCAGCTCCTGTTCGCGGGTACCCATGATTCCTCCTGGAAGCGGTGCAGCGATTGGCGCCGGTGAGTGCCGCGGCGATAAGAGGTTGAATTATAGACCCGAAGGTTTTGAATTATAGACCGGGCGGACCGACTCCCGCCACCGCCGCGGGCGCGGTTGCCCGGGGCTGCGCCATCCCGTATGCTTCGAAGCGCTGCGCATGCGCGTGCGCGCGTTCTCGACCATCCCCCGCGGAACCGCCCCATGGACCTGAACTACACCGCCGACGAGCTGGCCTTCCGCGACACGGTGCGCAGCTTCGTGCGCACCCGCCTGCCGCACGAGATCGCCCGCAAGGTGCTGGAGCACAAACGGCTCCGCAAGGACGACCACCTGCGCTGGCAGAAGATCCTCTCCGAGCAAGGCTGGATGGCGCCGCAGTGGCCGAAGCAGTACGGCGGCTGCGAGTGGAACGCCGTGCAGCAGCACATCTTCGAGGAGGAGTGCGCCGACGCGGGCGCGCCGCGCATCATCCCGTTCGGCGTGAACATGGTCGGGCCGGTGATCATCGCCTTCGGCAGCGACTGGCAGAAGCGCCACTACCTGCCGCGCATCCTGTCGAACGAGGACTGGTGGTGCCAGGGCTACTCCGAGCCGGGCGCCGGCTCGGACCTGGCTTCGCTCAAGACCCGTGCGGAGCGCCGCGGCGACCGCTACGTGGTCAACGGGCAGAAGACCTGGACCACGCTGGCGCAGCACGCTGACATGATCTTCTGCCTGGTGCGTACCGCCAGCACCGGCAAGAAGCAGGAGGGCATCTCCTTTCTGCTGATCGACATGCGCTCGCGCGGGGTGACGGTGCGGCCGATCATCACCATCGAAGGCGAGCACGAAGTCAACGAAGTCTGGTTCGAGGACGTCGAAGTCCCGGCGGAGAACCTGGTGGGCGAGGAGGGCCGCGGCTGGACCTACGCCAAGTTCCTGCTGTCGCACGAGCGCTCCGGCATCGCCGCTGTAGGCGCTTCCAAGCGCGAGCTGCGCATGCTCAAGTACATCGCCTCACAGGAGCACAGCGGCGGCCGCCCGCTGATCGAGGACGCGCGCGTCCGCGACCGCATCGTCCAGGTGGAGATCGACCTGATGGCGCTGGAGATCACCAACCTGCGCGTGCTCGCCGCCGATCGCGAAGGCCGTGCGCCCGGACCCGAGGCCTCGATCCTGAAGATCAAGGGCACCGACATCCAGCAGGCGCTCACCGAACTGATGGCCGAGGCGGTCGGCCCCTACGGCCTGCCGCACCTGCCGGCCGCCTGGGGCGATCATTGGCTGGGCGAGCGCGTAGGCCCCGAGTACGCCGCGCCGCTGACAGCGCGCTACTTCAACTACCGCAAGACCAGCATCTACGGCGGATCCAACGAGATCCAGCGCAACATCATCGCGCAGCACATCCTGGGCTTGTGAGGCGAGCCATGGACTTCAACTACAGCGAAGAGCAACTGCTGCTGAAGGACGCGGTCGAGAAGTTCCTCGACAAGAACTACACCTTCGAGCAGCGCAAGCAGATCATCGCGTCGCGCGACGGCATCAGCACCACGGCCTGGGGCGGCTTCGCATCGCTCGGCCTGCTCGGCGTGCCGATTCCGCAGGAGTTCGGCGGCTTCGGCGGCGGCGGCGTGGACGTGATGGTGGTGATGGAGGCGCTGGGGCGCGCCCTGGTGGTGGAGCCCTACCTGCCGACTGTAGTGCTGGCGGGCAGCACGATCACGCTGGGCGGCAGCGCCGCTCAGCGCCAGATCCTGCTGCCACGCATCGCCGACGGCTCGATGAAGTTCGCCTTCGCGCACACCGAGCCGCGTGCGCGCTGGGAGCTGAACCGCGTGCACACCACCGCGCGCCAGGAAGGCGGCATGTGGGTGATCGACGGGCAGAAGTCGGTGGTGCTGCACGGTGGCGTGGCCGACCTGCTGATCGTCACGGCGCGCACCAGCGGCGCGCCCGACAGCCCGCACGGCATCACGCTGTTCTTCGTGAATCCGGCCGAGCAGGGCGTGATGGGCCGCGAGTACCCCACCTACGACGGGATGCGCGCAGCCGAAGTCACCTTCGACAACGTCAGCGTCAGCCCCGAGTCGATGATCGGCGTGCTCGACAACGGCTACCCGCTGCTCGACGCGGTGATCGATCGCGGCATCGCCGCGCTGTGCGCCGAGGCGGTGGGCTGCATGAGCGCGCTGCACAGCGCGACGCTCGAGTACCTCAAGACGCGCCAGCAGTTCGGCGTGCCGATCGGGCGCTTCCAGGCCCTGCAGCACCGTGCCGTGGACATGCTGATTCACTGCGAGCAGGCGCGCTCGATGGCGCTGCTCGCGGCGGTCAAGGTGGATTCAGCGAACGCGGCCGAGCGCCAGCGCGCGCTGTCCGCGGCCAAGGATTTCATCGGCCGGGCGGGGCGCTTCGTGGGGCAGCAGGCGATCCAGCTGCACGGCGGCATGGGCATGACCGACGAGCTGAACGTCGGTCACTACTTCAAGCGCCTGACGGCCATCGACGTCACGTTCGGCAACGGCGCTCTGCATCGCGAGCGCTTCTGGCAAGCCGGGGAGGCGCCGGCCGAAGAGCCGGTGCGCAAACCCGCCAAGAGATGGAAGCAGCTGGTGTGAGCGGCCGGCACCTGGGCGCGTCAGCAGGGCAATCACGATAGTCCAAGCAGCATTCTGCAGCATTTCGTCGACGACCGACCTCGGGAACCACGACGGTCTAGTCGCATCGATTGAAGGCGGTCAACGAATACTACCGAGTTGACATTCCGTCGCTCGCACCGGCCGCCTTCTCTTGTCGTTTGACGGAGACGGGCCCGCCTTACCACCCGAATGGAGCGAAACGATGGCAGAGGGACTACTGGCAGGCGACGCTGCGCTCGTCACTGGGGCGGCATCGGGCATCGGACGCGGGATCGCGACGGCGCTCGCGCGCGAGGGTGTGCGCCTCGTCCTTGCCGACGTGGACGCGGCGCGTGGCGAAGAAGTCGCGGCCGCGATCCGTGCTTCGAGGGGTGATGCGCGCTTCCTCGCTGCAGATCTCGCCGCACCCGGCGCTGCCGCCAGGCTGCTCGGATCGACGCTGGAAGCGCTCGGCGCGCTGTCGATCTTGGTCCACAGCGCCAGCCCGCGGCGGCTTGAGGCCGACACCGTGGCGGCGGTGAACGACGAAACCTGGGACCGCATGCTGGCGGTGAATCTGCGCGCCGGGTTTCAGCTTGGGCGCGACGCCGGCAAGCACATGCGCGAGCGGGGCATCAAGGGACGCATGCTGTACCTGACGTCGCTGCACGCGGACTCGCCGCGCAATCTGCCGCACTACAGCGCGGCCAAGGCGGGAGAAACCATGGTGATGAAGGAACTCGCGCGCGCATTCGGCCCGCACGGCATCCGCGTCAACGCGATTGCCCCCGGTGCGATTCCCGGCGGCGGGTTCGATGCCAAGCTCGCCGGCATCGAGCGCCTCACGCGCTGCACCAGCCTGGGGCGCCTGGGCACGCCGGAGGATATCGCCGGCATGGCGGTGGCATTGCTGTGCGACCGCTTCTCCGCTTACGTGACCGGCACGACCGTCGTGGTGGACGGCGGTCTCGCGCTCCACAACTGGATCGAGCCGCCGGACCGTTAGAACTTGGCTGTGGGCCGGTGCTTCGCGTTGCTGACCACCGCGCGCGCAGCGGCTACGTTCCCAACTGCAACGAGTCGAAACTCTCCGGGTGGCGTGTCGAACGCACAGTGCAGGGCACTCGCCTGCACGGTCG
>DATBMG010000028.1:0-16097 GCA_036554965.1 Burkholderiales bacterium
GATGCAGCTTGGTGATCGGGTCGATGAACAGTCCCAGGGCGAAGCTGCCGCCCAGCGCTGCGCTGGCCTTGAGGAAGGTTCTGCGGCTGACGTTTTCGATCTTGATCATGGTCACCCCCTCGCCGCTTCTTTGATCGCCGCGCGGATGCGCGTGTAGGTGCCGCAGCGGCAGATGTTGCCCGCCATGGCCGCCTCGATGTCTTCGTCGCTGGGCCTGGGGTTCATCTTCAGCAGAGCGGCCGCCTGCATTACTTGCCCGCTCTGGCAGTAGCCGCACTGCGGCACGTTGAGCTTCACCCAGGCCTTCTGCACCGGATGATCGCCCTTGGCGCTCAAGCCCTCGATGGTGGTGACGGCGCCGCTGACGTTGCCCACCGGCAGCGCACAGGAGCGCACCGCCACGCCGTCGATGTGCACAGTGCACGCGCCGCAGGCCGCGATGCCGCAGCCGAATTTGGTGCCCGTCAGGCCGACGACGTCGCGCAGAACCCACAGCAGGGGCATCTCCGCCGGCACGTCGACCTGTTGGGTCTTGCCGTTGATGTTGAGTGTTATCGCCATGACAGGCCCTCCGAGTTGGACACAACGTGAGAGGGATGAAGCGACCGGCGTCGTCTCGTGGCGCAAACGCGCCACAGCAGCGGACAGGCGGGCCGCCCCAGGGGCGTCCCCGCCGGCATGCCCGGAAGGTGTTCCGCGCACGCCTCGATTCGATCTCCTCCCTAGTCTTTCCGCCCGGCGCTTACGCTTCTTGGTTGATCTCGCCGGACGCGCTCAAGCTAGCACTTTGCAGGCGCCCGCGCTAGCCCCGGCGGCGGCAACGGCGCCAGCGCGGCGAAGCGCCCCTCAGGGCAGATGTTGGATGCCGGCCAGCAGCCAGCCGGCGCCACGCTTTTTGCGCTTGGACAGGTTCCAGATTTCCTGGAAAGGCTGGGCGGATTCGCCCGGGTGCTCCCGAATCGTGCCGCTGAAGCGCACGCGCGCCACCCAGTCTTCGACACCTTCTTCGATCCCGAGGAGCTCAGCGTCGACCTTCACCACCTGGGTGCGGTTGGCGATGCCTCCATCCTCGTCGAGCTGCACGCGGATCTCGGCGAGGATCTCCGGCGTGGTGAACTGGCTGATGTCCGCCAGGTTCCTGGCGTCCCAGGCCGCCTGCAGGCGCAAGAACTGCAGCTTGGCGGTGCGCGCGAAAGCCCCGACGTCGAAGTCCAGCGGCACACCAGGGGGACGCGGCGCAATCGCCGCAGTGGGTGCCGCCCTCGCGGCGGGGCGCGCGCCGCCAAAACCCCTTAGGCTGCTCGGATCGGCACCCGTCAGCCTCCTCGGAACGGCGCCCGTCACACTGCTCGGACCGGCGTCCGTCACGCTGTCCGCCGCGCTGCCCGCCGACCTGCCGCCCGAAGGCGTGCCGATGACCTGCGCCACGTTCAACGCCGGTTCCAGGCGAGGTGCCACATGTCGTGGCGCACGCGGCCCGCGCAGCATGCGCCACAGGATCATCGCCGCCAGCACCGGCAGGCCGATCGTCAGCGCGCCCGCCAACAGCTCGGCCAACGGCGTGACCAAGCCAAGATGGGACACCAGTGCGGCGATGCCTAAGGCCGCGGCGAGTCCGCCGATCGGCCCGAGCCGGTGGTTGGGCGTCGGTTGGGCCGGCGCTTGGCGCGTCGGTATCTGCGGCGCCGCGGCCTGCGAAGGTTGGGTGGGCAGGGCCTCGCGCTCGGCCGCCTGCGCCTCCTGCCGGGTGGCATCCGCGGCGGGCCGGCTGAGAGATCTGCCGCCGCCCAGGCGACGCGCGTCCGCATCGGGGACGATGAGGGCCGCGCCCAGCAACGCGGCCGACGCCGCAAGGGCGGCGCGCAAGATGAACGGCTTGGATCGGGAAATCAAGATGTCGGTCGTGTTGCGCCGTCGTCGGTGGTTGGGTCGGCAGCCATGCATACCCGCGTGCATGGCTGGACCGGGCGCGTTCGTGTCCTTAGACAGGATAGGACGCAGAAATTCCTCGGCCGGCGCCCGGAGGCATACCCCTATGCGTCATCGGCGTCGGAATTAGTATCTAATGTGTATATCCATACAGCCCGTTAACGAGGGTCGCAGCCCCGGTTTCAGAACCACCGACTCCATACCCCGACGTCGTTCGCCGGCGCCACTGGGCATTCTTACGAAATCAGCACATTGCTCGATTCGGCGCGTCGTGCCCTCGGTTCCAGCCGACAGTCCGGGCGAAAACTCACAGAGTTTCGTCGTGTCCTGCGGCACGGCCCGCGCATAACTCTCTCGGCTCATTGAACAAGTTGTCTGCTGGCACGAATCTTTCTCCCCGCGAAATCTGCTGCAGCGGCGTGACGCACGGACTCGATTTTCTCCGTACAAGACCAATAACCAGGCGCGCGCGGTGCCGCGCGGCCAACAGAGCAAGAATGCCGCCAGCGGGCGGCACGTCATGGAGGAGATCACCGTGAAGCCTTCGCAACCCACCATCCTGGCGGGCGTCGCTGTCATCGTGGCGCTCGCATCCACGTACACAGCGACCGTTTCGACCGAGACCGCTGCCGCAGAGTCGCGCAGCGGCTTCGACGGCAAGACCCGTCGCGAACGAATGACGCACGACGGCAGGATCGACGATGAAGCCCGCGTGACTGCGGCTCGTCCGACCGAGGCGCCGACCGGCTTCGACAACCGGACGAACGGCTTCGACGAGCAGGGACCGCCCTTCGACACCATCAACGAGGAGACTGTAATTCCGTTGAACTCGTTCAACGACAACCGCTTCATCTTCGAGGAGGTCGAGGGCGTGGACGATGGACTGGGGCCGACCCACAACGCGCAAAGTTGCCGGGAGTGCCACCAGAACGTCGTGACCGGAGGCGCCAGCCAGATCACCGAGCAGCGCACCGGGCGCGAGATCAACGGAGAGTTCTTCGAATCCCTCGGTGGCACGCTGGTGCACTCCCGGGCTACCCATGCCGACATCGTGGAGCGCGTGTTCTGGAAGGACGACATCCGGACGTTCCGCATGTCGACCAACACGCTCGGCAACGGCTTCGTGGAGTGCATTTCCAACAAGACGCTCCTCGACATCCGTGAGCGGCAGCCCTCGACGATGCGCGGAACCGCGGTGAAGGTTCCCGTCTTGGAAGCCCACAGCACGGCGCGCATCGGTCGCTTCGGCTGGAAGGCCCAGCACGCGAGCCTCGAGTCGTTCTCCGCCGACGCCTACCTGAACGAGATGGGCATCACCAGCCCGCTGTTTCCGGATGAGAACACGTCCAGCGGTCGCAAAGTCGATCACAAATCGGGCTCGCACTACGACCCGATCCCGGATCCCGAGGACGACGGTGTGGACATCGTGGCATTCGCCAATTTCATGCGCGCCACGAAAGCGCCGCCGCGCGGGCCGATCAACAACGCGGTGAGAGCCGGCGAAACGCTGTTCGCTCAGATCGGATGCACGACCTGTCACACCCCTTCCATCACGACCGCGCCGCCCGGCACGCAGATCAACGGCGGTGCCTTCACGGTGCCCGAAGCGCTGGGCAACAAGGTCATCCACCCCTACAGCGATTTCCTGCTGCACGACATCGGCACGGGGGACGGCATACCGGTGCTGCCTCTGCCGGAGTACGACGACACTGCGAACCAGATGCGTACCGCTCCGCTGTGGGGACTGCGGACGCGCAGCCGCCTGATGCACGACGGCCTGTCCTTCACCCACGCGGAGGCGATCGAGCGTCACGGCGGCCAGGCCGCATCCGTGCGGTCGCGCTACAACGCATTGTCGCGGGCGCAGAAGGACCAGTTGTCGGCGTTCCTGAACTCGCTCTGAGTTCCCTGCTCGGAGCCGGGGCGGGCATTGCGCCCGCTTCGCCGCCGGGATCGACGGGTTGCAAGCGCGGACGTGCGGACCGCGCCCCTGCAGCCCGTCTTGCTGCCGGGTACTTGATGCAAAGCGCGAAGGCGGCCATCATGGCGTTTCTGTGCCGGGCTGCGCCCGTTCCAGCGTTCGGGCCGCAGCGCCCCGAGCGGATCCAGGCCGCAAACGCCTCCCGGCATGCGAGACAGGACATGAAACCGAACAACATCCGCAACCTCTGGCAACAAAAGAACCCGGTCGTCAACGGCTGGTTGAGCATCCCCAGCAGCTTCTCCGCCGAGGTGATGGCGCATCTGGGCTGGGATTCGCTGTGCGTGGATCTGCAGCACGGGGTGATCGACTATCAGACCGCCGTCGGCATGCTGCAGGCGATCTGCACCACCGAGGTGACGCCCATCATGCGCGTGCCGTGGAACGATCCCGCCATCATCATGAAATGCTTGGACGCGGGCGCCTACGGCATCATCTGCCCGATGATCAACACCCGCGAGGAGGCGCAGCGCTTCGTGCGCGCCTGCCGCTACGCACCGGTGGGCTACCGCAGCTCGGGGCCGATCCGCGCTCAGCTCTGGGCCGGCGACGATTACCACGACAAGGCCAACGACACCATCGTCACCTTCGCCATGATCGAAACGGCGGAGGCGGTGAAGAACCTCGATTCCATCCTGTCCACGTCCGGCCTCGACGCCGTCTACATCGGGCCATCGGATCTGTCGATCTCGCTCGGTGGCAAGCCCGGCCTGGATCAGACCGACCCGAAGGTGGTGGGCGCCATCGAGGAGATCCTGGCGGGCTGCAAGCGGCACGGCGTGCACGCCGGGCTGCACACCGGCTCGCCGGCCTACGCCAAGGCGATGATCGCCAAGGGTTTCGAGTTCGTCACCCTGCTCAACGACAGCCGCCTGCTCACCCAGGCGGCGCGCAAGGTGGTGGAGGAAACCCGCAGCAGCGGCGGCGAGAAGCGCGAGGGCGGGGTCTATTGACCGATCCGGACTAGCCTCCGACTACCTTCCGGTACACCACCTCGATGTTGAGCCCGACCCGGTCGCGGTACTGGCCGAGGGGGTACTTGGACATGGCGCGCTCGTACTTGGACGCCAGCCGATCGGCCACGCCCTGCTTCATCTCTGCCAGCCCGGCGCCGTCCGCCGCGGCCTGGCGCACCGCGGCGATCAAGTCGCTGAGATAGCCGCGGAAGAATGCCAGGTGCTCCCGGGGCGCCACCTCGCCGTGCCCCGGGATGATGCGCGTGAAGTCGAGGCGTTCCAGCACATTCAGGGTGGCGACCCAGTCCTCCGGATAGCCGTCGTTCATGAACGGCATCCAGTCGATCAGCGCATCGCCGGTGGCGATCACTTTTTCCTGCGGCAGGTAGATGAACAGGTCGCCGTCGGTGTGCGCCCGCCCGAGCAGCAGCAGCTGGATCTCGCGGCCGCCCTCGTTCAGGGTCAGCGAGCTGGTCAGTGTGCGCGTGGGCAGCGCGGGCTTGAACCGCTTCAGCTCCTCCAGGTAGGCCTGCGCCTGCTGCAAGTTCGCCCGCAGGCGCACGCTGCGCTCGGTGCTGGCGGTCTGCCTCATCTCCTCCTCGAGCTTGCGGATCTCCTCGGGCAGGATGCTGAGCTGCTTCTCCACGTAGGCGATGCCACCGGAACCGGCGTCGGCCCGGGTCAGGTCCTCCGCGGTGCGCTGCGAGGCGATGATCTCCAGATTGGGAAACGCGTCCGCATACACCTGGTTGCCCTGCCAGTGGTCCCAGTGGAAATGAGTATTGATGATCTTGACGATCGGCTGCCGGGTGATCTCCTGGATCTCGCGGTACAGCGCGTGGGCCGCCGAGGGCTTGGAATGCGAGTCGACCACCACCACGCCGTCGTTGGTGACGATGACTGCAGCATTGGAGTTGACCTTGTAGCGCGGTGCAGCGATGGCCGCGTAGACGCCGTCGGCCACCGGCTTGAGCTCGAACAGTTCGCGCCCGGCGGTCTGTGCATCGGCGGCGAAGGCGCAGCACGGATCGACATTGTGGAAGGTCTGCACCGCGGCCACCGCCACGCCGGCGCGGGTCAGGAACTGGCGGCGGGTCCAGGACGACGAACGCATCTGCACCTCCCGTGCATGCTTGGCACCGAGCGCCATGTTACTCGTGCGCGGATCGCCGCGCAGAGGCAAGCGCCCCCGACCCGCCTTGACCCCCGCGCGCGTCGCGGCTAGGCTGCCGCTACCCTCACTGACACTCGGCGGCAGGCACGGTAATGGCGGCGATCGAATCGCGCATCGACCCGAACTCGCCGGCCTTCCGCGACAACCGCGCGCACATGGAAGGTCTGCTCGCGGAGCTGCGCGCGCTGGAGGCGCGCACGCGCGCCGCTTCGGCCGCCGTGGGGCCGCGCTTCGCCAAGCAGGGCAAACTGCTCCCGCGCGATCGCACGGCGCTGCTGCTCGACCCCGGCATGCCGCTGCTCGAGCTGTCCACGCTGGCCGGCTATTGCCAGGACGATGACGACGGCAAGCGCCGCACGCACGAGACGACCGTTCCGGGCGGCGGCGCCATCGTCGCCATCGGCTATGTGTCAGGCGTGCGCTGTCTGGTGCTGGCCGATGACGCGGGCATCGACGCCGGAGCGATGCAGCCGATGGGGCTGGAGAAATTCCAGCGCGCGCAGGACATCGCGCTGCAGAACAAGCTGCCGTTCGTGCATCTAGTCGAATCGGCGGGCGCCAACCTGCTCAAGTACCGCGTCGAGCATTTCATCCTGGGCGGCAAGGGCTTCTACAACCTGGCGCGCCTGTCCGCGGCCGGCTTGCCGGTGATCGCGGTGGTGCACGGCTCCTCCACCGCGGGCGGCGCGTACATGACCGGCCTGGCGGACGTCGTGATCATGGTGCGCGGACGCGCGAAGGCGTTTCTCGCCGGCCCGCCGCTGCTCAAGGCCGCCACCGGCGAGATCGCCACCGACGAGGAGCTGGGCGGCGCGGAGATGCACAGCCTGGTTTCGGGCACCGCGGAGTACCTGGCCGAGGACGACGCCGACGCCTTGCGGCTCGCACGCGAGGTGCTTGCGGCCCTGCCCTGGGCGCGCGAGAACCTGCCGCTTCCCGAAGGGCCCGCGCCGAGCTATTCCGAGGACGAGCTGCTCGGCGTGATGCCCGCCGATCTGCGCAAGCCGGTGGACATGCGCGAGGTGATCGCGCGAGTGGTGGACGCCTCGGAGTTTCTCGAGTTCAAGGCCCTGTACGGACCGCAGACCGTGTGCGGCCATGCTCGGCTCTGCGGCATGCCGATCGGGATCGTCACCAACAACGGCCCGCTCGACCCCGCCGGCGCCAACAAGGCCACCCACTTCATCCAGCACTGCTGTCAGACGGCGATCCCGCTGCTCTACCTGCAGAACACTACTGGCTACATCGTCGGCACGCAGTCCGAGCGCGAGGGCATGATCAAGATCGGCTCGAAGATGATCCAGGCCGTGTCCAATGCCGGCGTGCCGCAGATCACGGTGATGTGCGGCGCGAGCTTCGGCGCCGGCAACTTCGGCATGTGCGGGCGCAGCTTCGGGCCGCGCTTCGTGTTCTCCTGGCCGAACGCCAAGACCGCCGTGATGGGCGCCGAGCAGGCCGCTACCACCATGGCCATCGTCATGGAGGAAGGCGCGCGCCGCAAGGGCGCCGCGCTGGCGGAGCAGGCTGTGCCCGCCATGCGCGCGCGGATCGTGGAAACCTTCGAGCGCCAGCAGTCCGCGTTCTACACCTCGGGCCTGCTGCTGGACGACGGCGTCATCGACCCGCGCGACACGCGCCGCGTCGTCGCGCTCGCCCTGTCATTGTGCGACGAAGCGGCGCGGCGCGCGCTGCAGCCGTTGAGCTTCGGCGTCGCCCGCATGTAGGAGTCGATCGTGCATCTCACCCCGGAGCACCTCGAGATCCAGCGCAACCTGCGCCGGTTCATCGACAACGAGATCAATCCGCACGTGGACGAGTGGGAGGCGGCCGAGATCTTCCCGGCCCACGAGCTGTTCAAGAAGATGGGCGAGCTGGGGTTCCTCGGCCTGACCAAGCCGGTGGAGTTCGGCGGCAGCGGACTCGACTACTCCTACGCGCTGCTGATGGCCGAGACGCTGGGGCACATCCGCTGCGGAGCAGTCCCCATGGCGATCGGCGTGCAGACCGACATGGCGACCCCCGCGCTGGCGCGCTTCGGCTCCGACGAGGTGCGCGAGCAGTTCCTGCGGCCGTCGATCAGCGGGGAGCTCGTCGCCTGCCTGGGCGTGTCGGAATCCGGCGCCGGTTCGGATGTCGCCTCGATCCGCACGACGGCGCGCGCGGACGGCGGCGACTACGTCGTCAACGGCGGCAAGATGTGGACCACCAACGGCACGCAGGCCGACTGGATGTGCCTGCTGGCCAACACCACGGATGGCCCGCCGCATCGGAACAAGACGCTCATCTGCTTGCCGATGAATACCAAAGGCGTGAGCGTGGCAAGCAAGATTCGCAAGATCGGCATGATGTCATCCGACACCGCGCAGATCTACTTCGACGACGTGCGCGTGCCGCGGCGCTTCCGCATCGGCGACGAGGGGCAGGGCTTCACCTATCAGATGCTGCAGTTCCAGGAAGAGCGGCTGTGGGCCGCCGCGGCCTGCATCGAGGGCCTGTCCCGCAACTTGGACGAGACCATCGCCTACGCGCGCGAGCGGCAGATCTTCGGCCAGTCGGTGCTCGACCATCAGGTGGTGCACTACCGCCTGGCCGAGCTCAAGACCGAGATCGAGGCCCTGCGCGCGCTGACCTGGCGCGCGGCCGAGCTCTATCTCGAGGGTCGCGACGTCACCGATCTCGCTTCCATGGCCAAGCTCAAGGCCGGCCGCCTGCAACGCGAAGTGCCCGACGCCTGCCTGCAGTACTGGGGCGGCATGGGCTTCACCTGGGACAATCCCCTGTCGCGCGCCTACCGGGACGGGCGCCTCGCCTCGATCGGTGCCGGCGCCGATGAGGTCATGCTGGGCATCATCTGCAAGTCGATGGGCATCTTGCCGCGGGGTCGGACCCGCGCAAAGCCTTGACTATCGGATTCAGCGCGCCCGGCATGGTCCGACCTCGACTGCTGATCGCCAACCGCGGCGAGATCGCCTGCCGCATCGCACGCAGCGCGCGGCGCCTGGGCCTGACGACGGTGGCGGTGTACTCCGATGCGGACCGCGGCGCGCCGCACGTGGCCGCTTGCGACTTGGCGATGCCGATCGGCGGCCACGCGGCGGCGGAGTCCTACCTGGTGATCGACAAGCTGCTGGACGCCGCCCGGCGCAGCGGTGCACAGGCGGTTCACCCCGGTTACGGGTTCCTCTCGGAGCGCGCCGAGTTCGCTCGCGCCGTGCTCGACGCCGGCCTGGTCTTCGTCGGCCCGCCGCCTGGCGCCATCGAGGCAATGGGCGACAAGGCGCTTGCCCGGCGCGCGATGGCGGCGGCGGGAGTGCCGGTGCTGCCGGGTTACGACGGCGACGATCAGAGCGACGCGGCGCTCAGCGCGGCGGCCCGGGAGATCGGCTTCCCGGTAATGGTGAAGGCGGCCGGAGGTGGCGGTGGACGCGGCATGCGCCTGGTGCACCGCGCATCCGATCTACCCGCGGCGCTGGCCGCGGCCCGCTCCGAGGCACGCAATGCCTTCGGCGACCCGCGCCTGATCCTGGAGCGCGGCCTGCTGGCGCCGCGCCACATCGAAGTGCAGGTTCTGGCCGATGCGCACGGCGCTGTGCTCCACCTCGGCGAGCGCGACTGCTCGATCCAGCGGCGCCACCAGAAGATCATCGAAGAGGCGCCGGCTCTCGAGCTTTCGCCTTCGCTGCGCACACGAATCTGCGACGCCGCAGTGCAGGCCGCGCGCACCGTCGGCTATGTCAACGCGGGCACCGTCGAGTTCCTGGTGGACGGCGGCGAGTTCTTCTTCATGGAGATGAACGCGCGCCTGCAGGTCGAGCATCCGGTCACCGAAGCGGTGACCGGCCTGGACCTGGTGGAGTGGCAGCTGCGCGTGGCGCGCGGCGAGCCGCTGCCCTGGCGCCAGGACGAGATCGCGATCCAGGGACATGCGATCGAAGCACGCCTGTGCGCTGAAGACCCGGCGCAGGACTTCCTGCCGCAGTCGGGGCGCATAGAGCGCTGGCGTCCGCCCGCGCACGTGCGCGTGGACCACGCCATCGCCGAAGGCATGCAGCTCACTGCGCACTACGATTCGATGCTGGCCAAGATCGTCTATCACGGCGCGACGCGCGAGGAAGCCCGCGAGGGCCTGCGCAACGCCCTGCAGGATACGGTGCTGTTCGGCGTGGCCAGCAACCGCGCATTTCTCGCCCGCGTGCTCGACCACCCCGCATTCGCCGCGGGCGCGCTGTCCACCGCGTTCATCGGCGAGCACTTTCCCGATGCCGGCACGCGCGCACCGCGCCCCGCGGAGAGCGCCTGGGCGCTGGCGGCCTGGCTCAGCATGCAGCCGCCTCGGCCACCGCCGGCACAGTGGGGCGGTTTCTCCAGCGCCGGTGGCAGCGACCTTCCGGCGCGGCTGGCGTACGCCGGTCTCGAGCGCGAGGCGCGGGTGCGAACCACACGCGACGGTGAGGTCATCGTGGTTCTCGACGGCACGTCACACGCGCTCGAAACCGCCGAGTCGGTCCACACCCAGCGCGCCGGCCCTCGCCTCTATCTTCAGACCGCGGAGGGCGACTGGACCTTCGAGGATCGCCGCCTGGCGGCGCGCCAGGTCGCCGAGCTTGGGGGCGGCGACGGTCGGGTGCTGTCGCCGATGAACGGCCGCGTCGCGCAGATTCCGATTGCCGTCGGCGCGCAGGTGATGCAAGGTGAGACGCTGATCGTGCTCGAGGCGATGAAGATGGAGCACGCGCTCGCAGCGCGCGCGCCCGGCACCGTCGTCGCCGTGCACGTGTCGGTGAACGAGCAGGTTGGACCGGGGAAGCTCCTGGTCGTGATCAGCCCCCGAGCTCGATGATCAGCGGGCGATGATCCGAGCCGACATCGGGTCCGACTTCGGCGCGACGCACGGAGAGCGCGGGTGAATGCAGCGCGTGATCAAGCGGCAGCGCCAGCGGCCACGCCCAAGCCGCGGCACGCCAGGTCGGGCGCGGCCCGATTGCGTCGACCAGGCCGGTTTGCGCCAACAGCTCGCGCATCGGAACGCACCAGGGCGTGGCGTTGAAATCTCCCGCCACCAGCACCGGCGTCGCTTCGCTCCGCACCAGCTCGGACAGGCGTTGGTGGAACAGCCGTCTTTGCGTCGATGCCCAGGCGCCCAGCGGCGGGAACGCGTGCACGCCGATCAGCCTCAGCTCGCCCGCGGCCGTCTCTAGCCGGGCGGCAACTGCGGGAAGCTGCCCATCGAGTTCGATGAGCTCCGCCGCAACGGGTGCCGAGCGCAGCCACAGACCCACCCCGAAGTTGTCGTCCCGCGCCTCGATCAACCGGTGTGGATAGGTCTGCGATAGACCTTCCAAGGCCGCGACCAGCGCCGGCGCCAGCTCCAGCACCAGCAGCGCGTCCGGGCGTTCGCGCTCTACCAGCTCGAGCAGCGCGCGTGCATCGGTGGTCTCGCGGTGAATGTTGATCGCGAGCAGACGAAACACGAGTTCGCCCGGTTGCACCGGGGCTGGAAGGCTGAGCGCGATGGCAACGGCCTGAGGAGCGAGGCCGAGGCCGTGCACCGCCCCCCACCGCCACTGCTGCAGCCAGCATGCCCACGTCAAGCCGAACACGCCAAGCGCTGCATATTGCAGCCGAAAGGGGGCAAGCAGCCCCATCGCCCAGTGCCAATCCGGTAGGAACGCGATGGCGCCAAAGACGGAACCAAGCAGCGCCAGCACGTGCAGGCGCCGCCCGACCGCATCGCGCCATGCACCCGCCCCCTTCGACCGTATCACCCCGCGTCCAGCCGAGTCACCCGCTTCGAGCCCGGCGGACGCAGCGCCGCGGCAGCGTACGCGCAGCCGCCCTGCTCAAGTGCGCACGGCTACGCCCTGCTTCGCCGATTGCCAGGCGTCGAGCTTGGCGCGCGCGCCGTTGATCGCCGGGTCCATGGCCCGATCGTGCCCGGGCAGCTTCATGGTCAGCTCGATCACGTAACCGTTGGGGTCGCGGAAGTAGATCGAGTGGATGAAGCCGTGATCCGACACGCCGCGCGTCTCGATGCCACGCGCCTTCCCCAGCGCCAGCATCGACTTCAGCGTGGGCTCGTCGACTTCCAGCGCGATGTGCAGGTCGTAGTCGTGCTGCGGCTTGAACTCGAACGGCATGTCGGGCGCCTCGAAGAAGGCGAGGTAGGAGCCGTCGCCGAGCTGATAGAAGGTGTGTAGCGTGTTCGTCGGACGCCCGCTCTTGGTCTCCTTGATCTCGAGGGTGCCGGCCAAGCGCAGCCCGAGGAAGTCCTCGTAGAACTTGCGCGTCTCCTCCGAGTCGCGGCAGCGGTAGGCGTTGTGGTGCAGCTTGCGGATCATGGCCGGTCCTCCTTGCTCGCGCGCGCTCACACCGTCTCCAGCTTCGCGTCCTTCAGCGAAGCGGCGTACCCGTTGATGGTTTCGTACACCTTGTCCCAGTTCTTGAGCTGCTTCATGCGGCCGAGCCAACGCTTGACGTTGGGATAGGCGGACAGGTCGCTGTGCACGATCTCGGCCAGCGCCACGAACGAGGAGCCGAAGTAATCCGCGATCGTCATCTGGTCGCCGCACAGGTAGGCGTTTCCAGGCCCGATCCAGCTCTGGTCCAGCACCTTGAGCCAGCCCTGCGCGCGCTCCTTGCCCCAGGCCACCGTCGCCCGCTGCGCCTCGTCGCTCGGCCGCTTGTGCGTGGGAAAGATCTGCGGATAGACGAAACCGTAGGCCAGGTCGCGGCACACTTGCGTGTTGATCCAGTCCATGCGCTCGTTGACGCGCGCACGGCGCTGCAGGTCCTTGGGGTATGCGGGCGAACCGATCTTGTCGGCCAGGTACTTGAGGATCGCCGAGCTCTCGGTCAGGCGGAAGTCGCCGTCCTCCAGCACCGGGATCAGATGGTTCGGGTTGATGGCTTCGAACGGCGGCTTGAAGTGTTCCCCGGTGAACAGATCCACCACCTGGAACGGCGCATCGATGCCGCTCTCGAGAACGAACAGCATGACCGGGCGGCTGGTGGTCGACACCGGATGGCAGTACAGCTTCATGGTATGTCCTCCTCCGTGGGCGAGACGCGTACCCTAGCCGGTTTGGATCGGCGGGCCTCTGCGCCTAGTGTAATGTTTTAATGTAATCGGGGGGCAACTGACCGGCCAGGCGCCGCCTTCCGGGGACAGCCTCGGGGCTCAAAACAGCCGGCGGGTCGCCAAGTCGGCGCCGGCGCGCAGCGCGCGCAGCTTCTCCCACACGACCTCCTCGGCGACCATCCCCACGCCGGTCGAGGTGTCGAATCCGCAATCGGTGCCCGCCAGCACGCGGCGCGGGTCGCCCACCGCCCGGGCCACCAGCTCGATGCGATCGGCCACGACCTCCGGGTGCTCCACATAGTTCGTGGTGGTGTCGATGACGCCCGCGATCACCGCCCAGCCTGGTGGCAGGGGGTACTGGGCCAGGCGGCGATATTCGTGCGCGTGGCGGGGATTGGCCATCGACAGCACGAGCGCCCCCACGCGCGCGCGATACAGGTGCGGCAACAGGTCCTCCAGCGGCACGTCGAAATTGTGCGGGCCTTCGTAGTTGCCCCAGCACACGTGCAAGCGCACGCGATCGCCCGGCACGTTGGCGAGCGCCCGGTTGATGGCCGCAAGGGTAAGATCGAGAAAGTCGAGGAACTCGGACAGCGGCCGGTCGGCAAACTGCCGGTGGCGCTCCATCGCCAGATCGGGTCCGTCGATCTGCAACACCAGCCCGCGCGCCGCGATCGCCTCGTACTCGGTCCTGAGCGCTTCGGCCACCGCCTCCAGGTACGCTTCCAACGACGCATAGTGGTCGTTCTGCATCCCGCACGCCACGATCCCCGGCGAAGGCGCGGTCCAGAACGATTCCACGAAGCCACCCGGGTGCTCATCCAGGACCTTGCGGTACTGGTCGAGCTCGTTGTCGAGCGGTGCGCGGTCGAGATAGCGCACCTCGCCGATGGCGCGGGGCGGCGCGGTGTGCAAGCTCTTCGCCGCGTGCGTCTGGAACAGCTCGCGGAAGGTCGGATAGCTCGCCACATCCTTGGCGGGAGGCCGCCGGCCCTCGCCCCCGAAGCCGGACATGCGATAACGAACGTAGGTGAAGAAGCTCTCGCGCGGTTGCTCGCCGTCGTTGCCGATGTCGATGCCGCACTCGATCTGGCGGGCGATCGCCCGGCGCGTCGCCCGCGCCACTTCCTCGGCCAGCTCGGCCTGATCCACCGCCTCGCCGCGGCTTCTGCGCAACTGCAGGGCGACCAGCGGCTTGGGCCGCGGGAGGCTGCCGGTGTGCGTGGTCAGGATCCGGGATTCGCTTTGCTTCATCGCGCGATGCGCGGCGCTACTCCGGCCTGACCTCGATGAACTTCGAGATCGCGATCCACTTGCCGTTCTGGATCTGGGCGATGCGCACTTCGTTCATGCCCAGACGGTTGGTCTTGGTGACGCGCACCTCGGGGCTGCCGAACATATCGCTCGGAAACACCGTGGTTTCCATGGCGTTGATGAAGCCGTCGGTGGTGAGGTTGGGCCCCGCCTTGTCCGCCGCCTTGGCGAACAGCTCCATGATCGCGTAGCCGTACACCGAGAACACGGTCGGGTCTTCGCCGAACCTGGCCTTGTACTTGGCGGCCCAGTCGCGCACCGCCTTGGACTGATCGTCGGCATAGGGATGCGATACGGTCTGCACGCCATACAGCCCCTCCACCGCCTTGCCGCCGAGCACGTGGACCAGATGGCTGTAGAGCGCATTGGAGCCGAGGTACTGGGGCTCGAACCCGGTCTTGCGCGCTTCCGCCATGGCGCCCACGGTTTCGCGCACGATGGTGCCCATCACCACCAGGTCGCATTCTGCCGCCTTGAGCCTGGCCACCTGGGACGAGAAGTCGGTGGCGCCGCGCTTGAACGAGGTCTTCTCCACGAGCTGCATGTTGAGCGTCTTCAGCCCCGCCTCCGCCCCGCGCAGCACTTCCAGACCGAACTCGTCGTCCTGATACAGGATGCCCACGCGCTTGAGGCCCTTCTCCTTCACGAACTGCGGCACGATCACGCGCATCTGGTCGTAGTACGGAGGCGAAAGCGCGAACTTGAGCTTGTGGAACGGATCGAACATCTGGCGCGCGCCGGTGAGCGGCATGAAGTTGATCACGTTGCGCTCGAACTGCACCGGCATCGCCGCCATGTTCGGCGCCGTGCCGATGTGGCCCAGGATGGCGAACACCTGGTCGCCGGTGGCGAGCTTCTGCGCCGCCAGCAGCGCCTTTTTCGGATCGTAGCCGTTGTCTTCCACCACCAGACGGATCTTGCGGCCGCGCACCCCGCCCTGCTCGTTCAGCTCGTCCACGCGCATCTGCAGACCGTTGCGCGCCTGCTTCCCGTAGGCCGCGATCGGGCCGGACAGATCCTGGATCGTGCCGATTGTGATTTCGTCCTTGGCCACACCCTGGCTCTGGGCCCAGGCCGCCGGTACCGCCAGCGCGGCGAGCGCCAGAGCGGCTACGATGCGCATCGATCTGTTCAAGGGTTCCTCCGTGTTCAAGCCACCCTCTCCCCGCTGCGGGAGAGGGGCTGGGGGTGAGTGGGAGATCATCCAGCGCGACTGTACATCGATTCGATCAGCTCGGCGTACTTCTGGTGCACCAGCTTGCGCTTGAGCTTCATGGTCGGGGTGAGCTCCTCGTCCTCGGCGGTGAGCCGCTGCTCGATGAGCCGGAAGCTCTTGATCTGCTCCACCCGGGCGAACTGGCGGTTGACGCGCTCGACCTCGCTGCGGATCAGCTCCTGGATTTCGCGCGCCCGGCACAGGCTGGCGTAGTTCGAGAACGGGATGTCGTGGTCCTGGGCGTAGCGCTCGACGTTCTCCTGATCGATCATCACCAGCGCCGTGAGGAAGGCGCGCCGGTCGCCGATCACCACGGCGTCGGTGATGTAGGGCGAGAACTTGAGCTGGTTCTCGATCTCGGAGGGGGTGACGTTCTTGCCGCCGGCGGTGATGATGATGTCCTTCATGCGATCGGTGATGCGGAAGAATCCGTCCTCGTCCACCGCGCC
>DATBMG010000039.1:0-36044 GCA_036554965.1 Burkholderiales bacterium
CACCCCGCCGGCCAGGACGAGATCAAGCTGCTGCTCGAGGAGTACTGCCAGGAGCTGAAGAACACGGAGAACTGGAAGAAGGACCCGAAGGGGGCCTACGAAGCGGTGTACCGCGACTGGGCCAAGAGCTTCGCCGACGACAAGGGCCAGTTCACGCTGTATACGCCGACGGGCTGCGAGACCTGCAGCGGGACCGGCTACAAGGGCCGGGTCGGCCTGCACGAGCTGCTGGTGGGCAGCGACGCGGTCAAGAAGCTGATCCAGGAGCACGCGCGCGTGGCGGAGGTGTTCGGCGTGGCGCTCAACGAGGGCATGCGCACGCTGAAGCAGGACGGCGTGGAGAAGGTGCTGCAGGGCATCACCGACATGCACCAGGTGCGGGCGGTTTGTATCAAGTGATGCGGTGCCGAATGCTGCTGCGGTGGCCCGAATGAACGAAGCGACGCAACCCGACCTTTTCCGGCGGCTCACGGAGCTGAACCGGATCGGCATCGCGCTGTCGCGCGAGAAGGACCTGAACCGCCTCCTGGAGGGGATCCTGGTGGCGGCGAAGCTGATCACCAACGCCGACGGCGGCACGCTGTATCGCGTGCACGGCGAGCGCGAGCTGCGCTTCGAGATCATGCGCACCGACTCGCTCGGCATCGCCATGGGCGGCACCACCGGGCGCGAGATCCCGTTCTACCCGGTGAAGCTCTACGACGAGGACGGTGCGCCCAACAATTCGATGGTGGTGGCCTACGCCGTGCTGCACGACTGCACGGTGAACATCGCCGACGCCTACGCGGCGCAAGGCTTCGATTTCTCCGGCACCAAGAGCTTCGACGGCAAGACCGGCTATCGCTCGAAGTCCTTCCTCACGGTGCCGATGAAGAACCACGAGGACGAGATCATCGGCGTGCTGCAGCTGATCAACGCCAAGGACCGCGTGTCGGGGGAGATCCTGCCGTTCTCGGAAGCCGACCAGCATCTGGCCGAGTCGCTCGCCAGCCAGGCAGCGGTGGCGCTCACCAACCGGCTGCTGATCAACCAGCTGGAGGAGCTGTTCGAGTCGTTCATCAACCTGATCAACGCCGCCATCGACGACAAATCGCCGTACACCGGCGGGCACTGCCAGCGCGTGCCGGCGCTCACCATGATGCTGGCCGAAGCGGTGAACGACGCCAGGAGCGGGCCGCTCGCCGACTTCAGCATGTCCGACAAGGACCGCTACGAGCTCAAGATCGCCGGTATGCTGCACGACTGCGGCAAGGTGACTACGCCGGTGCATGTGGTGGACAAGGCCACCAAGCTGCAGACCATCTACGACCGCATCGGGTTGATCGACACGCGCTTCGAGGTGCTCAAGCGCGACGCCCAGATTCGTGCGCTCGCCGCCAAGGTCGAAGCGCTGGAGAAGGGCGACAAGCGCCAGCTGCAGGAGATCGACGCGCGCTTCAGCGCCGAGATCAAACAGCTCGACGCGGATCGCGCCTTCCTGCGCATGTGCAACATCGGCTCCGAGCGTATGGCGCCCGAGGACCAGCAGCGCGTGTTCAACATCGGCACCGGCCGGCGCTGGCGCGATGCCGAGGGCAACGAGGACGCGCCCTTCCTCAGCGACGACGAGATCAAGAATCTCACCATCCGCACCGGCACCCTCACCGACGAAGAGCGCAAGATCATCAACCATCACATCGAGGTGACCATCATGATGCTGGAGTCGCTGCCCTGGCCGAAGCATCTGAAGAACGTACCGGAGTACGCGGGTGGACACCACGAGCGCATGGACGGCAAGGGCTATCCGCGCGGTCTGACGCGCGATCAGATGTCCGTGCAGGCGCGCGTCATGGGCATCGCCGACATCTTCGAGGCGCTCACCGCCAAGGACCGCCCGTACAAGAAGGGCAAGACGCTCACCGAAGCGCTCACCATCCTGGGCAAGTTCAAGCTCAACGGGCACATCGATCCCGATCTGTTCGACGTATTCATCCGCGAGAAGATCTACATGAAATACGCGCAGCAGTTTCTCGATCCGGAGCAGATCGACGAGGTCGACCTGAGCAAGGTCCCCGGGGCCCCCGAGGGGCTGCTGACGTAGCGCGTCACCCCCCGAGGGGAATTGGAGACGCCCCCCGGCTTCCTTTGTGACAGAAGCCTCGCCACATTTGTCAGAATCTTTGAATGCGTTTTCTCACGCCCGTTCGGGCCCTTAGGTGCAGCCCTTGGAGCGCCCTAAGAGATTGATTTTCAGTAGCGGCAAGGCCTTGGCATACCCGTTGCATTGAGGAACACGAACACGGCAACGCGTGTTTATCCGTCATCTCAACCAGAGGAGTGTGCTGCAATGAAGTCTCTGCAAAAGGGTTTTACCCTGATTGAACTGATGATCGTGGTCGCGATCATCGGTATTCTGGCGGCGATCGCCGTCCCAGCGTACACCGACTACACCGTGCGCTCGCGCGTGACCGAAGGCTTGAACCTGGCCGGCGCCGCGAAGCTGGACATATCGGAAACCTGGCAGTCTGCTGGCTCGCTGACTGGTCTGGCGACGGCGTTCTCGACCAATTGGAAGGCGACCAAGTACGTCACCAATATCGAGATCGGCGAAGGCGACGCCACGATCACGGTGACCTACGACACCACCAGCACCGGCATCCCCCAGCTGGGCGGCCTGAACACCATCATCTTGACGGGTACGGTGGCGGGTGCGGCCATCGGCGGCACCAGCACCGAGGCCGGCAACATCGACTGGTCCTGCAAGGGCGGCAGCGTGCTGTCCAAGTATCGCCCGACCAACTGCCGTCCGTAATCGGCAGCGTCATCCCGAAACGGGCGCTTCGGCGCCCGTTTCGTTTTCTGGTGGCCCGATCGGTGCTTTCCAGGAGCTGCTACCAGCGACCCCACAGGACAACGCCATGCGTGACTTCCGGGTGACGGCATCGCCGTCGCTGTACTTTGCCCTGTTCGCGGTATCCGGCTTCGCCGGGCTGATGTACGAGTCGATCTGGACCCACTATCTCAAGCTGTTTCTCGGCCACGCCGCCTATGCGCAGACTCTGGTGCTCGCCATCTTCATGGGCGGCATGGCGCTGGGGTCCTGGTTAGCGGGGGCGTACTCGACGCGCCTGCGCAACCTGCTGCTGGGCTACGCCATCGTAGAGGGCTTGGTCGGCGTGGCGGCGCTGTCCTTCCATGTCGTTTTCGTAGGCGCCAGCAACTATGCATACGACAGTGTGCTGCCGTCGTTGCCCTCGCCGGCTGTCGCGCAGCTGGTCAAGTGGAGTCTGGGCACCCTGTTCATCCTGCCGCAATCCGTCATGCTCGGCATGACGTTCCCGTTGATGAGCGGCGGCGTCATTCGCCGCTATCCCGGCGCCCCCGGGCACACGCTGGCGAGCCTGTACTTCTCGAACAGCATCGGCGCGGCCGCCGGGGTGCTGGCGAGCGGTTTCCTGTTCATCGGGCTGGTGGGCTTGCCCGGCACGATGTTGACGGCCGGCTTGCTCAACCTCCTGCTCGCACTGGTGCTCTGGCTGCTCGCGAAGGACGGCGAGCCGGCGGCGTCGCCCGCGCCGGTGCAGGCCCAGGTACCCTGGGCCCGCGACCGCTGGGTCAAGGTGCTGCTGCTGGCAGCCGCGATCACCGGCGCGGCGTCCTTCCTGTACGAGATCGCGTGGATCCGGATGCTGAGCCTGGTGCTGGGCGCATCGACCCACTCGTTCGAGCTCATGCTCGCCGCCTTTATTCTGGGGCTGGCGCTGGGCGGCCTGTACGTGCGCCGCCGCATCCAGCGGCTCGCCAACCCGACGCGGTTCCTGGCTTACGCCCAACTACTCATGGGCGGATTCGCCCTTGCCACGCTTCCCGTCTACGGGCAGTCGTTCGAATGGATGAGCTTTCTGCTGCGCGCACTCGCCCGCACCGACCAGGGCTACGCACTGTACATCGTGGCGAGCAGCGCGATCGCGCTGCTGATCATGCTCCCGGCGACGTTCGTCGCGGGCACCACCTTGCCGCTGCTCACGGTCATCCTGTTCAATCGCGGACACGGTGAGCGCACCATCGGCAGCGTGTACGCTGCCAACACGGTGGGCGCGATCCTGGGCGTTCTGGCGGCCGTGCACCTGCTGATGCCCGCGCTGGGGGTAAAGGGCGTGGTCGTGATCGGCGCTGGCCTGGACCTGGCGCTCGGCGTGGCCCTGCTCGTGCTTGCGCTTCCGGCGGGCCACCGCCTGGAGCTGACTTTCGGTGCCGCGGCCGCCGCCTTCGCCGTCACCTTTACCATCCTGGCCGTCCAGCTCGACCCGCTGCAGCTGGTGTCCGGTGTGTATCGTACGGGCGTCTCGCGCAAGAGCGATCAAGCCCAGGTCGTTTTCCTGCGCGACGGTAAGACCGCCAGTATCGCCCTGCTGGGCGATGGCAAGGGCGCGTTGCTGATCAGCACCAACGGCAAGACCGATGCCATGCTGCGCCCAGCGCATGAAGAACCTTCGCCCGACGAAGCCACCATGGTGCTTGCCGGCGCACTGGCGCTGGCACACCACCCGAGCGCGCGGACCGCCGCCAACATCGGCTTTGGATCGGGGCTGACCACCCACACCATGCTCAGCACACCACAGCTGGAGCGCCTGGATACAGTGGAGATCGAGCGCTACATGGTCGAGGCGGCGCGCGGTTTCGGCGAGCGCGTGCGCAACGCCTACGAGGACCCGCGCAGCCACGTGCATATCGAGGACGCCAAGACGTTTTTCTCCACTCGCGCCGGCCGCTACGACATCATCGTGTCGGAGCCGTCCAATCCCTGGGTTAGCGGGGTCTCCTCCTTGTTCTCCGATGAGTTCTACGCCCGCATCCGCAACCATCTGCACCCCGACGGCATACTCGTGCAGTGGATCCAGGGCTACGAAATCGAGCTTCCCCTGGTCGCTTCGGTGCTCAAAGCGCTCGACCCGCACTTCGGCGACTACGCGATTTACAGCACCAACGACGTGGACCTGCTGATCGTTGCGCGGCGAGATGGAATGCTGCCGCCGCTCGACGAGGCGGTGCTGCGCGAGCCCGGGCTGGCCAAGGAGCTTGCTCGCGTGAACGTCACGGGCCTCCAGGACCTGGCTCTGCGGCGCTTTGCCGGTAAACCGGTTATCCGGGGACTGCTGGCCACCTATCCGGTTCCGGCCAACTCCGACTATTTTCCTTACCTGGATCAAAACGCCGCGCGCGCGCGCTTTCTGAACAAGGCGGCGATGGACGAGTTGGCGCCGCTGCGCATCGACTCGTTGCCCGTGCTGGAGATGCTGGAGCGGCGCACCGCGCCCGCCGCCGGCGTCGCCATCACCCGGGACGAGCAGTTCCTGCCCGCGGCATTGGCGGACAACGCGCGCCTGACGCGCGACGCGATCCTCGGGCGCGGCTCCTGGGAGAAGGTACCGGTCATCGTCAAACGCGAGTGGCTGCTGGCGAGCTTAATGCTCGACCGCTGCGACCCGGGCGCCGACTGGCACCAGTGGCGCAACGCCGTGCGTGCCGTGGCCGGTCTGACCACACCGTATCTAGCGCCGGAGGACAGTGCGCGGATTCTGGGCAAGCTGCGCGTCGAGCGCTGCCTGGCCCGGATCCCCAAGCGAAACGCGCAGTGGCTCGACATCGTCCAAGCGGTGGCGATGCGCGACTCCCCGAGGATGACCGCACTTGCATCGGCGATGCTCGAGGAATCCGATGCTGAGGCCCAGACCTATCTGGTGCACGCGGCGATGCTGGGCGCACTGGCCCGCGATCGATCCGACCAGGCACTCGCGATCTGGCGCACGCATGGGCAGAAGCTGCGTGACGGAGCGGTCCCGCTCGCGCTCGACACCCGGGTGCTGGTCGCGCTGGCTCACATGAGCCCGACGCAGCAAGCAAGGCTCGCACAGTAGGCGCGCGCGTCGCTACGCGCCTTGATCCATGCATCGATGGACTTCGTCTTAACCCGGTTCGGCGTTTACCTATGACCTCCACGCGGTTTATCGCGCTCGCGATCGCTTCCTGTACGTTCGCCTTCGGGACGGTGATCGGCTGGATCGGCCTCGGGCCGACTCCACTCGACGACCTCATGAACCGCGTCCTGTACAACCCTGCTTCGGGAGCATCGCTGGGAGCGTTCGCAGTATTCTTCTTCACGGTGTTCGTGTTCGCGGTTCGCGACCTTCGCACGGTCGTGCTGGTCGTCGTCGCCGGCTTGGCGAGCGGCGTCGCATACCTGCTCCTCGGTGCGGCAGCGAGCCAGGATGCAATGGCGATGCGCACCTGGGTGTTCGGCGTCGGGCTCTGGCTGGGCGCGGCGAGCCTGGTCGCGCTCGCCTGGCGGGCGCGCCGCAGCGCGAACCTCGACGAACGCAACAACGCGCGCGCGGCGCTGATCGCGTGCCTGTTCATCGTGCTGTCGGGCAGCTGCCCGGCCACTTATCTCCACGCCACCATCCTGCTTCACCCGACGGCATTCGACGGCGTGCTCTACCGGTTCGACGGGACGCTCGGCTTTCAGGCGAGCGCGGTAGCCGCCCGGGCCGCGGCTGCCGCGCCGCCGACTCTGGCGATGCTGGACTTCGTCTACGATTACGTCGGCCTGTGGTTCGCCGCGGTGTTCGGGTTGACGCTGCGCCGGCGCGCAAACCCGCCGGTGGACCTGCTGTACCTGTGGGCGCTCTGCGGGCTGGGGCTCGTCGCCTATCAGTTCTTTCCGGCATCGGGTCCCGCCTATGCCTTCGGGAACGGTTTCCCGAACGCCTTGCCGGCCGCCGAGCGGGTGCTCGGGGAGGCCGGCTTGGTGACGCCCGCACCGCGCAATGCCATGCCTTCGTTGCACACCGCGTGGGTCTTCGCTCTGTGGGCCTATTCGCGGTTGTTGGGAGTCAAATGGGTCGAGCGGGTCTGCCTGGGGGTGCTCGCGCTCACTCTCGCCGCTACGCTCGCGAAGGGCGAGCACTATCTGATCGATCTGGTGGTGGCGTTGCCGTTCGCCGTGGCCCTGCTCGCGGCGAGCCTGCGTGCGGTGAGCTGGCACGACTCGCGCAAGCGCAGCATCGTACTCGCGGGGCTGGGGGTGTGGCTGGCGTGGATCGTAGGGCTTCGCCTAGGGCTGGGGCTGTTCGAGTCGGTTCCCGGGCTGTCGTGGCTCGCGGTGATCGCAACGCTGTATCACGGTGCACTGCTCCAGCGGCGCTTCTTCGCCTTGGCTCGCAACGTTCCGGGCGCAGCCGAGCCGATGGTCGTCGACGCCGACCGCCGTGCTGCCCCGGTCGGTGTGCTCACCGTAACGCTGCTGTTCTTCGCCTCGGGATTCACCGCGCTGGTGTACGAAGTGGTGTTCTCGAAGTCGCTCGCGCTGGTGTTCGGCAGCATGGCCACCGCCACTTACACCGTGCTCGCCACCTACATGGGCGGCATGGCGCTCGGGGCCTGGATCGGCGGGCGCATCGCCGCCAAGCGCGCCGACCCGCTGCTGATCTATGCGGTCTGCGAAGCGATCATCGGCCTGTACTGCGTGGCGACACCGTTGCTATTTGCGCTGGTCAAGGGCGCCTATGTTCCGCTGGCTGCCGGACTGCCGCCGGATGCGCCGGCCCTGGTCCTGTTGCGCATCGCGCTCGGCGGTGCGGCACTGCTGGTGCCGACTGTGCTCATGGGAATGACGCTGCCGGCGCTGGCGCGCTTCTTCGAACCTGCTGGCAGCTCGATGGGGCGCGCGATCGCAACTCTGTATGGAGCCAATACACTGGGCGCCGCGTTCGGCGCCCTGCTCGCCGGTTACGTCATTCTCCCGGCGCTCGGACTCACGCGTTCGATTGTGTTTGCTGCGCTCGCCAGCCTGTTGGTGGCGGTGGTGGCGCTCAAGGTTCGCCGCCGTGCGCTGGCCACCCCCTCGCCCTCTTTGAACGCGCCACATCCTGCGCCAGTCGCGCCGGCGACTTCGCAGCGCAGTCTGCTGATACTCGCTCTAGGGGCGCTGGTCGTCACAGGCCTGGTGACTCTGGCGCTCGAAGTGCTCTACATGCACCTCCTGGCGATCGTGGCGGGCAACAGCGTGTATGCCTTCTCGCTGATGCTGTTTACGTTCCTGCTGGCATTGGGCGCGGGCGCGGAACTCGCGCGCTGGCTCCTGCACCTGCGTCAGCCGCTCGCGCTCACCATCGGCTGGCTGCAGATCGGAATCGCCTGCGTGGCGCTGTTCGGCGTGCTGCAGTGGGACCGGATTCCCGTACACTTCGGCAGCTACGCCGACTACCCGCTGCAGATCGGCTTCGGCGCACGCGAAGCGATCCGTGCGCTGGTCTGTTTCGCGGCCATGTTCCCGCCCGCGCTGCTGATCGGCGCGCTCTATCCGCTCACCATCGAGCTGGCGACGCGTTCGTCGCGCTCTTCGGCAGTCAGCGTAGTGGGGCGGGCGGCCGCGCTCAACACCCTCGGCAACATCGCCGGCGTGCTGCTCGGCGGGTTCGTCCTGTTGCCTCTGTTCGGCTCGGTCACCTCGGTGCAGCTGCTCGCCGGTGTGGCGGCGCTGCTCGGGATCGTGTGCCTGTGGGTCTCAGGCGAGCGGCGGTCCTGGCGTGCATGGGCGCCGCTCGGGGCGCTGCTGATCGCCGCGGCGGTGCAGCCGCGTGCCCTCGACTACACGGCGCTGGCATCGGGCGCGAACGTCTACTTCCAGGGACAGGACTGGGGCGAGGTCATCGACCACGCCGAGAGCGCCGACGGCGGTTTCACCGCGGTAACTGTCAGGCGTGACGGGGGCGGGGAACTGTACACCCTGCTCACCAACGGCAAGTTCCAGGGCAACAACGCCACCGGCGGAGAGATGAAGGCGCAGGCCGGGTTCGCTCTCGCGCCGCTGCTGCACACGCCGCATCGGGAGCGCGCCCTGGTCATCGGATACGGCACCGGTGGCACCGCGCACGTATTGCACGCGGCCGGGTTCGAAGAGCTGGACATCGTCGAGCTCAGCGCCGACATCGTGCGCCTGGCGGACCGACGCTTCCCCGACGTGAATCACGGTGTGACCGGGCGTCCCGGCGTGCGCACCTTCATCACCGACGGGCGCAACTTCCTGCTGCTGCAGCCGCGCCAGTACCAGCTGATCAGCATGGAGATCTCCTCCATCTGGTTCGCCGGCGCGGCGAACCTGTACAACCGCGAGTTCTATCGGCTCGCCAAGTCGCGCCTCGCTCCCGGAGGGGTGCTGCAGCAATGGATTCAGCTGCACCACATCCGCACGCAAGACCTGCTGTTCGTGCTGGGCTCGATGCGCTCCGAGTTCCGCTTCGTGTGGGTCTACCTGATCGGCGGCCAGGGCATCATCGTCGCCTCCAACGATCTGGCGGCGTGGCCGCATTCCCGGCACATTCTGCGTCTGCGCGAGCGGCCGGGACTTAAGGACATCCTCGCTTTGTATGACGGCCATGTCGAAGAGCTGGAGAACAGCGTGATCATCGACCCGCAGGGCGTTGACCTGTTCCTCGGGTCGCTCGGAGTGCCCGCACAGACTTGGATTGCTACCGACGACAACCTCGTGCTCGAGTACGGCACTCCGAAAGGCAATGTGCTGGATGGCCCGGCGTCGATGAAGCACAACATCGCCACACTGCAGCGTTTCCAGTCCCAGGCCGTGGCGCGCGTGCCTTAGCCGTATCGCGGACCTCGCGGCGTATTTCGCTGCTCGCGCCGCTCGGCGCGCTCACTGGCCCGCCGACCAGAACCAAGGGTTGAGGTTGTCGGGCGCGCTATCGAGCAGCAGCGGGTGCGGCTCTGGTCCCGGCTGCCGGCCGCTGCGCATACGCAGCAGCTGGCGGCGCCGTTCCATTTGCGCACAGTAGAAGCGCCTGGACTGCAGGTACTCGAGGGACGGCAGGGCGGCAGGTCCCTGGAACACCGAGCTGAAGGCGCACAGCCGCTCGAAGCTCTCCACCACGGCGCACTGCACCCACTCGACGGGATTGTCGCGCCACGGCAGCGCAGCGTAGCGCGGGTGAGGCGGCAGGCAAGGTTCGGTGAGCTGCGCGTGGCCGGCGTCCACCATGCCCTTCAGCGTGGCCAGCGTGTCCACGGCGACGCGCCGTTCGCCGGTGCCAGCCGCCAGCGCTGCGAGCGTCAGGAGCCGCGCGAACGAAGCCGTCTCGCTGCACGCGCCGCGCGCGAGGCGAAGCGCTTGCGTCAGGTGGGCGGCTTTGTGCTCCGGCGCCTGATCGCGAGTCTGTGACAGCGCGTAATGGAGCAGCGCGCGCGCGTACGCATCCGTCGGGCGCGCGGAGAATCCTGGACCGGGAAGCCTGTGCAGGTAATCGCGCGCCTGGCTGCTGTCGACGTGCTCGACCTGTGGCGCTGCGGCCGGCAGCACGAGCAGCCCCGCGGCATGCAGCGCTCGTGCGCGCCCCGGCGTGCAGCCGAAAAGGTTGAGCTGGTAGTCGTCCAGCGGCGCCTCGCGTCGATGAGGAACCAGCACGCCCGGGCCCGGCAGCAGCCGGTATGCTTCGAACCCAAGCGTCTTCAGGAAGTCCAGCAAGCGATACTCGACCGAGGCCCCGTGCTTGATCTCGAACAGCACCAGTGGCTCGTGCGTTAGGAGCGTGCGCTGCGCACCTTTGCCGACCTGCAGCTCGTGGCCCTCGGCGTCGATCTTGATAAGCGACAGCTGCGCGGTGTCGTGCGTAAGCATGACATCGTCCAGCCTCAGCAGCTCCACGCGCTCGGCATCGCGCCCCGCCTGCGGCGTCTCGGCCAGGGCGTTCAGCTCGGGGCTGTCTCCGAGCTCGAGCAGCGCCGACCCGGCGCAGTCCGACAGCGCGGCCTGCAGCGGCTGCACCTGAGTCAAGCCGTTGGCGGACAGCGTCTCGCGCAGAAACGCTGCGGTCGAGGCCGCCGGCTCGAAGGCCAGCACCGTTCCCTGGAGGCCGACCGCGGCCGCCAGGGCGGTGGTGAATACGCCGAAATTCGCGCCCACGTCCACGGCGCACTCTCCCGGCGCGAGGCAGGCGCGCACGAAATCGAGCTCATCCTCGAACCAGGTTTCCTGCTCCAGCAGCACGTAAGTCGTGATGTTGGAGAGCATCGGCGGTACGCACAGCCGCGCGCCGCCCTGCACATCAATGGAGAAGTCGCGTGTCGTCACGCGTGTCCCGAGCGGCCGTCTTCGCCCTGCGTGTCCCCGGCGGGCGCGGCGAGGGCGGTCTGCCACATTTGCGCGTAGGCCTCCTCGAGATGGTGCGTGAAACGGGCGCCGTCCATCAGCGGCGATGCGCGCACGCGCTCGCGCAGGGTACGGCGCAGCGCCTCCAGCCCGCCGACGTCCAGCGCCAGCCGCTGCGCGATCTGCACGTAGTCCTGCGCCGAGGCCGCCACCAGCTGGCCCAGGCCGAGCGTGTGCAGGATCGATGCGCTGACACGTGCGGCGTGCCGGTCCCCGCGCAGAGTGACCACCGGCACGCCCATCCACAGCGCGTCCATGGTGGTGGTAGTCCCGTGATAGGGGAAGCTGTCGAGCGCGATGTCTACCCGGTCGTAGCTGCGCATGTGCGCATCGATACTCTCGGTCGGTGCGGCGAGCTCGATCCGCGAGCTGTCGATGCCTGCCGCGCGGAAGCGCTCGAGCACCAGCTGGCGCAGCCCCGGATCCTGCAGGCCGCCGGTCTTGATGAGCAGCATCGCGCCCGGAACGGCATCGAGCACGCGCGCCCACAGTGCGATATTGGATGCGCTTAGCTTGGCGAAGTTGTTGAAGGAGCCGAACGTGACGCGCCCGCGCTCGCACACCGGTGGCCGCGCCGCGACCTCGCCGGCGAACGGCGGCGCATAGCACAGGAAGGTCTCGGGCAGGCGCACCAGCCGCTCCGTGTGCAGCGCGTCGGCCTCTCCGGGCGGGTCCGCCTGCGCGTCGGTGATGCGGTAGTCGACCGCGGTCAGGCCGGTGGTGTTGGGATAGCCGAGATAGGACACCTGCACCGGGGCCACGCGGCGCGCCACCACCGCGAGCCGGTGGCCGTCGCTGTGGCCGGACAGCTCCACCAGCAGATCGAGGCGATCGGCGCGCAGCGTCTGGTCCAGGTCGTCGGGCGACAAGCGCGCGACGTTGCGCCAATGGTGCGCGTGCGCACGCAGGCGCGCGCTGAGGTCGTCCTCGTTAACGCCCGTGTGGTAGCAGAACACCTCGAAGCGGCCGTGATCGTGATGTTGCAGCACCGGCTGCAGGAAGTAGGCTACCGGGTGACGGCGCAGATCGCCGGACAGATACCCGATGCGCAGCCGATGCCCGGGGCGCCGGTGATCCAGATCGACCGGTACGCGCGGCGCCCGGGGAAAGCGTCTGGCCGACTCGAGGTGCGCTTCGAACACCTCGCGCGGCGTCCAGCGCTCCGAGTAGTTCATGGCGAACACCAGGCAACGCCAGGCGGCGTCATAGTCGGGCACCAGCTCGATCGCCTTGCGGTAGTGCTCGACGGCGTCCTCGTGCCGAGCCTGCCTGGTCAGGATATGGCCCAACATGAACCATCCCTCGGGCATATCGGGGGCGAGCGCGATCGCCTCGCGCGCGGGCCTCTCCGCTTCCACCGGCATGCCTTGATCGCGCAGCGCCACAGCCAGCATGAGGTGACTTGCCGCGGCGCCGGGCTCGAGACGGATCGATTCCTTGAACGCTGCTGCGGCGGCGGCCAGGCGACCGCGCTCCATCAACAGGGAGGCGAGGTCGTAGAAAGCGCCTGCGCCGGGGCTGGTTTCGTCGGGGTGCTGCGCCCGCGCCGCCTCCGGCAGGCGGCCCGCCCCAGCCAGCGCGACGGCCAGCTCGTTGCGCCAGTCCTGCGCCTGGGGATTGAGGCACACCGCATCGCGGTAGCAGTCGATGGCTTCGGCGGCGCGCCCTGCGGACGCGTACACGTTGCCCAGCGAGAAGTGGTACTCGGCGCGCTGCGGAGCAAGCTCGATGGCTCGGCGCACCGCCGCGACGCAATCCTGCGTGTGGCCCTCCCGCAGCGCCAGCACACCCAGCATGTATTGCGCGTGTGCATTGCGCGGATCGATCTCCAGAGCGCGGGCGAAGCGCTCCTTGGCATGGGCGTGCTCGCCCGCGTGATAAGCTGCGTCGCCGGCGGTGACCAGTGCGGAGGGATCGGCGCTTTGCGCCGCCAAGGCCGGCGGCCGAGGCGCAGCCTGCGCAGGGAACAGTCGCGACAACAGTTTCATGGCAGGAACATCGGCTGGGACGCGGCTGCGAGGAGCAGGAAGGATGCCAAAGGCCGCGCTCGGCGAGACCCGGTCGGGTGTCGCGGCATGCTCCATGCTTGCCATGCGCCAGCCGCACCGGGGTGAAAGGGGTGCCCGTGATCGTTCGAGACTGGTTTCGTCGCAGGGAGATCGAGGGTTTCGCCAACCTGCTCGCGCAGGACCTGAAGCGGCGCTTCCCGCCGGACAGCGAGAAACGCACCGACCCGGGAGTACGCCGGCAGATCGAATCGATCGCGGCGGGTCTGTTCGGCAAGGGCGCCGAGTTCTGCCGCGCGCGGCGCCTCGGCGTGTACGGCAAGGCGAAGCTGGGGAACAGCCTGCGCTGGCAGCTGCGTTCGCTCGGCTACAGCGAAGGTTTCGTCGAGTCGTTGATCCACGAACTGGTGCTGCACCTTACCCGAGCGCGCTGAGCGGGTGCCGTGCTTCGGGCTGGGCCTTGGACCGTGCACTGCGCGCTCTTGGCACGATACGTGTTTGGCAGCGGAGGCCTTTGCGCTCTTTGCGCCCCAAGGCCCAGCATAACCAATTGACGTCAATAGACTTTCCGAAGCGTGTTGGCCATGCGCGCCAAGCCCGAGCCTGTGCATTATCCCATCCAGGCGGGGCAGGCCGCGCGCCTGGGGCCTCAATCTGAAGCGTCATGCCGGAACTCACGGTCGTCGTCCCCGCCTACCGGGAGCGTGACAATCTCCTGGTCCTGATCGCCGCGCTCGACAAGGCGATGCAGGGGCAGGACTGGGAGGCGATTATCGTCGTGGATGATGCGGCCGATGGCTCGGAGACTCTGGTCCGCGAGCGCGCGCAACACGACCGCCGAGTGCGCTGCATCCAGCGCATCGGACGGCGCGGCCTGGCCTCGGCCTGCATCGAGGGCATGCTTGCCAGTTCTGCTCCCTACCTGGCGGTGATCGACGCGGACCTGCAGCACGACGAGACGCTCATCCCCAACTTGCTGCAAGCGCTGAAGGCGAGCGGCGCCGACATCGTGGTGGCAAGCCGCTACGCGGTAGGTGCAAGCACCGGTGAGCTGGCGGCCGCGCGCGTGCTCATGAGCCGCCTCGCGAGCGCGCTGGGTCGCGTGCTCAGCCCGAGCCTGACCGACCCGATGAGCGGCTTCTTCGCGCTCCGCAGATCCTATCTCGACGCGGTGGTGCGCAAGCTCTATGGCCGCGGATTCAAGATCCTGCTCGATCTGATCGCTGCCGCGCGCGGCCGCGCGCGGGTCGTCGAGCTGCCGTACCGCATGCGCCAGCGCGTGCACGGCGAGAGCAAGATGAGCGCACGCGTGATCGCCGAGTTCTTCATGCTCGTTCTGTATCACCTGTTCGGACGCCTGCTCCCGGCGCGCTTCTTTCTGTTCGGCGCCGTCGGGTTGAGCGGCGTGGGCGTGCATTTCGTGGCGCTGTCGCTGCTGTTCCAGGCTTCCGCGGGTCGATTCCTGGTGAGTCAGGTGCTCGCGACCTGGGTCACGATGACCAGCAACTTCTTCCTCAATAACGCCTTCACCTATGCCGACCAGCGGTTGCGCGGTCGCGCCCTTTGGCGCGGGCTCGCCACCTTCTACGCCGCTTGTTCCCTGGGTGCGCTGATCAACGTCGCCGTCGCCGCATTCCTGTTCGATGCCGGGACGGACTATCGCGTTGCCGGCGTCATCGGAGCCGGGATCGCCGCGCTGTGGAACTTCCTCACGACCGCGTCGCTGACCTGGGGCGGGTCGAGTCGCTCGGAGCGTTGATGCAGCATCGAGCGTCGCGCACCGAGTGGCTGCACGCGGGGTGGGTGGCGCTCATCCTGCTCGCCTTCTACGCTGCCAGCGCACCGCGCACCGTGGCGCTCGAGGACGACGGGCTGTTCATTCTGTCCAGCTACTATCTGGGCATCGAGCATCCGCCCGGGTACCCGTTGCACACGCTCCTCGGCAAGCTGTTCACATTGCTGCCGATCGGATCCGTCGCCTACCGGGTGCACCTGCTGAGCGCGGTGTTCGGGGCGCTCACCGCGGGCGCGGTGTGGCTCTGCGCATGGCAGCTGATCGGTCAGCGGTGGCCGGCCTACCTGGCGGCCCTCGGGCTGGGGCTGTCCAAGACGTTCTGGTCCCAGGCGATCATCGCCGAGGTCTACACCATGAACACGTTCTTCGTGTTCGCCCTGCTGTTCCTTGCGCTGCGCGCGACATCCAGCGCGCCGGGCGAGCGCAAGGTCCTGCTGCTCATGGCGCCACTTGCGGGGCTCAGCTTGACCAACCACTGGCCGCTCATGCTGCTGGTTGCGCCCGCGTTCGCGATGCTGCTGTGGCCGCGGCGCAAGGAGATGCTGCGAGGGCTGCCGTCGCTGTGCGGCCTGTTCCTCGTCGGGCTACTGCCCTATGCATGGATGGTGATGCGCTCCTGGAGCAACCCTGCGATCAGCTTCTATGGCCCGATCGAATCCTTGCGCGAGCTGTGGGTGGTCCTGAGCCGCGCCGGCTACGGAACCGAGGACGTGTCGCCCGCCGCAACCTGGCTGGATCGTTTGAAGTACTTCCGGTTTCTCGGCGACGAATCGCTTGTCCAGTTCGCGATGGCCGGCACGCTCGTCGCTGCTGTCGGCTTCCGGATGCAGTGGCGGGAGTGGGGCGCGAGGGTTGCGGCGTCCCTGACGCTGGCATTTCTCGCGCCGACGGTCGGCCTGCTGCTGCTGCTGGGCTTTGACTACGATCACCTTCGCCGCCATGTGTACCAGGTGTACCCGCTGCCGGCGTACGGGGTGATGGCGCTCTGGATGGGACTGGGCTTCGCCCATCTCGCGCGCAGCACCTCGGCCGGCATCGTCCGCGCCGGCGCGGCGCCTGCGCTGTTGCTTGGGCTGATCGGGGCGCTGGGCTGGGATACCAATATGCGGGCCGGCTACGCCTGGTCGGCGCGCTATGCCCAGGCGCTGCTCAGCTCGCTGCCGCCCGACGCTGTGCTGTTCCTGCACGGGGACGCGGAGGTCGGCACGATCGGCTATTTCCATTTAATCGAAGGCATGCGGCCCGATATTACGCTGCACAACGCCAAGGGCCTAGTTTTCGGGAATCGCCTGTTTCACCCGTTGCGTACCGATGGCGACGGTGTCCGCTCGGCCATGCGAGCATTCCTGGACCGCGAGCACCGCCCGGTCGCCTTCACCGGCGGTTTTCCCGAGGACCGTGCACGCAACGACCGCTGGCTCTACGTGGTCGCCGACCAGTCCGCGGGCGCGCACGAGGCCGAGTTTCAGCTCGATGCGCCGATGCGCCGGTTTCTCGAGGAATCCGTTCTCCCGCATGCCGAGAAGGATCCCTGGACCGTGTTCACGCAAGGCGAGTTGCGGCGCAGGATCGGTGCCGTCCTGTGCGTGACGCCGCGCCAGGACGCGGTTGCCGACCCGACCACCCGGCGCTATCTTGCGTTGCTGTCGACGGACTTCGACGGCGCACTCGGCATGGTGGAGGGGTTGCTGGCGAACGACGCCGGCCATTCCATCCAGCAGGTCGCGCGCCTCTTGGAGACTGCCCGCGAGCGGATGCCGGACGATGCGCTGAAGAGCCAGAGGGCCCGCTATTTCGAGCTGCATGCCTACCTGCGCCTCGACGTGGGAGACGTGCAGGGCGCCATCTCCGATCTCGAGACCGCTGTGAGGTTGCAGCCGTTCGTCTCCACTCGCGCGGCGTCCGCGCTCGCGGACCTGTATCGGGAGACCAACGACGTGCAGGCCCTGGCGCGACTCCAGGAGCGCCTTGCCCGCTGACGCATCGAGCGCATCGCCATGTCAGTCGCTGAGTTCGTGTACGCCGTCCTGCTGAAACCGCCCGTGCTGCGTCGCGCGGCGAACGCGACGCTGCGCGCGCTCGTTCCCGAAACCGTTCGCGTCGGCGAAGCGCTGATCTGGCTCAATCCGAAGGATCCGGTCATCTCCAGCGCGCTGGCGCTGCGCGTCTTCGAGCGCGACGAGATTGCCTTCTTCCGCGCGTACTTGCAGGGCGACATGACCTTCGTCGACGTGGGCGCGAACGTGGGTTTGTACACCGGCTTGGCGCTGGCGAAGCCGGATTTCCGCGGGCGGATCCTGGCCGTCGAGCCGCATGCCGAGAGTCGCCTGTTCTTACAGAAGACGATCCAGAGCAACGGCGGTGCGGATCGGCAGCGAAGAGTGGTCCTGTGCGCAGCCGCAGCATCGGATCGGTCCGGCTCGGTGACGCTGTACAAGAACTCCCAGAACAGGGGCGACAACCGCCTGTACGCCGACGCGCTGCTCGACGAGCAGGAAGTGGTGTCGACCGACACACTGGACAACATCTGCGGCCGCCACGGCATCGGGTCGGTGCAGTTCCTGAAGCTGGACGTGCAGGGAGCCGAGGCGAAGGTGCTGACCGGCGCAACCCGCGTGCTGTCCGGCAGCGCCGATTGCATCCTGATGACCGAGTTCTGGCCGTACGGCCTGGAACGGATGGGCGCGGATGGCCTGCTCTACCTGGAGGTGGTCGGCGACCTCGGCTTCACGCTGTTTCACTCGCCGAAAAGGGCGAACCGGCTTGTTCCGGTCACCGACCGGCGCGAACTGGCATCCCGATTGCGCGGGCGCAGATACACCAACCTGGTCGGCTTGAAAGGGGAGTTCCTGGAGCAGGCCGGTTCGGACCGCAGCCGAGGCCGTGCTATTTCCTGAACACCGAGGACCGCATCGGCAGCCCGCGGCTCAAGTACGAGAGGAAGTATTCGAGGTTGTTCCACTCCTCGCTGTCGTAGCCGTAGGGCACGGCGCGCATCTGCTCCATGCAGCGCTTGAAGCGGCCCTGCAAGGTCATCAGCTCCTCGCCGCCGCGGAAGATCGGCCAGTGCGTGGCCTGGCCCAGGGCCGGCGAGATGATCTCCATGCGCATGGTGTTGCCCGCGTTGTGCACGTGGCAGCCGGCGCAGGAGGCGTTGAGCTGGCCGAGGCGGCGGAAGTAGAGGTCCTTCCCCGCCTGGTACTTGGCGCGTGCCGCGGGCGTGTCCACCTTCACGTTCACGCGCATGCCGTCCGACAGCGTGCGTGCGTAGGCGGTGAGCACGCCCATGGGTTCACGCTCTCCGTAGGCGGCCGGCGGCTCGCCGTTGGCCTGCCGGCACTGGTTCAGCGCCGCCTCGAAGGTGATCACCCGACCGAGCCGCTCGTCGTAACGCGGATATTCGCCCGCCGCGTTGCGCCCGCCGTCGGGGAAGCAGTCGGCGAAGCGCCTGCCGTTGCGAAACGGCGTCTCCCAGATCTTCCTGCCCGCCTCGATGTCGTTCAGGAACGGCGGGAACTCCATGATCTGCTCGTATTGCGCACGCGCGTCGGCGCTCGCGATCATGGCGCCGTAGACGTAGTCCTCCAGCGCGACGCCGGGAAAGCGACCGGCGAAGAACTCGACCAGGCCCCGGCGATCCTGCTCCGGCGTGCCGGACGCCGCAGCGCACACGCCGGCCAGGGCAACCGCGCAGAGCGTCAGCGCCAGCCGCACCGGCAGTCGCCGCGCGCGCGGCAGACCGTCAGCCGGCAGCCGGGACCTTGGCGTGCGCACGGTTGCTCTCGCCGCGGTTGTCGACCCATTCGATGCCGACCTCGTCGTCGGCCTTCGCACCCTTGATGCGGAACTGCATGTAGGGATTGCGCGAGACCGCCTGGCTCCACTGCGCCGTGAGCACCGGCTTGCCGTTCAGCGTGGCGGTCACCGACTTGATGAAGTGCAAGGGCACCAGCTCGCCGCTCTTCGGGTCCTTGCGCAAGCCGGTCTCCATGGGGTGACCGATGAGCACGCGTACATCGGCGACATCGCCCTCGAGCTTTACGCGCAAGCGGATCGGTTCGGGCATCGGCTCAGGTCCCGCAGCCGCCGATGGTGACCTTGATCTCGCGCGTGGCCACGTGGTGCCTGCCGCCAGCGCGTACCACCACGCGCAGGTTGGAGGTCTCGCCCATCTTGATGCGCGTCGAGATGAAGGGTTCGGCGCCGCTCAGGAAGTCGAAGCTGCCCACGAACGGCTGCGGATTCTTGTCCACGAAGATGTATACGGTGTCGGTGCCGGGCACCTTGCTCAGGATGTCGACCGGCACCTGGGCGCCGTTCTCGGCGATCTCCGGAGCCTTGATCACGATGTCCGCGCTTGCTACGGGGTTGATGATGCCGGCCGACTTGAGCGCGTCCTGGACGTTTCTCGCGTCGAAGGCGGCCTTGTTCCATTCTCCGGCCCAGGCATGCAGCGGCCGCAGGGCGGCGACCAGCAGCGCTGCGGACCGCGCCAGGAAGGAGCGCCGGGAAAGGCGCCGGTCGGGCTTGGTATTCAACGCTATGCTCCGCGTCGCGTTCAATAACGATAGATGTATTCCAGCACCAGGTCGATCTCCTCCTCGGTGAGCACCCGGTGCTTGCCGAAGGGCGGCATCACGCTGTAGGGATTGCGCACCGTGGAGTCCCACAGCTGCTCGCGCAGCGCCGCGCGGTCCGGGAAGCGTTGCTTCATGCCCACGATCGGCGGACCGATGTTGGCCAGCGAGATCGCGGCGCGATCACCGGGTACCTGATGGCAGCCCAGGCAGTTGCCCTTGTACACGTCGTGGGCAATCGCCCGGCCCGCCGCCACGGCGGCGGTTTCGGTCCCGGCCGACGGCGCCGCTGCCGCCAGCAGCGCAACCGCGACACCGGAGACGACCGCACGCTCTGTACCCATCGCACTCGAACGCGGCCTGCGGTGGCGTCAGCCGGGCGCCCCGAACGTTACACGCGGGGACTCTGCAGCCGGGAACGTCACGCACGAGGCGTTCACGTCCCGGGTGCCGCCGAGGGGGCGACCCAGTGGCCCGATTTCCCGCCGCGTTTCTCCAGCAGCCGCACGCCTTCGAACCGCATCCCCCGGTCCACCGCCTTGCACATGTCGTAGATGGTCAGCAAGCCCACGGTCACGGCGGTCAGCGCCTCCATCTCCACGCCCGTGCGTCCGTGGCTGTGCGCGGTCGCGGTGCACTGTACTGCGCTGCGCGCCTCATCGAAGTTGAATTCCACGGCAACGCGCGTGAGGGCAATGGGATGACACAATGGGATCAACTCGGCGGTGCGCTTGGCGCCCTGGATCGCGGCGATGCGCGCTACCCCGAGCACGTCGCCCTTGGCCGCGGTGCCGGCCCGGATGCGCTGCAGGGTCTCGGGGCGCATCACCACGCATCCGGTGGCCACCGCCACGCGCTCGGTTTCGGTCTTGTCGCCGACGTCCACCATGTGCGCCTGGCCGCGCCCGTCGAAATGCGACAACTCGCCCATAGATAGTTGATTCCTCGATGCGACGCGCACCGTGCCGGGCGCCCACAATTTCAAAGGCTATCATAGCACCATGCGGTTCCTGGTCTCCTTGCTGGCGGCGCTGCTGATCGCCGCCGCCCGCGCCGAAACGCTGCCGGACCTGGGCGACTCGTCCCAGGCCGTCCTGTCGACCCAGCAGGAACGGCAGCTCGGCGAGTCGATCATGCGCCAGATCCGCGCGAGCAAGCACTATCTCGACGACGCCGAGATCGGCGATTACATCAATGGCCTGGGCTACCGGCTGGTGGCGCACAGCCCCGATGCGGATCAGGCCTTCGAGTTCTTCCTGGTGGACGACCCCAGCATCAACGCCTTCGCGCTCCCCGGGGGCTTCATCGGCGTGCACACCGGATTGATCGTGAGCTCGGAAAGCGAGTCCGAACTCGCCGCCGTGCTGGCCCACGAAGTAGCGCATGTCACCCAGCGGCACATCGCGCGCCTATTCCAGCAGCAGAAGCAGGCGGGCATCGCCTCGCTCGCCGCCATCGCGCTCGCCATCCTCGCCGCGCGCTCCAGCCCGGATCTGGCCAACGCCGCGCTCGCCGGAGCGCAGTACGCCACCATCCAGACCCAGCTCAACTTCAGCCGCGACAACGAGCGCGAGGCCGACCGCGTAGGCGTGCAGGTGCTGGAGCGCTCCGGGCTGGATCCGCGCGCCATGCCCTCCTTCCTCGAGCGGCTGCAGCGCGCCTACCGCCTGTACGAAACCAACGCGCCGTCCTACGTGCGCACCCACCCGCTCACTTACGAACGCATCGCCGACGTGCAGAACCGGGTGGAAAGCATGCCGTACCGCCAAGTGCCCGACACCCTGCAATTCCAGCTGGTGCGCGCGCGGCTGCAAGTGCGGGCCTCCGGCCCGCGCGACGCCGTCGAGCGCTTCGAGGACATCCTGCGGGAGAAGAAGACCGTGAGCGAAACCGCGGCACGCTACGGTCTCACCCTTGCGCTGCTCGAAGCCAAGGACCTGCAGCGGGCGCGCCGCGAGCTTCCGGCGCTCGAGCGCGAGGCGCCCGAGGACCCGATGGTGCTGGCCCTCGCCGCCCAAGTGCGCAAGGCTTCGGGCGACACCAAGGGGGCGCTCGCGCTGTACGCCGACGCGGTGCGGCGCCACCCGCGCAGGCGTGCGCTGATCTACGAGTACGCCCAGCTGCTGCTGGACGCCCGGCGACCGCAGGAGGCACTGGAGCTGATCACGGACGCAGTGCGTGCGCTGCCGCCGGATGCGCGCCTGTACCGGCTGCAGGCGCAGAGCCATGCCGCCCTCGGGCAGCGCCTGCAGCAGCATCGGGCCCAGGCCGAGGCCTATCTGCTGATGGGCAGCCTGCCGGCGGCGATCGAGCAGCTTCAGATCGGGTTGAAGAGCGGCGACGGCGACTATTACCAGCTGTCCAGCGCTGAGGCACGCCTGCGCGAGTTGCGCGCGCTCGATCAGCAGGCCCGCCGCAAGCAATGACGGCGGATTCCTGATCGCTGGTCGCGGCGCCCCATTGGCACGATACGTGTTTGGTCATCGGAGGCCTCTCAACAGGCCTCCCTCCAGACCTTAACCGCCAATCTAATCAATTGAAACCAAACGACTTTCCTGACCGGGACGGAACCCAGCCGGCCGCCGCCGCCAACGCGACTGACAAGATCGGGAAATACCAGGTCGTGAAGGAGCTGGGAAAGGGGGCCACCAGCGCCGTTTACCTGGCCCACGATCCCTTCGCCAATCGCAAGGTGGCGCTCAAGGTCGTGCAGCGCGACGTGCTCGGCGACCGCGAGCACGGCAAGCGCTTCCGCAAGCTGTTCCTGACCGAAGCCTCGCTGGTGGGCAAGCTATCCCATCCGCACATCGTCGCCATCTACGATGCAGTGGCCGACGAGGAGGGCAGCTACATCGTGATGGAGTATGTCGAGGGCGGCACCCTCGAGCAGCACACCAAGATCGACAACCTCCTGCCGATCAACAAGGTGATCGAGATCGTGTTCAAGTGCTGCAAGGCGCTCGACTATGCGCACCGTCACGGCGTGATCCACCGTGACATCAAGCCGGCGAACATCCTGCTGTCCAAGGACACCGACATCAAGATCTCGGATTTCGGCGCCGCGCTGACGGTGGCCTCCGAGACCACGCAGGTGACCGGCATCGGCTCCCCGGCCTACATGTCACCCGAGCAGGTCCAGGAACATCAACTCACGCACCAGACCGACATCTTCTCGCTGGGCGTGGTGATGTACCAGATGCTCACCGGCAGCCTGCCGTTCAAGGCGACGAACAACTACAGCATGGTGTTCCAGATCATCAACGTCGATCCGCCGCCGCCCAGCATCTTCCGGCCGGAGGTTCCGGCGAGCGTGGACCACATCGTGAAGAAGGCGCTGCAGAAGCGCCTGGAGAACCGCTATCAGACCTGGGACGAGCTGGCGCAGGACCTGGTGCGCGTGTTCAACAACCTGCAGACGCCCGAGCAGGTCGTGCCCGACACCGAGAAATTCAACACGCTGCGCCGGCTGGAGTTCTTCCGCGGCTTCACCGACGTCGATCTGTGGCAGGTGCTGCACATCGCCAACTGGAACCGGGTGGCCGCCGGCACCACACTGATCCGCGAGGGCGAAACCGGCACCGCGTTCTACGTGCTCGCCGCGGGCGAGGTGCGCGTCACCAAGAGCGAAAAGCTGCTCGACGTGCTCAAGGCCGGCGAATGCTTCGGCGAGATGGCCTACCTCGGCCGGCGTCAGTTCAAGCGCAGCGCGAGCGTGCACGCCAGCAGCGAGATCACGGTGATCGAGATCAAGGCCGACGCCTTGAACGCCGCCACGGAAAGCTGTCGCCACCAGTTCACGGCCGCCTTCCTGGAGCTGCTCGTGGCGCGCCTGGAGAACGCCGACGTGCGGCTGTCCGAGCTCCTCGAACGCCACCTGGTGACCTAGCCCGCATCTCGCCCACGTCGCAGGCCGAACGCGGCTAGAATCGGTGCGATGACCGCAGTCAACCACATCGATCTGGCCGCACTGCAGCGCTTGCAACAGGCCGCTCCGGTGACGCTGGTGGACGTGCGCACCGATGCGGAGGTGGCGCGCGGCGTGATCGCCGGCGCCGTGCACATTCCACTGCACCTGCTGCCCGCGCGCTACACCGAAATCGATCCCGGGGCCGAGGTGGTGGTCTACTGCCAGTCGGGTGGACGCTCCGCGCAGGCATGCGCCTGGCTCTCGGCCAACGGTTATGCCCGCGTGCACAACCTCGCGGGCGGCGTCAGCGCCTGGCTGCGCGAAGGGCAGTCGCTGGTGGCGCCCGGCTAGAGGACCGCGGCGCATGGATAGCTCCAGCGCAGCCGCACCCGACCGCGAGCTCGACGCCCGCGGGCTCAACTGTCCGTTGCCCATCCTGCGCGCCAAGAAGGCGCTGAACGATATGAGCGCCGGGCAGGTGCTGCGGATCCTCGCGACCGACCCCGGCTCCGTGCGCGATTTCCAGGCCTTCGCTCGGCAGACCGGCCATCAGCTGCTGTCCTCCGGCGAGACCGCCGGAGAGTTCGTGTTCCTGCTGAGGAAGAAGTGAACCTCGACGATCTCATCGTGCCGCTCGACCGCGCCTTGCGCACGCTGTTCGCACCGGCGCACTCCGCGCGCCAGATTCCCGGGGAGCAACTCGAGGACGGTGCCATGGACGAAGGCCCGCGCCGGCTGGCGGGGGCGCTGATGCGGGTGAATCACACCGGCGAGATCTGCGCGCAGGCTCTGTACGAGGGGCAGCTGCTGGTGGTACGCGATTCCGAAGTGCGTGCGCTGCTCGCCCGCGCGGCCAACGAAGAGATCGAGCATCTGGCCTGGACCGAGCGGCGCATCGACGAGCTGGGGGCGCGCAAGAGCCTGCTCAACCCGCTGTTCTACGCCGGCTCCTTCGCCCTGGGAGCGGTGGCCGGTCTGCTCGGCGACCGCTGGAGCCTGGGCTTCCTGGCGGAAACCGAGAAGCAGGTCGAGCAGCACCTCGACCGCCACCTGGAGCGTCTGCCCGATGTCGATCGCAGGAGCCGCGCGATCGTGGAGCAGATGAAGGTCGACGAAAACGGCCACGCGCTGGCCGCGCGCCGCCAAGGCGCGGCCGAGCTGCCGTTTCCGGTGCGCCTGGCGATGCGCCTCGCGTCGCGCGTGATGACCGGCACCACGCGCTGGCTCTAAGCCTCAGTCGGCGTCGCGGATCTCGAAATCGTGCGAGATCGCGGCGGTCTTGCCCAGCATGATGGAGGCCGAGCAGTATTTTTCCGCCGACAGGTGGATGGCGCGGTCCACCTGCTTGGGATCGAGATTGCGCCCGCTGACGATGAAGTGGAAGTGGATGCGGGTGAAGACCTTAGGATCCTCGGCCGCGCGCTGCGCCTCCACCTCCACGACGCAGTCCGATATCTCCTGCCGGGCTTTGCGCAGGATGGTCACCACATCGTAGGCGGTGCAGCCGCCCGTGCCCGCCAGCACCGTCTCCATCGGGCGCGGGCCGAGGTTGCGCCCGCCGCTCTCCGGTGCTCCATCCATCAGGATGCCGTGGCTGGTTTCGGTCTGCGCCAGGAAGCTCATCCCCTCGACCCACTTGATGCGCATCTTCATGACCGGCTTCCCCAGCGTTCTCACCAGGCGGCATATTACTCCAAGGCCTTTGTGCTGCGGCGCAAAAAAATCGCGTTCTGCAACGCCCACTAGGGAGCGGAGATAGCTGGTTCCGCGGTGCAAGAACACCAGCTCGGGCAATGGGCCGCTTCGGCCTTGGGATTTCTGAGATTTTTCTAAATTAGACAATGGGTTGAAGCCAAAAAAGTGTATTCGCCGGAGGTTTTCGCTAGAATATGGCGCTTTTATATGGCAACCGAGCGCGCCGGGATCCGCAGCGATGGGTGAGACGACCGTCAGCAAGAAGCGCCGATACCTGCTGATCGCCACCAGCGCGGCTGGGGGTGTCGCGGGAGTGGGAGCCGCGGCCCCGTTCTTCATCAGCATGTTTCCCAGCGCCCGGGCGAAGGCCGCCGGCGCCCCGGTGGAGGTGGACATCGCCCGGGTCGAGCCGGGCATGATGTTTCGCGCCGAGTGGCGCGGCAAGCCGGTGTGGATCGTCCACCGCACGCCGGAGATGATCGAGAGCCTCGCGGCGACTGATGAGCGCGTCGCCGACCCCGCTTCCAAGGCCCCCATGCAGCCGCCCTATGCCAGGAACCGGTACCGTTCGCTCAAGCCCGAATGGCTGGTGCTGGTGGGCATCTGTACCCACCTCGGCTGCTCGCCCAGCGACAAGCTCGCCGCGGGGCCGCAGAGCGGGCTGGGTGAGGATTGGCCAGGCGGCTTCTTCTGCCCCTGCCACGGCTCCAAGTTCGACCTCGCCGGCCGCGTGTACAAGGACGTACCCGCACCCACCAATCTGGAAGTGCCCAAGTACCGATTCGTGACGGACACCCGTCTGCTGATCGGCGAGGACGGCGGCAAAGGAGCGTGAAGGCGATGAGCAGGTCCCAGGCGCTGCTGGCATGGATCGACGAGCGCTTTCCGCTGTCCACGCTGTGGAAGGAGCATCTGGCCGAGTACTACGCGCCGAAGAACTTCAACTTCTGGTACTACTTCGGCTCGCTCGCCCTGGTCGTGCTGGTGATCCAGATCGTCACCGGCATCTTCCTCACCATGAACTACAAGCCGGACGCCGCGCAGGCGTTCGGCTCGGTTGAATACATCATGCGCGACGTGCCCGGCGGCTGGGTGATCCGCTACATGCACTCGACCGGCGCGTCGCTGTTCTTCGTGACCGTCTACCTGCACATGTTCCGCGGACTGCTGTACGGCTCCTATCGCAAGCCGCGCGAGCTGCTCTGGCTGCTGGGCGTGCTGATCTACCTGTGCCTGATGGCCGAGGCGTTCTTCGGCTACCTGCTGCCCTGGGGCCAGATGTCGTACTGGGGCGCGCAGGTGATCGTGAACCTGTTCGCCGCGGTGCCGATCATCGGCGAGGATCTCGCCGTTTGGATCCGCGGCGATTACGTGATCTCCGACACCACACTGAACCGCTTCTTCGCCTTTCACGTGATCGCCATCCCGCTGGTGCTGCTCGGGCTGGTGGTGGCGCACATCATGGCGCTGCACGAGGTCGGCTCCAACAACCCGGACGGCATCGAGATCAAGAAGAAGAAGGACGCCGCCGGCAGGCCGCTCGACGGCATCCCGTTCCACCCCTACTACACGGTGAAGGACGCGGTCGGGGTGGTGGTGTTCCTGGCGGTGTTCAGCTTCATCATCTTCTTCGCGCCGGAGCTGGGCGGCTACTTCCTGGAGTACAACAACTTCATCCCGGCCGACCCGCTGAAGACGCCGACGCACATCGCTCCGGTGTGGTACTTCACGCCCTACTACGCGATGCTGCGCGCCGTGCCGGCGTTCCTCGGCAGCCAGTTCTGGGGCGTGATCGTGATGGGCGCCGCGGTGCTGATCTTCTTCGCGCTGCCCTGGCTCGACCGCAGCCCGGTGAAGTCGATCCGCTACAAGGGACCCTACTACAAGGTCGCGCTGGCGCTGTTCGTGGTGAGCTTCCTGGTGCTGGGCTGGCTCGGCACGCAGCCCACGGATTTCCTGGGCAAGCTGGGCGGCACCGATACCGCGGTGATCCTGGCGCGTGTGTTCACGCTGGTCTACTTCTTGTTCTTCTTGCTGATGCCGTGGTACACGCGCATCGACAGCCACCGTCCCGAGCCGGAGCGGGTGACCGGATGACCCTGTCGCGCGCGCTGACCGCGTTCGCAATGATGCGCAAGCCGCTGCTCGCGGTGCTGGCTCTGCCTCTGGCCGCGCAGGCCGCAACCGGGCAGGAGGCCCTGCACCGGGCCCGCATCGATGTTACGGATGCGGCTTCCATCCAGCGCGGCGCCAGGGTGTTTGTGAACTATTGTCTGAACTGCCACAGCGCGCAGTACATGCGCTACAACCGCCTCACCGACATCGGACTCACCGAGCAGCAGATCCGCGACAACCTGATGTTCACCGCGCAGAAAGTCGGCGACACCATGACCGTGGCCATGCCCAGGGGCGCGGCCAAGGACTGGTTCGGCGTGGCGCCGCCGGACCTCTCGGTGATCGCGCGCGCACGCGGCGCCGACTGGCTGTACACCTATCTGCGTAGCTACTACCGCGACGACAGCACCGCGACCGGATGGAACAACCTGCTGTTTCCCAACGTCGGCATGCCGCACGTGTTGTGGGAGCTGCAGGGCCGGCAGGTGCTCAAGGTCGTGCAGCAGCCGGGGCCGCACGGTGAGGCGCACAAGACCTCCCTGGTGCTCGAGAGCCCGGGGGCGCTGTCGCCCCGGGAATACGACGCGCTGGCAGCCGATTTGGTCAACTATCTCGTGTTCATGGGCGAGCCGGGGCGGGTCCGGCGCGTGCAGACCGGCTACGTGGTGCTGATCGCACTAGGCGTGCTGTTCGTGTTCGTCTATCTACTCAAGAGAGAGTACTGGAAGGACGTGCACTGATCGCCACGCGGTGAAGCCTCTCCTCAGCCTATGATGACCCTCTACTCAGGCACCACCTGCCCATTCAGCCAGCGCTGCCGCATCGTGCTCTACGAAAAGGGCATGGACTTCCAGATCGTGGACGTCGATCTGTACAACAAGCCCGAGGACCTGGCGGTGATGAACCCATACAACCGCGTGCCGGTGCTGGTGGAGCGCGACCTGATCCTGTACGAGTCGAACATCATCAACGAGTATATCGACGACCGCTTCCCGCACCCGCAGCTGATGCCAGCCGACCCGGTGATGCGCGCGCGCGCGCGGCTGTTTCTGTTCCGCTTCGAGCAGGAGCTGTTCTGCCATATCGACACCATCGAGAAGGGCCCGCAGAAACCGGCCGACAAGGCGCGCATCGTGATTCGCGACAGCCTTACCCAGATCGCGCCGGTATTCGTGAAGCAGAAGTACATGCTGGGCGACGAGTTTTCCATGCTGGACGTGGCCATCGCACCGCTGCTGTGGCGGCTGGACTACTATGGTATCCAGCTGCCCAAGCAGGCCGCCTCGCTGATGAAGTACGCCGAGCGCATCTTCAGCCGGCCGGCCTACATCGAGGCGCTCACGCCCTCCGAGAAGGTGATGCGCAAGTGAAGGACGCACCGACCACGCCCTATCTGATCCGTGCCATCTGGGAGTGGTGCGTGGACAACGGCTTCACGCCGTACGTGGCGGTGAAGGTCGACAGCGCCACGCGCGTGCCGATGGAATACGTGCGCAACGGGGAGATCGTGCTCAACATCAGCCCTGACGCCACGCGCAATCTCAAGATCGGCAACGAGCTGATTCAGTTCTCGGCGCGCTTCAACGGCGTGTCGCGGGAGGTGTCGGTGCCGGTGGCCGCGGTGGCCGGCATCTTCGCCAAGGAGAACGGCCAGGGCCTGGCGTTCCAGACCGCGGGGGCGGAGCGCTCCACGCCGACCCTGGTGCCGGCCACGGGCAACGACGCCAACGGCGACAAGCCCAAGCCTCCTGGCGGCGGCAAACCCCGGTTGCAGATCGTCAAGTAGCGCCGGGGATCGCCGAATAAGCTGCTACCGCCCCTCGGCTATAATCCGCCGCAGTGCCGGATTAGCTCAGTCGGTAGAGCAGCGCACTTGTAATGCGAAGGTCGGGGGTTCGACTCCTCTATCCGGCACCAGCCGCTTAGGACACTCGCCATGCTGATCCGTGCACGCGTCATCCCGTTCGTCCTGGCCCTCGCTGCGGTCTGCGCAGCCGCCCAGGATACCCCGCAGGTCGACTCCCTCCCGGACGCGCAACGCAGGTTGCGGGCGGCCGACGAGGAGCTGAAGCGCGCGCAGCGCGATGAGAGACGCGCGCAGAGCCGGGCGGAGGAGGCCCGGGAGGACCACGAGGAAGCCAAGAGGGAAGTCGAGGAAACCCGCCTGCGAGTGGAGAAGACCGCCCAGGATGTCGACGCGGCCAAGGGGCTCACCGCGGAAGCCCAGCGGCGCTACGACAGCGCCCGCTCGCTCATCGAGAAGATCTACGAGAGTCGCCAGCGCTGACCCCGTCTGATCCAGGCCGGTGCCCGGCCCGGGCGGCCAAAAAAAAGGCAGCGGGGGAGGATCCGCTGCCAGGAGTTCCCCATTACAGGGGAGGAGACCTGTTTTGAGTTACGGCGCGGCTGCGGAGAACTTTAGGGGAAAACTTTAGGGCGGGCTGGCGGCGGGATCCGGAAAGAGGGCAAAAAAATGGGCAGCTAGGGGGAGGAGGCCCGCTGCCCAGAGTTCCCCAACAGGGGGAGGAGACCTGAAACCAATGACGTCGCATCAGCGGAAAACTTTAGAGGCTTGAGCGACAGGCCCCGGCCCTAGAGAATTCCAATGAATATCAAGCGAAATGCAAAAAACGTGCCAAGACTGACGAAGATATAAAGCGGAATATCGTTCGACCCGATCCTCGGGCGCAACATCATGGTGTTACCGCGCGCGGCGAGCACCATCACTACCAGCCCGGTCGACACCAGCAGTGCGAAGGCCGGGTGCTGATCCCACAGGCGGCCGAGCCAAGGGGCGAACACGCCCATGGGAGCGATGCAGTGATACACCACGCCGCCCATCCCGATGAAAGCTAGGCACAAGAGCACGACGCTATAGAAGAACTCACCGAGCTCGTGGAGTGAGCGGCCGCTACCGATGCTATGCATGTCCATCCTCCAATAGGCCAGCCATTGGAGGAGGGAGCGGATCCGGTTGCGCCGGCGTACGCCGGGCCTCGGGGCCGACTGGTAATCCCGCCGTCCTAGGCTCGCTCCCGACTGTCACCCGCGGCTGCGCGGGTTTGCCCGGGATTGACTCCCGTAGACCGGTGACTTTGCGCCCCCGCCTTTCGGCCGGGTTTGCCCTTTTCAGTCCACCGGCGGCGCGAGCCACCGGCCAACACGTTACGGCAAGTACCGGCAAAGCTTGAGCAATTTCTGCCGGAAGACGGCAACCACAGGGGCTTTTGGGCAGATGGGCTTGCGGTATACTCGCGCACTTCTGCGGTGCCAGCGTAATGAAAATCCACGAGTACCAGGCCAAAGAAGTGCTGCGCCGATTCGGCGTACCGACGCTGCGCGGGCTCCCCTGCTTCAGCGTCGAAGAGGCGCTCGAGGCGGGCAGGGCGCTTGGCGGCCCCGTCTGGGTGGTGAAGGCGCAGATCCACGCCGGCGGGCGCGGCAAGGGCGGCGGGGTGAAGCTGGCCCGCAGCCTGGACGAGCTGCGGGAGCACGCGACCAACATCCTGGGCATGCGCCTGGTCACGCATCAGACCGGTCCCGGCGGGCAGCGGGTGCGGCGCCTGCTGATCGAGGAGGGCGCCGACATCCGCAGCGAGCTGTATGTGGGCATGGTGGTGGATCGCGCCTCGCAGCGCGTGGTGCTGATGGCGTCCAGCGAGGGCGGCATGGACATCGAAGAAGTGGCCGCGCGCACGCCCGACAGGATTCACAAACTCGCGATCGATCCGGTCGCCGGGCTGACCGAGGGCGAGGCGGCCGACGCCGCACACCGGATCGGCATCCCGGGCGGCGCCATGGCGCAGGCTGCTGCGCTGCTGCGCGCCCTGTACCGCGCCTTTGACGAGACCGATGCCTCGCTGGTGGAGATCAACCCGCTGATCGTCACCGGTGAGGGCAAGGTGGTGGCGCTCGACGCGAAGATGAGCTTCGACGACAACGCGCTGTTCCGCCATCCCGAGATCGTCGCGCTGCGCGATCTCGACGAGGAGGATCCGGCCGAGATCGAGGCGTCCAGGCACGGGCTGTCCTACATCGCGCTCGATGGCGACATCGGTTGCTTGGTCAACGGCGCCGGCCTCGCCATGGCCACTATGGACATCATCAAGCTGTACGGCGGCGCGCCCGCCAACTTCCTGGACGTGGGCGGCGGCGCGAGCGCCGAGAAGGTCACCGAGGCGTTCAAGCTGATGCTCGCCAACCCGCGCCTGGCCGCGATCCTGGTGAATATCTTCGGCGGCATCATGAAGTGCGACGTGATCGCGCAGGGCGTGGTGGACGCCGCCCGGCAGGTCGAGTTGTCGGTGCCGCTGGTGGTGCGGCTGGAAGGCACCAATGTCGATCTCGGCAAGAAGATCTTGGCCGAATCGGGTCTGCCCATCGTCTCCGCAACCAACATGGCCGACGCCGCGCAGAAGGCGGTCGCCGCCGCGGCGGCTTGATCCATCTCGGCCGCCGCACGACAGCGCAGGGCGAGCCGCGCTCGCCATGGCGTTGCCGTAGCTGCGCGTAAAGGACGGTTCCGATCGATGGCGATCCTGATCAACAAGAACACGCGGGTCATCACCCAGGGAATCACCGGCAGGACAGGACAGTTCCACACCCGCGCCTGCGCCGCCTACGGCAACGGCGCGCAGTGCTTCGTCGCCGGCGTCACACCGGGCAAGGGCGGACAGGACTTCGAGGGCATCCCGATCTACGATACCGTGCTCGAGGCCCGGGCGGCGACCGGCGCCACCGTCTCGGTGATCTACGTCCCGCCGCCTCATGCGGCCGCCGCGATCGACGAGGCGGTGGACGCGGGCGTCGACCTCGTGATCTGCATCACCGAGGGCATCCCGGTGCGCGACATGATCCGCACGCGCTACCGCATGCGTGACCGCAATGCGATCCTGGTGGGGCCGAACTGCCCGGGGGTGATCACCCCCGACGAGATCAAAATCGGCATCATGCCGGGACACATCCACCGGCAAGGACCGGTGGGGGTGGTGTCGCGCTCCGGCACGCTGACTTACGAGGCGGTGGGGCAGCTGCTGGAAGTGGGCCTGGGACAATCCACCTGCGTGGGCATCGGGGGCGACCCGGTCAACGGCCTCAAGCACCTGGACGTGATGAAGATGTTCAACGAGGATCCGCACACCGAGGCGGTGGTCATGGTGGGCGAGATCGGCGGCAACGACGAGGAGACCGCGGCACGCTGGATCAAGGACAACATGACCAAACCGGTGGTGGGTTTCATCGCCGGGGTCACCGCACCGCCCGGCAAGCGCATGGGGCACGCCGGCGCCATTATCTCCGGCGGCAAGGGCACCGCCGCAGAAAAGCTAGCGGTGATGGAAGAGTGTGGGATTCACATCACGCGCAACCCGGCAGAGATCGGCAAGCTCGCGCGCGCAGTGCTGAGCTAGCTTTCGGCGGAGGCTAACATGAGCAGTGCAAATGTTAAGGTGGAGCATGCGCTCGCATGCGAGACCGGCCGGAGCCAAAAGCTAGCGGTGATGGAAGAGTGTGGGATTCACATCACGCGCAACCCGGCAGAGATCGGCGAGCTCGCGCGCGCAGTGCTGAAGTAGGGAGGCTGCAGGATGAAGATCCTGATCCCGATAGACGGTTCCGAGAACGCCTTGCGCGCGTTGCGTCATGTGCTCGATCGGCGCGGCTGGTACCAGGAGACGCTCGAGATCCATCTGGTCAACGTGCAGCCTCCAGTGGCCTCGGGCGCCGTCAGGATGTTCATCCCGCAGGAGCAGCTGCGCGAGTACTACGAGGACGAAGGCCAGAAGGCCTTGCAGACCGCCCGTCAGCTGCTGCAGGACAGCGGCGTGCCGTTCCACGCCCGCGTGGGCGTCGGAGACCCGGCCGCCACCATCGCGCACTACTGCAGCGAGCACGGCTGCGATCTGATCGCGATGGGTACGCGCGGGCTGAGCGCGCTCGGCAACATGCTGCTAGGCTCGGTCACCATCAAGGTCATCCACTTGGCTCAGGTCCCGATCCTGCTGATCAAGTAATCCCTGCGGCAGCCTCGACGACCGGCACCGGAAGAGCACGCCACCCGAGGTCCCATGCGCGCGCTGAAGCTGCATGCTCCCCGGCAGCCGCTGCGGCTGGAGGAGCTGCCGGTTCCAGAGCCGGGACCAGGGCAGCTGCTGGTCGCCGTCCGCGCTTGCGGCGTGTGCCGCACAGATCTGCACATCGTCGATGGCGACCTCGCCGACGCGTGCTATCCGATCACACCCGGGCACGAGGTTGTTGGCCGCGTGGTGGCGCTCGGGGCAGGCGTGCAGGGATTCGGACCGGGCCAGCGCGTCGGGATTCCCTGGCTGGGCCATACCTGCGGCGTGTGCGATTACTGCCGCGCCGGCCGGGAGAATCTGTGCGAGCGCCCTCGTTTCACCGGCTATCACATCGACGGCGGTTACGCGGAGTACGCCGTGGCCGATGCGCGCTACTGCTTCGCGCTGCCCGACGCGTTTAGCGACGCCGAGGCGGCACCGCTGCTGTGCGCGGGGCTGATCGGCTACCGCGCGCTGCGGATGGCGGGGGACGGGATGCGGCTGGGCATCTACGGCTTCGGCGCCGCCGCGCACATCGTGGCGCAGGTGGCGCGCTGGCAGGGTCGGGAGGTATATGCGTTCACCCGTCCCGGCGACGTGCCGGCCCAGCAGTTCGCGCGTGAGCTGGGGGCGCGCTGGGCGGGAGGGTCGGACGAGGCCGCGCCGGCGAAGCTCGACGCGGCGATCGTGTTCGCCGCAGTCGGCGCGCTGGTGCCGATCGCGCTGCGAGCGGTGGACAAGGGCGCCCGGGTGATCTGCGCGGGCATCCACATGAGCGATATCCCGGCCTTCCCATATTCGATCCTGTGGGGCGAGCGCAGCGTGCAGTCGGTAGCCAACCTCACGCGCCGCGATGGCGAGGAGTTCCTGGCGCTGGCGCCCCGGGTGCCGGTGCGCACGCACGTGGAGACGCTGCCGCTCGCCGCGGGCAACGAAGCGCTGGCGAAGCTGCGCGAAGGTCGGCTACAGGGCGCCGCGGTCCTGCTTCCCTGAGACGCCGCAAGGGAGCACGCCTTGCACAACCTACCCGGGATATGCGCGTACCCGGCCTTGTGAGAGCGGGCTGTTCCCAAATCGCGCCTTAAGGGCGCCCTAGGCCGCCGCGAGGCGGTTGTTGGCCCAGGTGAGGCGGTCGATCAGAATGCGCAGGAAGGCCTTGTTCATCTCCTTCTGCAGCGCGTCGGAAGCCTGGTTCAGGTCCCCCGCCTTGATCTCGATCACCGCCAGCGGCGAAAGCGAGGCGATGGTGGTGGTGCGACGCGTGTTGGTCTCGCTGAAGTAGAGCATCTCGCCGAAGCAGTCCCCCGGCCGCAGGATGTTGAGCAGCCGCCCGGCTTTGGTCACCTTGGCCTCGCCGGTGGTGATGATGAAGAAGTTCTCGCCGGTGTCCCCCTCGCGGATGATGCTCTGCTCTTGCAGGTACTTGCGCCACTGCGTGATGCGCACCACCTCCCACAGCTCCTGATCGCGGAAGTCGCGGAAGAAGGACAGGCTGCGCAAAGTGCTGAACTTGTCGGTGTCGGACAGGTTCTCGGTGGGGATCTCCAGGCCACGGTAGGAGTGAGTCAGCTCGCGCGAGTAATCGCTCCAGCTGGGAAAGCGCGCCGCGGGATCCTTCTCCAGGCAGCGCAGCACCAGGCGGTCGAGATCCGGGCGGATCTCACGGCGGAAGGTGGACGGCGGCACCGGCGGGATATTCACCACCTGATACAGCAGGCTCGCCTTGCTCGACGCGCGGAACGGCAGCTTGCCGGTGAGCATTTGGTACATCAGCACGCCCAGCGAGTAGATGTCGGTGCGGAAGTCGAGCTCCTTGTCCTGCACCTGCTCGGGTGACATATAGGCCGGCGAGCCCACGCCCTTCAAGTGCGTGTGATCGGCCCGCTCGTAGAGGGCGGCGCCGAAGTCGCTGATCTTGATGTCGGTGTCGCCGCTGATCAGGATGTTGGCCGGCTTGATGTCGCAATGGATCACGCCCTGGCGGTGCGCGAAGGCGAGCGCGAGGCTGCACTTGAACGCGATCTCCACCACCTTGCTCACCGACAGGAGGTTGGCGACTTCGCAGTAGTTCTCCAGCGTCTTGCCGTCCATGTACTCCATCACGATGTAGGACACGTCCTGATCGCTGACCGCGTCGTAGATCGCGAGGATATGCGGGTGGAACAGCTTGCCTACCAGCGCCGCCTCGTTCAGGAACACCTTGCGGAAGCGGCGCTGCAGATCGGCGTCGCCCGGCGACTGGTTGCGTACCACCTTGATGGCGACGTCGCGGTTGGCGAATGGGTCGCGCCCGAGGTAGACCACGCTGGTCGCCCCTCGGCCGATCTCGCGCAGGACGGGGTACTTGCCGATCTTGTCGGGCAGCGAAGCATCCATCGGGGGGCGGCCTTGTGAGCGATGCGGGCTGGCCCGGCCGCGGCACACGCGGACGGGAAGCGCATTGTCAAGATCGGCAGGCGCCAGGCGGTCTTTAGCCGCGTGCGCGCGCCGGCGGGCTTGCCCAGGCGGCCGCGTTGAAACTGGCCGTGCGCCGGCGCTAGGCCCGGGGGGCGGGGACCTTCATCCCGGCCTGCACTGCGGGCCGTGCGCCGACGACGTCGAACCAGCGCTTCACCGCGGGGAACTCGTTCAGGTCCACCTTGTGCCATTCGTAGCGGGCGACCCAGGGGTAGGTGGCGATGTCGGCCACCGAG
>DATBMG010000058.1:0-6199 GCA_036554965.1 Burkholderiales bacterium
ATGGGACGGCTGCTGGTGCGCGGCGAGCACGGCCACGACATCGTGCCCGAGCTGTATCCGGTCGCCGGCGAGCCGGTCATCGACAAGCCCGGCAAGGGCGCGTTCTACGCCACCGATCTCGAGCTGATCCTGCGCAACCGCAGCATCGCCAGCCTGATCGTGTGCGGTGTCACCACCGAGGTGTGCGTCAACACCAGCGTGCGCGAAGCCAACGACCGCGGCTTCGAGTGCCTGGTGCGGTCCGATTGCGTGGGCTCCTACTTCCCCGAGTTCCAGAAGGCGGGCCTGGCCATGATCAAGGCCCAGGGCGCCATCTTCGGCTGGGTGACGGATTCGTCGCGTGTGCTCGCGGCGCTGGGTTAGCAGGCCGATGCAGCCCGCAGGCAGTCCGCTCGAAGCCCGGCAGGCAGAGAGCCCCTGGTTGGCGGAGAGCATTGGCGCACGGGTGCGGCGCGGCGGCTGCGGGTACGTGCACAGCGTGTTCGCGCGCGCGGCGAACCTGGTTGGCGAACGCGGCGGTCTCACCGCGCTGCTGGCCGCGAACGCGCCGCGCATTGCGCACGGCGTGCGCCTGCGTCGGCCTTGCGGAGATTTCGCGCGCTGGTTCTCGCCGGGGGCGGCGTTTCGATGGGACGGCGGGGACTTGTGCATCGAGTCCCGGTTCGTGGTATCGATCCGCATCGCGACCGATGGCGTACAGGTGTGGCGCGGCAGCGTGCAGCGCAGTCTGAGAAGTGCGGATCACATCGCTCGCGCGATCGGGGCGCTGCAAGTCCTTCACCCAGAGAAGAGTCCGCTGCGGTTGCGGCTGCTTGCCTTGCGCGACGCCTATCGCGGCGGCAGCGCCGCCGCGATCGCGCAAGCGGTGCACGGTCTCGTCGGTCTGGGGCCAGGCCTCACACCGGCGGGAGACGACGCCCTGATCGGCTGGCTTGCCGGCACCGCACTGCTGGGGCCAGACCGCCGCAGCGAAGTGCTGTGCCAGGCGGTGCGCGCGCGCCTTGCGCGCACCACCGATGTGAGCGGCGCGCATCTCGAGGATGCGTTGGCCGCCGCGTTCTCGGAACCGCTGGCGCAGTTCGCGAACGCGCTGGTGCGCGACCTCGCCGAAGCGCAGCGCGCGCTCGCGGATCTCGCCGCCGTAGGTGCGACCTCGGGGCTGGACGCAGCGGCGGGGCTGCTTGCAGCGGTGGAAACCGCGGCGGCCCCAAGCCCGTACGACGCGGCGCCGCGCCCCCCAGAGCGGTAACCAACCAGAGCCGTACCATTCAGAGCCGTGCGATGGCTAAGTTCCACGTTCTGCGCAAGACGTACCGCGACTCGGTGACGCTGATGCAGCTCGCCTCGAAGCTGGCACGCCTTCCCGGCATCAGCGGCGCGTCGGCGAGCATGGCCACGCCGGCCAACCTGGACCTGCTGCGCGAGGCCGGCACCGACGTGAGCGGCGTGCAGGCTGGCCCCAACGATCTGCTGATCATGCTGGCCGGCGAGCCGGCCGCGGTGGAAGCGGCGCTCGCCGAAGCGCAGAAGCTGCTGTCCGACCGCGGTGAGAGCGAGGAGTCGGGCGACCGCGGCCCTGGCCAGAAGCTGGCGCCGCGCAGCATCGCGATGGCGTTGACGGAAGCGCGCGCGGGGCTGGCGCTGATCTCGGTGCCGGGCGAGTATGCCGCCGCCGAGGCGCTCAAGGCGGTGAACCTGGGGCTGAACGTCATGCTGTTCTCGGACAACGTGGCGCTCGCCGACGAGGTGATGCTCAAGCGCCAGGCCGATGCGCGCGACCTGATCGTGATGGGCCCCGATTGCGGCACGGCCATCGTCGGCGGTGTGCCGCTCGCGTTCGCCAACAAGGTGCGCGCGGGTCCCATCGGCCTGGTGGGCGCCTCCGGCACGGGCCTGCAGCAGGTGACCGTGCTCATCGACCGCATGGGCAGCGGCATCACTCAAGCGATCGGCACCGGCGGGCGCGACCTCAAGCAGGAGGTGGGCGGCCTGTCGATGCTCGCCGGCCTGCGCGCGCTCGCCGCCGATCCCGCCACGCGCGTGATCGTGCTGATCTCCAAACCGCCCGCCCCGGAGATTGCGCAACGCATCCTGGGCGAGGCGCGCCGCGCCGGCAAGCCGGTGGTGGTCAACTTCCTAGGCGCACAGCCCGCGGAGGCGAGCGGCGGCAATCTGCACAGTGCGTACACGCTGGAGGACGCGGCGCGCGCAGCCGTGGCGTTGGCCGAGGGACGTGCGTTCGGGCAGGCGCCGCAGCCGGGCGCCGCCGGAACGGCTCCGAAGCTCGCTCCGGAGCAGCGCTACGTGCGCGGCCTCTACAGCGGCGGGACCTTCTGCTATGAGGCCACGCTGCTGCTGCTCGAGGCGCAGATCGGCGAGGTGCATTCGAACACACACGTGGGCCGCGCGCGCGATCTCGCCGATCCCTGGCACAGCGAGGGACACACGCTGGTGGACCTGGGCGACGACGTGTTCACGCGCGGCCGCCCGCATCCGATGATCGACCATCGACTGCGCAACGAGCGCATCGTGCAGGAGGCGGCCGATCCGAGCGTCGCCGTCATCCTGCTCGACGTGGTGCTGGGGTACGGCAGCCATTCCGATCCGGCCGCCGAGATGCGTGCCGCGCTCGCGCAGGCCCGCGATGTCGCGCGCAGGGCCGGCCGCGAGATCGCCTTCGTCGGCCAGGTGTGCGGCACCGAGGCCGATCCGCAGAACCTGGACCGCCAGTCCGCCGCGCTGGCCGGCATGGGGATGCTGCTCGCCAACAGCAACGCGCAGGCCGTGCGCCTGGCGGCGCGGATCGTCCAGCGATGAGCCTCTGGTTCAAGGACAAGCCCAGTATCGTGAACGTCGGACTGGCGTCGTTCGCGGACTCGGCGCGCGAATGCGGCGCGCGCGTCACACAGATCGAATGGCAACCGCCCGCCGAGGGCGATCGCGAAGCCGGGATGGCGCTGGCGCGGCTGGTGGGCGCTGCACAGGTCGAGCAGGCGAACGAACAGGCCTATGCCGCTTATCTCAACGCGCAGCCGGCGCTGATCGGCGTGGGCGTCGCACGCGAGGCGGTACCCGGTATGCAGGGCCGGTGCATCGCGCACGCCGGACCGCCCATCGCCTGGCCGGAGATGTGCGGGCCGATGCAGGGCGCGATCCTCGGCGCCTGCCTGCTGGAGGGCTGGGCGCGCGACCTGGCCGAGGCCGAGCGGCTCGCGCGCAGCGGCGGCATCGCCTTCTCGCCTTGCCACCATCATGACGCCGTCGGCCCGATGGCCGGCGTCATCAGCCCGTCGATGCCGGTGTGGATTGTGGAGAACGCGGTGAGCGGCGCGCGCTGCTTCTCGAACATGAACGAGGGGCTGGGCAAGGTGCTGCGCTTCGGCGCCAACGGCGCGGAGGTGATCGAGCGCCTGCGCTGGATGGCGGAAACGCTCGGGCCGGCGCTGGCCGCCGCGCTGCAACGGGCCGGGCCGATCGAGCTGAAGCCGCTGATGGCGCAGGCGCTGCACATGGGCGACGAGGTGCACAACCGCAACGCCGCAGCCAGCGGGCTGCTGCTCAAGCGGCTGCTGCCCGCGCTGGTGGAGTCCGGCCTGCCCGGCGACATCGTCGCGAAGGCGGTGCGCTTCGTGGCCGACAACGACCACACCTTTCTCAACCTGTCGATGGCCGCCTGCAAGAGCATGCTCGACGCGGCGCACGGCGTGACGAGCAGCAGCATGGTGACGGCCATGGCGCGCAACGGCGTGCGCTTCGGCGTTCGCCTGTCCGGCACCGGGGCGACCTGGTTCGAGGCCGACGCGCCGCAGGTGGACGGCCTGTACTTCAGCGGTTACGGCCCGGGCGACGCCGCCGGCGACCTGGGCGATTCGGCGATCACCGAGACCGCGGGCCTGGGCGGCTTCGCCATGGCGGCGGCGCCGGCGATCGTGCAGTTCGTCGGCGGCACGCCGGCCGACGCGGTCGCCACCACGCAGTCGATGCGGCACATCACGCTCGGCCGCAACACGGCGTTCACTCTGCCGGCGCTGAATTTCACCGGCACGCCGGCCGGCATCGACGCGCGCAAGGTGCTCGACACCGGCATCCTGCCGGTGATCAACACCGGCATCGCGCACAAGCAGGCCGGCATCGGCCAGATCGGCGCGGGCGTCACCGCCGCGCCGCTCGCCTGCTTCACGCAAGCGGTGCGCGCGCTCGACGCGCGCGTCGAGCGCAAATGAAAAAAAGCGCGCGCATCGCGGTGGTGGCGGTCGGCGGCAACGCGCTGATCCTCGGCCCGGGCAAGGAGTCGATCCGCGATCAGGCGGCGGCCGCGGAGATCACCTGCCGCTACGTCGCCGACATCGTCGAGCAGGGCTGGACGGTGGTGCTCACGCACGGCAACGGACCGCAGGTCGGTTTCATCCTGCGCCGCTCAGGCATCGCCAAAGGCCAGGTGCCGGAGGTGCCGGTGGATTACGCCGACGCCGACACCCAGGGTGCGATCGGCTACATGTTCCAGCGCGGTTTGTACAACGAGCTGCAGCGCCGCGGCGTCTCGCGCAACGTGGTGGCGCTGGTCACGCAGGTGCGCGTGGCGCCCGACGACCCGGCGTTCCAGCGCCCGACCAAGCCGATCGGCGCGCACATGGACGAGGACACCGCCAAGCATCTTGCGCAGCAACTGGGCTGGACGGTGGCCGAGGACGCCGGCCGCGGCTGGCGGCGGGTGATCGCCTCGCCCGAGCCCAAGGAGATCGTCGAGCTGGACGCCATCCGCCAGTTGGTGACGCAGGGCTTCGTGCTGATCGCCTGCGGCGGCGGCGGCATCCCGGTGATGCGCGACGAGCGCGGCGATCTGCGCGGCCTGGAAGCGGTGATCGACAAGGACCTCGCCTCCAGCCTGCTCGCGCAGCAGCTGGGCGCGCAGCTTTTCGTGGTGTCCACGTCGGTGGAGCGCGTGGCGATCCACTTCAACACACCGCAGCAGAAATGGCTCGACGAGATCTCGCTGGCGCAGCTCGACGACTACGCGGCGCAGGGGCACTTTCCCGCGGGCAGCATGGGGCCGAAGATCGAAGCCATCCGCCGCTATCTCACCGGCGCCCCGCAGGGGCGCGCGATCATCACCGACCCGCCCAACCTGGGGCGGGCCCTGGCAGGAGCGACCGGCACACGCATTCACCGCTGAGCAGTTCACCACAACCACAACAGGAGGGAGAGGACCATGACGAACGTCGCAGGGGGTGCCCGCTGGTGGGTGGCGGGCGACTTGAACGGGTTCTTCGGACTGTTCACCAACGTGCTGCTCAACGTGATCGTCCTGACCACGCTGTGCCTGTACGTAGTCCAGCTTCCGCCCGACACCGTGTACGGGCGGGTGCTGCCGGCGCTGGGGATCGCGCTGCCGCTGGGCAATCTGTTCTACGCCTATCTCGCCTGGCAGCTCGCCAAGAAAGAGGGGCGTTCCGACGTGACGGCGATGCCCTACGGGCCGAGCGTGCCGCACATGTTCATCGTGGTGCTGGTGATCATGCTGCCCACCTACCTCGCCACCAACGACCCGATGCTCGCCTACCAGGCCGGCCTGGCGTGGTGCTTCATCATCGGCGTGATCGTGCTGATCGGCGCGTTCGTCGGACCGTGGATCCGCAAGGTCACCCCGCGCGCGGCGATGCTGGGCACTTTGGCCGGCATCTCGATCGCGTTCATCTCGATGCGTCCCGCGTTTCAGATGTGGGAGGTGCCGTGGATCGGGCTGGCCTGCTTCGCCATCGTGCTGATCGCCTGGACCGCCAACAAGCGCCTGCCGGGCGGCATTCCCGGGGGCCTGGCGGCGGTGATCCTGGGCGCGGCGATCGGCTGGATCGCCGCCGCGTTCGGTTGGAGCGACTACATGAAGGGCGAGCAGGTGACCAAGGCGTTCGAAAGCTTCGGCCTGCACCTGCCGTTCTTCTCGTCGCACGTCTTCAGCGGCCTGGCGAGCATCGGTCCGCTGCTCGCCACCGCCATTCCGCTGGGCATCTACAACTTCACCGAGGCGATGAACAACGTCGAGAGCGCCTCGGCCGCGGGAGACAACTACAACCTGCGCAAGATCCTGCTCGCCGACGGGCTGGGTGCGATCGTCGGGTCGATGCTCGGGAGCCCGTTCCCGCCGGCGGTCTACATCGGCCATCCGGGCTGGAAGGCGGTCGGGGGCCGGATCGGCTACTCG
>DATBMG010000101.1:0-14986 GCA_036554965.1 Burkholderiales bacterium
CGTTGAAGTCCCGAATCTCGGTGAGCGCCTTCACCCGGTACTGACCGGGCTTGTCCTGCACGATGTTGTCGTCGGCCTCGTCGTAATCGTGCTCGTCCTCGATCTCGCCGACGATCTGCTCCAGCACGTCCTCGATGGTGAGCAGCCCGGCCACGCCGCCGTACTCGTCCACCACGATCGCCATGTGGTTGCGGTTGCGACGGAAATCGCGCAGCAGCACGTTCAGGCGCTTGGACTCGGGCACGAAGACCGCCGGGCGCAGCATCTCGCGCAGACTGACCTCGTGGCCGGCGAAGTAGCGCAGCAAGTCCTTGGCGAGCAGCACGCCGACGATATCGTCCTTGTTGTCGCCGTACACCGGGAAGCGCGAATGCCCCGACTCGATTACCTTGGGCAGGATCTGCTCGGGCGCCTCGTGCAGATCCACCAGGTCCATCTGCGCGCGCGGCACCATGATGTCGCGCGCCTGCAGCTCGGAGACCTGCAGCGCGCCCTCGATCATGCCCAGCGCGTCGGCGTCGATCAGGTTGCGCTCGTACGCCGAGCGCAGCAGCTCCACCAGTTGATCGCGGTCCTCCGGCTCGCGCATCAGGATCGCACCGATGCGCTCCAGGAGAGTGGGTTTAGGGTGAGGGTCCATCGTCGGCGTACGGATCAGCATACCCCAGCCGCGTTACGATTTCAGACTCCCGCGCCTCCATCGCCGCGGCGGCCGCGTTGCGCTGGTGATCGTAGCCCTGCAAATGCAGCATGCCGTGCACCACCAGATGAGCGTAATGCGCGTCGCGCGCCTTGCCTTGCGCGCGCGCCTCGGCCTCCACCACCGGCGCGCACAGCACGATGTCGCCGTCGAGCGGCTGTCCGGGCTCGGAGTAGACGAAGGTGAGCACGTTGGTGGCGTGATCCTGCCCGCGGAAGTCGCGGTTGAGGCGCCGACCCTCCGCCCGGCCGACCAGGCGCAGGGTCACCTGGGCATCGCGCTCGAGCGCCGCCTGCGCCCACGCGCGCAGCCGCCTGCGGCTGGGCCGGCCCCGCGCCGCGACGGCGAACTGCGTGCTCATCGACAGACTAGGAGGTCTTCGACTGCCCATCGTCCGGCGGGCGCACGCCGCGCTGGGAGGCCGCCTCGTAGGCGTTGACAATGCGGGCCACCAGCGGATGGCGCACCACGTCCTCGCTGGTGAAGCGCGTGAAGGCGATGCCGCGCACGTCCTTCAAGACCTCGGCCGCGTCCACCAGGCCGCTCTTCTGGCCGCGCGCCAGGTCGATCTGGGTGATGTCGCCGGTGATCACCGCCTTGGTGCCGAAACCGGTGCGCGTGAGGAACATCTTCATCTGCTCGGGCGTAGTGTTCTGCGCCTCGTCCAGGATGATGAAGGAATGGTTCAGCGTGCGCCCGCGCATGTAGGCGAGCGGCGCGATCTCGATGCTGCCGCGCTCGAACAGCTTGCTCACCTTCTCGAACCCCATCAGGTCGTAGAGCGCGTCGTACAGTGGCCGCAGGTAGGGGTCGACCTTCTGCGCCAGGTCGCCGGGCAGGAAACCCAGGCGTTCGCCCGCCTCCACTGCGGGGCGCACCAGCACGATGCGCTTGACGGCGTCGCGCTCGAACGCGTCCACCGCCGCGGCCACCGCCAGGTAGGTCTTGCCGGTGCCCGCCGGCCCGATGCCGAAGGTGATGTCGTGCTCGCGGATATGGCGCAGGTACTGCACCTGGTGCGGCGTGCGCGCGTGCAGGTCGCGCCGGCGCGTGATCAGCGCCGGCTGTTCGGCGCCCTCCGCGCCGGTGGGATTGGCCACCTCGATCAGGCCAAGCTGCACATCCTCGAGGTTCAGCTCGCTGCCGGCCTGGTCGTAGAAGCGACGCAGCGCCTCGGCGGCGAGCTCCGCCTGCGGCGGCGCGCCGGCGATGCTGAAGTTCTCGCCGCGGCGCGCGATGCTCACGTCGAACGCCGACTCGATCTGCTTGAGGTTCTCGTCGAGCACGCCGCACAGGTTGGCCAACCTCTGGTTGTCCACCGGCGTGAAGGAGATCTCCAGGGAGCTCAATTGGCGCGCCGCTCCTTCGCAGCGCAGCGCCGTCTATCGATTCGGACCACGGAAGGTTTCACGACGATCATGAAGTCGGTACTTCGCCGCGCAGGCAGTGGGGCAGGGCGGCGGTGACCGTCACGTCCGCGAGCTCCCCGATCAGGCGCGGATGTCCGGCGAAGTTGACCACGCGGTTGTTCTCGGTGCGGCCGGAGAGCTCGTGCTCATCCTTGCGCGAGCGGCCTTCCACCAGCACGCGCTGGCGAGTGCCCAGCATGGCGCGGCTGATGCTCTGGGCCAGGGCGTTGAGCCGCTCCTGCAGGCGCTGCAGCTGCTCGAGCTTGAGCGCCTGCGGGGTATCGTCCGGCAAGCCGGCCGCGGGCGTGCCGGGGCGGCGGCTGTAGACGAAGCTGAAGCTGGTGTCGAAACCGACTTCCTCCACCAGGCGCAGCGTCGCCTGGAAATCCTCCTCGGTTTCGCCGGGGAACCCGACGATGAAATCGGAGGAGATCGAGATCTGCGGGCGCGCGGCGCGCAGCCGGCGCACGATGGACTTGTACTCGAGCACGGTATAGCCGCGCTTCATGGCCGCGAGCACCCGGTCGGAGCCGGCCTGCACCGGCAGGTGCACGTGGCCGGCGAGCTGCGGGATCGCGGCGTGCGCGTCGATCAGGCGCTGCGTGAATTCCTTGGGATGCGAGGTGGTGTAGCGGATGCGCGCGAGCCCCGGCATCTCCGCCAGGTACTCGAGCAGCAGCGCGAAGTCGGCCGTCTCCCGATCCGCCATCCGGCCGCGGTAGGCGTTCACGTTCTGGCCGAGCAGCGTGATCTCCTTCACGCCTTGGTCCATGAGCCCGGCCACCTCCGTGAGCACGTCGTCCAAGGGCCGTGACACCTCTTCGCCGCGCGTGTAGGGGACCACGCAGAAGCTGCAGTACTTGCTGCAGCCTTCCATGATCGAGACAAGGGCGCTGGCGCCCTGCACGCGGGCCGGTGGCAGGTGGTCGAACTTCTCGATCTCGGGGAAGGACACGTCGACCTGCGGCCGGCCGGAGCTGCGCCGCGCCTCGATCATCTGCGGCAGCCGATGCAGCGTCTGCGGGCCGAACACCAGGTCCACGAACGGCGCGCGTTCGGTGATGGCCGCGCCCTCCTGGCTGGCGACACAGCCGCCCACTCCGATCAGCAGGCCGGGATTGCGCCGCTTCAGCGCGCGCACGCGCCCCAGGTCGGAGAACACCTTCTCCTGCGCCTTCTCGCGCACCGAGCAGGTGTTGAACAGGATCAGGTCGGCTTGCGCGGGATCGTCGGTGGCCTCCATCGCCTGCTCGGCGCGCAGCACGTCCGCCATCTTGTCCGAGTCGTACTCGTTCATCTGGCAGCCGAAGGTGCGGATGAAGAACTTGCCGGCCATGACGCGAAAGACGCGGAACGCGTGCGGATGCTACTGGGCGCTGCCGGCCGGGACGGTGGCCGAAGCGGCGCCGGTGTCGGGGGCGGGTTTGACCGGCGGGAAGCGGCGCTCGAAGGCGGCGGCCTCGTGCTCGGTGAGCAACCAGATCGCGGACAGGCTGCCTGCGTTGTCCAGCCGGTACAGCACCTTGGCCTGCTGGCGCATGGCGGCGGGCATGATGATCAGGTTCTGCTCGTTGTAGATCTTCGCCCCCGGGCTCATGCGCAAGGCCTTGCCACCGATGCTGGCGTAGGGATAGGTGAAGGCGGTGAGCTTGCCGAAGCGCGCGTCCTTGGGCAGATTGCGGGCGGCAAAACCCTCCCCTGGGGAGGCACTCAGGACGAGCACGCAGGCGAGCAACGCCACCGCCGTCGCCCGGCGCGCGAACCGCGTGATGCGGCGCGCGCCGCTGCGCAAAGTGACCTCGAAAGACTGCAACACGCGTGCGGAAATGGGGGCTGGTGGCGAATGAGGGATTTGAACCCCCGACCAAAGGATTATGATTCCTCTGCTCTACCGCTGAGCTAATTCGCCACGTTTTGTTAACGGCCGGCAGGGTCTTTCAACGGTCGCCAAGGTCTTTCAACCCCGCATGGGCCGAAAGTACCCGTAGTGGCCGAAAAGTAAGGGGCGAAAGGGTACGTGAGCCCGCGCGCCACTGTCAAGGCGCGCTCGGGCCATGATGGTACCGAATCCAATCGGCGCGGGGTGGAGGAATGGGAGCCTCGCGTAAGATCCCGTGACTGTCGTTGGCGCAGCATTGCCGAACCGCATTCCTTCATGCACTCCTCAGACCTCGATGTGGCGATCGTCGGTGGCGGGCTCGTCGGCCTGAGCCTGGCGTGTGCGCTGGATGGGGGCGGGTTGCGCGTGGCGCTGATCGATCGCGGCGCGCCGCCGTCTCCCTTGCCCGACTCGCCGCTCGACTGGGATGTGCGCGTGTACGCCATCAGCCCCGGCAGCCAGGCCTTCCTGACCGGCTGCGGCGCCTGGCCCGACACGGCGCGCATGGCACCGGTGGACGCGATGCAAGTGTACGGCGACGCCGGCGGCGGCCGGCTCACGTTCGAGGCCCATGAGGCGCGGGTGGCGCATCTGGCGCAGATCGTGGAGAACCGCGTGCTGCTGGATGCGCTGTGGCGGCGCCTGCAGCGGTCGGCTGTGTCGGTGCTGGCGCCGGCGCAGTGCCAGGCGGTCGCTTTCGAGCAGGACGCGGCGCTGCTCACGCTCGACGGCCAGGCGCCGTTGCGCGCCAAGCTCCTGGTCGCGGCCGACGGCGCCCAGTCCTGGCTGCGCACCCAGGCCGGCATGCCGGCTTCGACGAGCCCCTACGAACACAGTGCGGTGGTGGCCAACTTCGAAGTCGACTGCGCGCACCGCAACAACGCTTTCCAATGGTTCCGTGCCGACGGCGTGTTGGCCCTGTTGCCGCTGCCCGGCAGCCGCTCCTCGATGGTGTGGTCTGCGCAGCAGGGCGTGGCGGAGGAGCTGATGGCAGCGAGCGCCGAGGCGCTGGCCGAGCGCGTGCGCGAGGCGAGCCGGGGCGCGCTGGGCCGGCTGCGGCTGATCACGCCGCCGGCGGCCTTCCCGCTGCAGCTGGTGCGCGTGCCGAGCCTGGTGCGCGCGCGCCTTGCGCTGGTGGGGGACGCCGCGCATAATCTGCACCCGCTCGCCGGGCAGGGAGTCAACCTCGGGTTTCAGGATGCGCGCGAGCTGGCGCAGGTTCTGCTACAGGGTGGGGCGTGCCACGACGCCGGAGAGGTGCGGCTGCTGCGCCGTTACGAGCGCGCGCGCCGCGAAGACATCCTGGCCATGACCTGGGTGACGCACGGGTTGCAGCGGCTGTTCGGCGCCGCCGGCCGGCCAGCATCCTGGGTGCGAAACCGGGGGCTGTCTCTGGTGGACAGCACCGGCCCGATCAAGCAGCTGCTGGTGCGCCACGCTCTCGGGTGAAGGGCGCTCGGGTAGAGGTGCTACCGCCACCCCACTTGAAGGATCCCACATGCTGACGAGATTCATCACCCTGGCCGTTGCGGCCGCATTGCTGGCCGCAAGCAGCATGGCCGGCGCCAACGAGGCCGCAGTGCGCAAGGCGTTCGCGGCCAAGTTCCCCAAGGCCCAGGTGCAGAGCGTCACCAAGCTGCCGTACCTGAACCTGTACGAGATCGTGGTCGAAGGCGAGGTGCTGTACGCCGACGAGAAGTTCGAGTACGTCATCGACGGCAGCATCATCTCGACCAAGAACATGACCAACTTGACCGAGCAGCGCAAGCGCAAGCTCACGGCCATCGCCTTCGATGAGTTGCCGCTCGATCTCGCCTTCAAGCGGGTCAAGGGCAGCGGCGAGCGCAAGATGGCGGTGTTCTCCGACCCCGATTGCCCGTTCTGCCGCCGCGTGGAGAACGACCTCGCCAAGCTCGACAACGTCACCATCTACATGTTTCTCTACCCGATCGAGTCGCTGCACCCGAAGGCTCCCGACGTGTCGAAGCGCATCTGGTGCTCGCCGGACAAGATCAAGGCATGGGACGATTACATGCAGCACGGCGTGGAGCCAGGCGGCAACGGCGAGTGCGCCAACCCGGTGGACCGGATCGTGGAGTTCGGGCGCAAGAAGGGCATCAACGGCACGCCGACGCTGATCTTCGCCAACGGCGATCGCGTGCCGGGTGCGATCTCCGCCGCGCAGATCGAGAGCTACTTGAGCGGCAAGAAGGAGAACTGACCGCAGGCGGAGGGAGGTGCAGTGGTCGATGCCGACGCGCGGCTGGCGCTTGCCGTGCTGTTCTCCGCGGCGCTGCATGCATCTCTGATCTTCGGCGTCGCCGTGCGGCGCCCGAGCACGGCGCCGGCAACCGAGCCGATCCTCGCGCGCATTCAAGCCGTGTCCGATACGGCAGCACGTCGGCCCGAGCCGCAACCGCTCGATGGGCACGCACGACGCGCCGCGCAGCCCGCGCCGCACCCATCCGCCGTCGCCGAACCGCGATGGGCGCCGATCGATGCAGCGGCGGAGCTCGTTCGGCGCGCGCGGCAGGCCGCGGCCGACGCGCTGCCTCCGGTCGAGATGCCGCTGCTCAGCGACCCGACCTGGTACTCCGCCGCACAGCTCGACGTGTTTCCCGTCGCGCTCGCGCCGGTGCGGCCCGTCCACCCGCAAGCAGCCGCCGGCGACACCGGGGGCGAGGTCACGCTGCTGTTGCTGATCGACGAGAGCGGGCGCGTGCACGACAGCGCGGTGGTGGATGCGCAGCCACCGAACACCTTCGAAGAGGCGGCATTGGAGGCGTTTCGAGCGGCACGCTTCCGGCCGGGCGAGCGCGATGGACGTAGCGTGCGCAGCCGGGTCCTGGTGCGAGTGACGTTCCAGCCCGCGAACGCGGACGGCACCGTATCACGGTAGCATTGCCGGCTTTCTAGCCGCCGAACCGAGAGCCTGTGCCCTTGCGATGGCTTCGCATCATGACGCTCGGCGTCGGGCTGGCGGCGAGCGCCCCGAGCCCGGCGGACGTGCTTACCACGCGCACCGGCGAGAAGCTGATCGGCACGGTCGTGGAAGAGCGCGCGGACGAGATCGTGTTCGACTCCGAGGCTCTCGGCCGCCTGTACATCGAGCGCCGGCTGATCCTGAGCGTGGAGCGCAGCGCCGCACCGGGCACACCAGAGCAAGCGGCGGCCCCAGAGCAAGCGCCGCCGGAGCAAGCGGCACCAGAGCAGGCCGCGGCGCCGGAACAAGCGCCTGCGCCCGCGGCCGAACCGGCGCCCGCGCCAGCCGCGCCGCCCAGCCGCGCCCTTGCCTTCCTGGCGCGCATCAATCCGCTGAAAGCCTGGAAGAGCAGCCTCAACGTCGGTTTCGTCGCGCGCCGCGGCGACGACAGCGACAACGACCTCGTGGTGCGCTTCCGCTCCGACCGCACCACCGCGACCGGCGATGAGCACCGCCTGCAGGCGCGCTACTACTACGCGGAGGACGTGTTCGAGGACGACGTGAAGGTGGGAACGGACAACCAGCTCACCGCCGACTACCGCTACAGCCACGGGTTGACCGAGCGTTTTTTCCTGCAGGCCGACAGCCGCTACTACCGCGATGCCATCAAGCAGATGGACCACGAGGTGACGCAGACCGTCGGCATCGGCCTGCGGGCCCGCCGCGAACGCTGGAGCCTCTCGTTCACCCCGGCTGCCGGCGTGCAGTGGCGCGAGGTCGCCGGCGAGGAGACCACCAACGCCGTGGTCGGCGTGTATCAGAGCTTCGACATGGCGCTGTCGCAGACTCTGAAACTGCGGCAGGACTTCGACTACCTGGTGGCGGTGGACGATTCCGACGACTGGTCGAGCCGCTTCGGCCTGGAGCTCACCCAGAAGATCGGGACGGTGTGGTCGTTCGCGCTGCGCTACGACTTCATCTACGACAGCATCGTCGGCAAAGACGCCTCGGAAGACCAGCAACGGCTGGCTTTCACCCTCGGGGTGGACTTCTGAATCGGCACCGCGCGGGATGCCGGCTGTCGCGTAGAATCCGCACAGCATTCAGGAGCTGCAGATCATCATGCCCGACGTCCGCAACGATCTCACCCGCATCCTGCTGGCGGTGCTGTCCATCGGGGCGCTGATCGTGGGCTCGCTGTGGGTGCTGTGGCCGTTCGTCGGCGCCATCATCTGGGCCACCATGGTGGTGGTGGCCACCTGGCCGATGATGGAAGGCCTGCAGGCGCGCTTGTGGAACCGGCGCTGGCTGGCGGTGAGCGTGATGACGCTGGCGCTGCTGCTGCTGCTGATCGTGCCGCTGACGCTCGCCGTGGCCACCATCGTCGAGAACACGGACCGGATCGTCGGCTGGGCGAAGCTGCTCGCCCACTTCGAGATGCCACCGCCGCCCGACTGGCTGGCCGGGCTGCCGATGATCGGGCCGGAAGCGGCCAGGCTGTGGGCGCAATTGAGCGCCGCGGGCTTCGGTGGCCTGGCCGCGAAGGTCGCGCCGTACGCCGGCGGGGTGGCCGCCTGGTTCGCCGCGCAAGCCGGCAGCGCGGGGCTGCTCACCATGCAGTTCCTGCTCACCGTGGTGATCGCCGCGATCATGTACCTGCACGGCGAGAGCGCGGCGTCCACCGTTCTGCGCTTCGGCCGCCGGCTCGCGGGCGAGCGCGGCGAGACCGTGATCCTGCTGGCGGGCCGCGCCATCCGCGGCGTGGCGCTGGGGGTGGTGGTCACCGCTCTGGTGCAGTCGGTGCTCGGCGCTATCGGCCTGGCGGTGTGCGGCGTGCCTTTCGCGGTGCTGCTGAGCGGCGTGATGTTCATCCTGTGCATCGCTCAGCTCGGGCCGGCTCTGGTGCTGGCGCCCGCCGTGATCTGGCTGTACTGGACCGGCGATTCATTCTGGGGGACGGTGCTGCTGGTGTGGGCCGTCGTGGTGGTCACCCTGGACAATCTGCTGCGGCCGATCCTGATCCGCCGGGGTGCCGACCTGCCGCTGCTGCTGATCTTCGCCGGCGTGATCGGCGGGCTGATGGCCCTGGGCCTGATCGGCATCTTCGTGGGCCCGGTGGTGCTGGCGGTCACCTACACGCTGCTCGACGATTGGATGAGCGAAGCCGTGCCGCCACCCGAGGCGGGCGAGCTTGGCTCTACGGCGCGCCGTTGAGCGCGAACCCCTGGGGCAACAGGACGAACAGCTCGCCCTTCTGCCGCATGCGACCGGCCTGAAGGCCCGCTTCGTCTCCCGATCCCCAATAGAAATCGGCGCGCACCGCGCCCTTGATCGCCCCGCCCGTGTCTTGGGCCAGCATCAGGCGCTGCAGCGGCACCTCCGAGTTCGGCCAGGTCGTAGCGATGAACACGGGCGCGCCCAGAGGAATGGCGCGCGGGTCCACGGCCAGGCTGCGGCCGGCGGTCAGCCCCACGCCCAGCGCACCGGGCGGCCCGCCGTCGGAAGCCGGCAACTCCCGGAAGAACACGAAGGAGCCGTTCTGATTGAGCAGCTCGGACAGGCGCTCCGGGTTGCGCGCAGCCCAGGCCTTGATGCCTTGCATGGAGGCCTGGTCCAGCGTCAGCTCGCCGCGTTCCACCAGCAGCCGCCCGACCGAGCGGTAGGGGTGCCCGTTTTGCTCGGCGTAGGCCAGACGCACCGTCTCGCCGCTGTCCAGGACCACCTGGCCCGACCCCTGGATCTGCAGGAAGAACAGCTCCACGGCGTCGTCGGTCCACAGGATCTCGCGGCCGGACAGGTCGGCCTTGCCCGTCTCGAGGTCCCCGCGCGAGTAATAGGGCACGACGCGACGGCCGTCGACGCGGCCACGCAGGCGCATCGGCTTGAGCTCCGGGTACAGCTCGGACAGGTCCACCACCAGCAGATCGTCGGGGACGGCGTAGGCGGGAAAACGATTGATCGGGCCCGGCGTTCGGCTGCCGCGCAGCACCGGCTCGTAATAGCCGGTGATGGTGCCTTCGCGCGTGGCGTCCGGATTGACCACGGCGTGCGGCGCGAAGGCGCTCTCGAAGAAGGCGCGCACCGCAGCCTCGTCGGCCGGGTCCACCGCGGCGGAAGTTTCACACGCGGCGCGCCAGGCCGGCTGAGCGCGCAGGACCGCGCAGCTGCGCTGGAAGGCATCCCAGGCCTCTCCGACGCGATCCTGAGTCCAACCCGCGAGCGCATCCCAGCCCACCGGGATCAGGCTGGTGGCCCAGGTGATCGCGGGGGCGACTGGCTTCTCGGCCGCCGGCGGCTTCTCGGCGGCCGGCGCGGGGCATTCGAGCGGTGCCTGCACGGCCGATGGCGGCGCCTTCGGTACACTGACGCAGGCGGCGAGCGCACAGGCGAGCGCGGCGAGGCCGCTGCGGCCGGCTCGGATCAAGGGAGAACGGGAAATGCTGTGGCTTGCGCTAGAGATCGTGCTGGGGCTGGCGCTGTTCATCGGCATCGTCTGGTGGACCCTTCCGCGCGCGCCGCGCGACCGTGCGAAGCAACCACCGCGGGATTGAGGCGTCAGTGGAGCACGCGCGGCATGCTCAACATGAACTCGGGGATGGGCGCGTCGAAGCTGTTGCCGTCGTCGGCCACCATCTGGTAGCTGCCGCGCATGGTGCCCACCGGCGTGGCGATCGCCGCCCCGCTGGTGTACTCGAAACTCTCCTCTGGCTGCAGCAGCGGCTGCTCGCCCACCACACCCAGGCCGCGCACTTCCTGCACCTTGTTGTCGGAGTCGGTGATGATCCAGTGGCGGCTGATCAGGCGCGCGGCGACCGCGCCGGTGTTGGTGATCGTGATGGTGTAGGCGAACACGAAGCGCCCCTCGTCCGCATTCGACTGCTCGGGCACGTACGTGGCGCGCGCGCTCACCGTGATCTGGTACTTCTTCGGGATCTCGTTGTTCTCCGGCATGGCGCGATTGCACACGATTTCGCCGCAACTGACAAGACAAGGGCGGCGAAGCGCCGTCGTTTTGCCGCTACAATCCGCTCATGAGCAGCAGCTATCGCATCGCCGCCAGCATTCTCGCCGCCGACTTCGCACGCCTGGGCGACGAGGTGGTGAGCGTGGTCGCGGCCGGCGCCGACCTGGTGCACTTCGACGTGATGGACAACCATTACGTCCCCAATCTCACCTTCGGGCCGGTGGTGTGCGAGGCGATCCGCCCGCTCACCCAGGCGGCCATCGACGTGCATCTGATGGTGCGGCCGGTGGACCGCATCATCCCCGACTTCGCCGCGGCCGGCGCGAACATCATCAGCTTCCATCCCGAAGCCACGGACCACGTCGACCGCACCATCGGCGCGATCAAGGAGGCGGGCTGCAAGGCCGGCATGGTGCTCAATCCCGCCACCCCGGTGATGCACCTGGACCACGTGCTGGAGCAGCTCGACCTGGTGCTGATCATGTCGGTGAACCCGGGCTTCGGCGGCCAGCGCTTCATCCCTTACACGCTGGACAAGCTGCGCGCCGTGCGCAGCCGCATCGAGCGCACCGGGCGCGACATCTGGCTGGAGGTGGACGGCGGCGTGAAGGTGGACAACATCGCCGCGATCGCCGCCGCCGGCGCCGACACCTTCGTCGCCGGATCGGCCATCTTCGGCACGCCCGATTACGGGGCGACGATCGGGGCGATGCGGCAGGAGCTGGCCAAGGCTTGACTGCGCAGTTCGCCGTGGGCGGCGTGGCGATCGATCTCGACGGTACGCTGCTCGACACCCTGCCCGACATCGCGGACGCAGCCCGACGCATGCTGTACGACCTCGGGCGTCCGCCCGCGGAGGACGGCGCGGTGCGCGCCTGCATCGGCGACGGCATCCCGCGCCTGGTCAAGCGCCTGCTCACCGGCCAGCGCGACGGCGAACCCGACCCGGCCGCCTTCGAGCGCGCGCTGCCGCTGTTCGAGCGCCACTACCGCGACACCTTCTTGCAGCGGCCGCTGCCGTTTCCCGGAGTCCTGGAAGGGCTCGTGCAGTTGCGCGCCGCAGGCCTCCAGCTCGCTTGCGTGACCAACAAGTCCGCGGCCTTCACCCTGCCGCTGCTGGCCGCGGCACGCATCGCCGAGCGCTTCGACCTGGTGGTCAGCGGCGACAGCCTGCCGGCGAAGAAGCCCGACCCGCTGCCGCTGCGCCACGTGGCCAGCTGCTTCGGACTCGACCCCGGGCGGCTGCTCGTGATCGGCGACTCCGACAACGACACGCGGGCGGCGCGCGCGGCCGGCTGCCCGGTCCTGTGCGTGCCCTACGGCTACCGGGGGGCAGGGGAGGTGCGGGATCTGGATTGCGATGCTATAGTTCCCGACCTGCTCCATGTCTGTGCATTGATTACACCCAACCGGTCGTGACCACCGAGACTCTGCCGATTCGACGGCTCAAGCTCCTGGCATCGGGCACCTGGCGCTATTGGCGCCGCGTGACCATTGCCTGACCTTGCCGTTCGTTCGCAGTTTTCAGAGTCTTCGCTGGAGCCGTCCATGACCGAGTCCGAATTCCGGCAGTTCGCTGCCCAGGGCTTCAATCGCATTCCGCTGGTCCTCGAGACCTTCGCCGACCTCGACACGCCGCTGTCGGTCTATCTCAAGCTCGCCAACCGGCCCTGGTCCTACCTGCTCGAGTCGGTGCAGGGCGGTGAGCGCTTCGGCCGCTACTCGTTCATCGGTTTGCCGGCGGAGACCCGCTTCGAGGTGCGCGGCCGCGCGTGCAGCGAGTACCGGCACGACGAGCTGGTGCAGCAGGCGCAGCACGACGATCCACTCGAGTTCGTGCGTGCCTGCCAGGCCCGCTTCCACGCTGCGCTGCCCAAGGGCCTGCCGCGCTTCGTCGGCGGACTGGTCGGCTTCTTCGCGTACGATACGGTGCGCTACATCGAGACGCGCCTCAACCGGCCGGACAAGCCCGATGTGTTGGGCACCCCGGACATTCTGCTGCTGCTGTCGGAGCAACTGGCGGTGGTGGACAACCTGTCCGGCAAGCTGTATCTGATCGTGTTCGCCGATCCGCGCGGGCCGAGCGCCTTCGAGCGCGCGCAGATCCGGCTGCGCGAGCTGGCGGCGCGGCTGCGCACCCCGGTGCAGGTGCCCGACGAGATCCCGATGCAGCCGGGCGTGGTGCAGAACGAGTTCTCGGAGGCGGCGTTCCTGGCGGCGGTGGAGCGCGCCAAGCGCTACATCTACGACGGCGACATCATGCAGGTGGTGCTGTCCCAGCGCGTCAGCCATCCCTATCCGGCCTCGCCGCTGGCGCTGTACCGGGCGCTGCGCGCGCTCAATCCCTCCCCGTACATGTTCTACTACGACATGGGCGGTTTCCACGTGGTCGGCGCTTCGCCCGAGATTCTGGTGCGGCTGGAAGGCGACACCGTCACGCTGCGGCCGATCGCCGGCACGCGCCCGCGCGGCGCCACGCGCGAGCAGGATCTGGAGCTGGAGCGCGACCTGCTCGCCGACCCGAAGGAGCGCGCCGAGCACGTCATGCTGATGGATCTGGGGCGAAACGACGTCGGCCGCGTGGCGCAGGCGGGCAGCGTGCGCGTGACCGAGAACATGGTGGTGGAGCGCTACTCGCACGTGATGCACATCGTGTCCAACGTCGAAGGCAGGCTCAAGCCGGGGCTGGATGCGATCGCGGTGCTGCGCGCCAGCTTTCCGGCCGGCACCGTAAGCGGCGCGCCCAAGGTGCGCGCGATGGAGATCATCGACGAGCTGGAGCCGAGCAAGCGCGGCGTCTACGCCGGCGCGGTGGGCTATCTCGGTTTCAACGGCGACATGGATCTCGCCATCGCCATCCGCACCGCGGTGGTCAAGGACGGCCGCCTGTATGTGCAGGCCGGCGCCGGTATCGTCGCCGACTCGGTGCCCGCGAACGAGTGGGCGGAGACGCAGAGCAAGGCGCGCGCGGTGCTGCGCGCGGCCGAGATGGCGCAGGCGGGGTTGAACACGCCCAGGCCGAGTTGAGCATGCCGAGCTGAACAGGCCGGAGGACAGAGCAATGCTGCTGATGATCGACAATTACGACTCGTTCACCTACAACCTGGTGCAATACCTCGGCGAGCTCGGCCAGGAAGTAGTCGTGTTCCGCAACGACCAGGTCTCGCTCGAAGAGATCGAAGCCCTCAACCCGGCGCACATGGTGATCTCGCCCGGGCCGTGCACGCCCGACGAGGCCGGGATCTCGGTGCCCGCCATCCGGCGTTTCGCCGAGCACATCCCGATCCTCGGAGTGTGCCTCGGGCATCAGAGCATCGGCCGGGCGTTCGGCGGGCGCATCGTGCACGCGAAGCAGCTCATGCACGGCAAGACCTCGCCGATTCATCATCTCGACACCGGGGTGTTCCGCGGACTGAAGGAGCCGCTGGTGGCCACCCGCTACCACTCGCTGGTGATCGAGCGCGACTCCCTGCCCGCCGCGCTCGAGATCACCGCCTGGACCGACGACGGCGAGATCATGGGAGTGCGCCACCGCTCGCTGCCGGTGGAGGGCGTGCAGTTCCATCCGGAGTCGATCCTGACCGAGCAGGGGCACGAGTTGCTGCGCAACTTCCTGGGCGGGACGCGGCACTGAGGCGCAGGGGGAGGGAACATGACACCGCAAGACGCGCTGGTGCGCGTGATCGAGCACCGCGAGATCTTCCACGAGGAGATGGTGGACCTCATGCGGCAGATCATGAGCGGCGAGGTGTCGCCCACGCTGATCTCCGCCATCATCATCGGCCTGCGCGTGAAGAAGGAGACCATCGGCGAGATCGCCGCCGCGGCGCAGGTGATGCGCGAGTTTTCGACCAAGGTGGAGGTCGGTGACGACGCGCACCTGCTCGACACCTGCGGCACGGGCGGCGACAGCGCGCACACGTTCAACATCTCCTCGGCGGCCGCTTTCGTCGCCGCCGCGGCAGGTGCCAAGGTGGCGAAGCACGGCGGGCGCTCGGTGTCGAGCAAGTCCGGCAGTGCCGACGTGCTCGAAGCGCTGGGCGTGAACATCGCGCTCAGCCCCGACCAGGTGGCGCGTTCCATCGGCGAGGTAGGCGTGGGCTTCATGTTC
>DATBMG010000152.1:0-20842 GCA_036554965.1 Burkholderiales bacterium
CAGAACGCGGCCAGAGTCCCGATGGCGTAGGCCAGCGCCGGCCGCGCGCGCGGCGCGAGATCGGGCCGCCGCCAGCGCGACAGCGCCAGCCCCGCCGCCAGCACTGTGCCGACGAACATTAGCTGGCCGACCTCGACGCCGGCGTTGAAAGCCAGCAGCGCGAGAGGAACGTCCTGCGCCGGAAGGCCGGCGTCGATCAATGCGCCGGGAATGCGGTATGCAGGTGCGTGTCGCCGAAGAAGGGGCGCGTCGGGAAGTCGCGGCCGGCGTACGGTGAGTACGGGCGTTTGGCCGGATGCGCCTTTTCGGCCTGCGCCTTGTCGGGCGGCCCCAGGCCCGGAGAGCCGACCGGATCGGCAGCGAGCGCCGGCAGAGCGCAAGACGCCACCGCGACGCACGCCGCTCGAAATAGCTTGTGCTTCACGTTCATCTCCTTAGGTGTGGTTGGCGGCGTCCCAGCTCCGTCTCAACCGCTGTGACGCCCAGGTCTCCGGTCCGCACGACGCGGTACTTTATCAGGACCTTCCCCGGATGTTTACCGCGCGCCACGCGCATCAGCTTGACCCAGATCAAGGGGTCGCCCGCCTGCGCAGAGCGCTGCCCCGTGGCAGTATTCGAGTCACGACAACAGGGGTGCAATCTCTTGGACTCTGTGACCCAGATCGCGCTCGGCGCGGCGGTCGGCGAAGCGGTCCTCGGCCGCAAGGTCGGCCATCGGGCGGTTGTGTGGGGCGCGCTATGCGGCACGCTGCCCGACCTCGATGTTTTCGTCCCGTTCGCCGGCCCAGTCGAGGGCTTCACCTACCACCGCAGCTTCAGTCACTCGATCCTGGTCGCGGCGCTGGCGACACCGCTAATCGTCTGGCTAATCCTGAAGCTGCACCCCAACACGGCGGCGCAGCGACGCGGCTGGCTCTTGCTCGTGTACCTGGTGCTGTCGACACACGCGCTGCTCGACTGTTTCACGGTATACGGCACTCAGATCCTGTGGCCGCTGGATCCGACGCCAGTTACCTGGTCCACGGTTTTCATCATCGATCCGGCGTACACCGTCCCGCTGCTAATCGGCGTGATTTGCGCGCTGGTCGCGAAACGAAGCGCGAACTGGGGCCATCGCGCGAACGCGGCGGGTCTGGCGCTGAGCACGCTCTACCTCGCCTGGAGCGTGGGCGCCAAGCTGTACGTGGACGACGTCGCGCGCGACTCTCTCGCGCAGCAGGGCATCCGCTACGCCGGGATGTTGAGCGGACCCGGACCGTTCAACACCATCCTCTGGCGCGTGATCGCGATGGGCGAAGACGGGTACTACGAGGGCGTCTACTCGCTGCTCGACTGCGACCGCTCGCTGCGCTTTGCGCGTTATCCCAGCCGGCCGCAGCTGCTGCGCGGATTGGAGGAACATTGGCCGGTGCGGCGGCTGCAGTGGTTCACCAAGGGGTTCTACTCGGTCGGCCTGGAGGGCGACGACATCGTCATGACCGATCTACGCATGGGGCTCGAGCCGGGTTACGTGTTCCGATTCAAGGTCGGCGAGATCGGCAACCCGCATGCCAAGCCGTTGCCGGCCGAGCTGCTGCCGAGCCTGCGGCAGCTCGAGCGGCTGCCGTGGGTCTGGGAACGCATCTGGTCCGAGGATGCGGTCTGGCCGCGCTAGGTGCGTCAGCCCGAGCGCGATGCAATCGCCGGTTTACGGCCGAACCAGGGCCGCGCCGCTTCGAGCTGAGCCCCGAGCCGAACGAGCGTGGCCTCGTCGCCGTAGCGTGCGACGAGTTGCACGGAGAGCGGCAGCCCGCTCGAGCTCTCGCCGAGCGGGAGCACCAGCGCCGGCTGTCCGGTGAGATTGAACCACACCGTGAACGGCGAGAATGCGAACACGCGCCGCCAATACTCGTCCACGTCGTCCATCGTCATGTCCAGCCAACCGAGCTTCACCGCCGGCGTGGCCAGACCCGGCGCCAACAGCACGTCCCAATCCGAGTGAAACGCCGCCATCTGGCGCCCCAGGCGATGCGCCGTCTGGGTGGCCCGCACGTAGTCGGCGGCGCGGATGCGTTCGCCCATCTGCGCGGTGAGCCAGGTGATGCGCTCCACGTCGCTTTCGCGCGCCGGCCGTCCGGCGGTCGGGTGGCTGGCGAGATTGACCAGGGTGTTCGCGGCCGCAAACGTAAGGAAGGTCGGCACGACGGCAGCGCGATCGATCGCGGGATCGCACTGCGCGACGCGGTGGCCCAGATCGGTGCAGAGCTTGACCGTCTGGGTGAGCATGTTCAGGCATTCCGCATCGACTTCGGCGCCGTTCGGCGTGGCGGCAGTCCACGCGATGCGCAGCGTTTCCGGCTTGGTGCCTGCTTCCTGCAGATAGGTGCGCGCAGGCGCTGGCGCGACATAAGGATCGCCGGGGCCGGGTCCGCAGGTCGCATCCAGCAGCGCTGCGCTGTCGCGCACGGTGAGGCTCACGGCATGCTCGGTGGAGCAACCGCCCAACCCTTCGCCGAGAAACGGCGCGAACGTATTGCGCCCGCGCGTCGGCTTCAGCCCTACCAGGCCGCAGCACGCAGCCGGGGCGCGGATCGAGCCGAACCCGTCCGAGGCGTGCGCCAGCGGCAGCATGCGCGCCGCCACGGCCGCGGCAGCGCCCCCGCTCGAACCCCCCGAAATGCGTGTTACGTCCCATGGGTTGCGCGTAGGCCCGTAGAGCTGAGGTTCGCAGGTCAGCGACAGGCCCAGCTCACAGGTGTTCGTGCGTCCAAAGATAACCAGCCCCGCCCGCTTCAGCCGCTTCGCGTGCTCGCTGTCGGCTGTGCTCGGCGGAGTGTCGGCGAAAAACCTCGAGCCGCGCGTCATCGGCACCCCGGCGACCGCCGAGGTGAGGTCTTTCATGAGGAACGGCACGCCGCGGAAGAGGCCATCCGGCAGACCCTCGGCGATGGCCTTCTCGCCGTAGTCGTAGAGCTTCATGACTACCGCGTTGACCGCCGGGTTGCGCGCCTCGACGCGCTCGATCGCCGCGTCGAGAAGCTCGCGCGGCGTGACCTCGTTACGTCGCACCAGGTCGGCGAGGCCGAGCGCGTCGTACTGCTCGTAATCGGCGAATCCGCTCATCGCTGAGTGCGCCCTTTAAGGCGCGACTTAAAAATCTGGGCTAGGCCATCGTCGGCGCTTTACCTACGGGACGCACCTCGACGATGCCGCGCGCGGCTGTCGGGCAGCGCGCCGCCCAGTCGAGCGCCTCGTCCAGCGAGGGCAGCTCCAGAACGATGAAACCGCCGAGCTGCTCCTTGGTCTCGGCGAAGGGTCCATCCTGAACGCGACGCTTGCCGTCCCTTACGCGCACCGTCGCCGCCGTCGACGCGCGCTCGAGCCGGTCGCCGGCCACGTACACACCGGCTTCGACCATCTCATCGTAGTACCTCTTCCAAGCGCCCCAAAACTCTTTCTCCTTGGCGTCGGTGCGGGCGTCGAAAACGGCGTCGGGTTGGTAGATCAGCATCACGTATCGCATGGTTGTTCGGCTCAGGGCGCCACGATGACCATGTATGATACGCCGAAGCGGTCGGCGACCATCCCGAAGCGCGAGGAAAGGAAGGTCTTGGCCAGCGGCATCTGCACCCGCCGCGCCCGAAGTAGGGCTCGACCCCTCCGCTGGGATCTTGTCAAGGCCGGAACTGTCGCGGTGTCAGCCCCGTCACGCGCTTGAAATGCCGCGTGAGATGGCTCTGGTCGGCAAACCCCACTGCGCTCGCCACTTCCGCCAGGGAACGCTCGCCCGACCCCGCCGAGAGCAGCCAGCGGGCGTTATTCACGCGCACTTGGATCAGGTACTGGTGCGGCGACACCCCCAGGGACTGCTTGAACAGCCGAGCGAGATGGAACGGGCTGAGATGTGCGGACCCGGCGATGTCGGTGAGCGAGAGCTCGCGCGCATAGTTCGCGTGGATGAACTCCAGGGCGTCGGCGACGGCTCGCGAGTGCGCTCCATTCCTGCTTCCGGTCTCCAGCGGCGCAACCGGCGCGATCTCCTGCAGGGCCGGGCTGCCGCCAAGTGCACTGCCGTCGGTGCGTTGCGCGTAGTGCCGCAGCAGATGCACAGCGAGGATGCTGGCCAGGGACTCGGCGTAGACCTGCGCACCGCGCTCGCCGCGCAGGGCCTCCCGCGCCAGCACGCCCGCGATATTGGTGATCGCCGTGTCGTACGATCGCTCCGCAACGACCAGGCGGTAGTCCTGCGGTCCGAGGCCGAACACCGTCTGCGCCACCTGGTCCAGGAAACGCGGCTCCAGACGCAATACCGAAAGGCTGATGCGCGTGGACCAGCTCCAACTCACCGGCGTGTGGGCCGGCACCAGCGCAACGCATCCCGGGCTCAGCTCGTGCTCGACCCGCTCGCCCCCTCGATCGCACACGACCCGTCCGGTTGTGAGGCCGACGAAGATCAGGTGCTCATTGCTGCCGCGCGCCAGCGCCCGAGACGAGGGCCGATAGTCCCGACGCTCGAAGTTCAGCGCGCCCCAGCCCAGCCCGCGGCTGGACACCCGCACGCTGTGCGTGGCACGCCCGGAAGAATCGGGCGTCGCAAGCCCTTCTGGAGGCGATGCCGAAACGAAAGCGTCGAAAGTCAAGCTCATCTATCCCCTCTCACGGTTCAACACATTGTCGGTCGAGACCCGACTGTTTCGACAGAGGTGTCCCGTCGTGTCAGCTCGGCCCGACACTCCTAGATGCCCCATGGACCGTTCAGCGCGAGGCGGTCGCGCTCGATATTGTCGTCGCCCATGGCTGCACTTGTATTGCGTCAAGATAACGATGGAACTTCCGAGGTCCTCGGTAAAGGTAATTCTTATCTTGACATTTGCTGCGCTGGTCTTGTTCCCGCGTGTTTTGGCCGAACTGGATCGATCGATGGGCGCTGAAGCACCGCAGGTGTGAAACACATCACACTTGTTGTGCGAGGCGTGCCAAGAACATCCAAAAGCATGCCAATCCTGTTCAAGCCAGACGCAACCCCGCTGCCTAAACTGCGCACCCATGCCTGACGCGTCGCACGCCCTTGTCGGCGCACGGCGGCAGGCCGGTGAAAGTTCGATTCATCCAGTGTGGGGGATTTGATCATGAGTCTGCGCAGCAAACTGAGTGTTTCCGTTCTCGCAACCGCAGCCGCTTTCTCGGTGGGCATCTCTTTTGCCGCCGCCAACGACGTCAAGTCGGGCGATATCAACACGATCGGCAAGTCTTTTGGGCGTGCCGGTGGTCTGGTGGGTTCCGACCGCATCAATGGTCTGAGCACGCACAACTCGGCCGATTCGCCTCTCGGCGTGAGCTGGGATGCAGAGATCGCCGCACGCACCAACATGCCGGCAGATCGTGCGGCCGGTACCGGCGTTGGGGTGACCTACGACCCGGCGATAGCCGAGCGCACCAACATGCCGCGTGGGACAGCGGACGTCCAGGCCGCGGGCATCGAGGGGCGGAAGGCGAACTGACGGGCGCTTTTCCCCGAGACCCCGGGCGTAAGTCGCCGCCCGGGCCGAGTGCAGACGGCCGCCTTGTGCGGCCGTCTGCGCTTCGTGACGGCGTTGTCGCGATCCCGAGCGCGCTACCGGCGCGAATTGGCGCCGGCGTTGTTTGCTATCATCCTCGCAGAGAGCGATCGGCGCGAGTTCTGGCGCCGCGAGACACTCGACACCGAGGGGAGAACGCAATGCCGCGCACGAAGGGCGCAGATCTGATCTCCGATTTCCTGCTCCAGGAAGGCGTGCCGTACGTCTTCGGTATCTGCGGGCACGGCAACGTCGGTCTGCTCGACGCGTTATGGCAGCGGCAGGACAGGATCAAGCTGATCTCGCCGCGGCACGAGCAGACCGCCGGGCACATGGCGGACGCCTATTTCCGCGTGGCGCACCGGCCCGTGGCCACGCTCACGTCCTGCGGCCCGGGCTCCTGCAACCTGGTGATGGCCACCGCTTGCGCCTCGGCGGATTCGTCGGCGTTTTACGCCATCACCGCCAACGTTCCGACCTCGCAGTTCAATCGCGGCCCGTTCCAGGAGAGCTATCGCAACCAGGCGGCGGAGTTTCCGGTGGCGCTGCGGCCCTACGTCAAGCGCACGTTCCAGCCCACGCGCGTGGACATGCTGCCGCTGGCGCTGCGCCAGAGCTACAACCTGATGCTGACCGGGCGGCCGGGGCCGGTGAACCTCGACGTGCCGTTCAATCTGTTCCAGGAGGAGGACGAGGTCCAGCTGCTGCGCTCCGACCAGGCGGCCGGCTTTGCGCGTCCGGGCGCTGCACCCGAGGACGTGCGGCGCGTGGTCGACATGGTGCTCGCCGCCGAGCGGCCCGCCTTCTTCGTCAGCCATGGCGTCACGCTGGCCGAGGCTGGCCCCGCGCTCACGCGCGTCGCGGAGTTGCTCGACATCCCGGTCATCACCTCGCCCAACGGCATGGGTACGGTGCCGATGCCGCACCGGCTCGCGCTCGGTTTCATCGGCCGCAATGGCACCTATCCGGCGAACCAGGCGGGGCGTCACTGCGATCTGCTGATTGCGGTGGGCGCGCGCTTCGACGACCGCTCCTCGTCGTCCTGGATTCCGGGCTACTCCTGGAATATCCCGCCGACACGGCTGGTGCACGTCGACATCGACGCGACCGAGATCGGCCGCAACTATCCGGTGACGCTCGGCATCGTGGCGGACGCCAAGGTGTTCCTGGAACAGCTTGTGCAGGAAGCCGTGGCGCGCAAGGCGCGAACGCACCTCGGTCCCTGGCACGAGGCGATCGAGGGTTGGAAGCGCGAGTGGCAGGCCTTCACCGGCGCGCACTTCGATGCGAGCGGTTCGCCGCTGCGACCCGAGCGCGTCGTGAAGGAGGTGCGCAGCGCCTTGCCCGACGACGCTATCATCTCGCTCGACAGCGGCGTGCATCACAACTGGTTCATGCAGTTCTGGGAGGCGCGCCGCCCGCAGTCCATGCTCAACTCCTGGGGCTTCTCGGCGATGGGCTTCGGCGTGAGCGGGATCCTCGGCGCCAAGCTCGCCGCACCGGAGCGACCCTGTCTCGCGATCATTGGCGACGGCGGTTTCACCATGACGCCGCACGTGCTGGCCACTGCGGTGGAGTACGACATCCCGGCCGTGTGGCTGGTGTGGAACAACTTCGCCTGGGCGGCGATCCGCGACATCCAGTACGGCATGTTCGGCGGGCGCGAGATCGGCACCGGCTTCTACGCCGGATCAAAACGTGAACCCTACAATCCCGACTTCGCCGCCATGGCGCGCAGCTTCGGCGTAGAGGGCATCGGCGTGAAGCATTCCGACCAGCTCGGGGATGCGCTGCGGCATGCCCTGGCGCTCGGCAAGCCCTGCGTGCTCGACGTGCACGTGGACGACAAAGTCAAGCCGCCGGGTACCGGCACCTGGCAGTTGCCGCCGACGCCGTTCAAGGAGCCGGTGTTCGGCAAACCCGTCGCGCGCGATCCTCTGGGCAGCGTATGAGCGCGCTTGCGGCGAGCGTGCCGTTCCGCCCGGTGGCGGCGCGCGCACTGATCGGCAACCAGTGGCGCGCCCCGGCGCGCAGCGTCGAGATCCGCGATCCCTATCGCGGCGATGTGGTCGGCAGCGCGCCAGCGTGCACCGCGGTCGAGGTCGAGGCCGCCGTCGCCGCCGCCGTCGAGGCGCGTGCCAACGCTGCTGCCATGCCGGCCTACGAGCGCGCCGCGCTGCTGCGGCGGGCGGCGGGGCTGATCGAACGCGAGGTGAAGGGGCTCGCCGAACTGCTCACGCGCGAGACCGGCAAGGCGATCAAGGACTCCGAGGCCGAGATCCGCCGCTCGCTCGAGACGATGCTGCTCGCCGCGGAGGAAGCGATCCGCATCGAGGGCCGCCATGTCCCGCTCGACGGCAGCCCGATGGGCGCGGGCAAGCTCGCGCTGCTGTTGCGCTTTCCGGTGGGGGTGGTCGCTGCGATCACGCCGTTCAACGCGCCGTTCAACCTCGCCGCCCACAAGATCGCGCCGTGCATCGCCGCCGGCAACTCGATGGTGCTGAAGCCGCCGCCGCAGGCGCCGCTCATCGTGCATCGGCTGGTCGAGCTGGTGGTCGACGCCGGGCTGCCGCCGGGCATGATCAATGTCGTGCACGGCGGCGCCGAGGTCGGTGCCGCGCTGGTGGCCGACCCGCGCGTGGACTTCATTACCTTCACCGGGTCGAGCCGCGCCGGCGCGGCGATCAAGGCGGCCAGCGGGCTGCGCCGGGTCGCGCTCGAACTGGGCGGCAACGGCGCCACGATCGTCCACGACGACGCGGACCTGGTGCCCGCAGCGCAGGCCTGCGCGCGCAACGCCATGCGGCTGGCGGGACAGAGCTGCATCTCGGTGCAGAGCGTGTACGTGCAGGAGCGGGTGCACGCGGCGTTCCTCGGCATGATCGAAGCGGAGGTGCGCAAGCTCAAGCTGGGCGATCCGCTCGACCCCGCCACTGACGTCGGCACGCTGATCGACGAGCATGCCGCGCGGCGCGTCGAGAGCTGGGTGAACGAAGCCGCGGCGAGCGGTGCGCGGGTGGTGACCGGGGGGCACCGGCACGGCGCTGCCTTCGAACCGACGGTTCTGACCGACGTCAAGCCCGACATGAAGGTCGTCTGCGAGGAAGTGTTCGGCCCGGTGGTGAACGTGATCTCCTACGACGCGCTGGACGATGCCTTCGCTGCCGTCAATGCCGGCCAGTACGGCCTGCAAGCTGGCGTTTTCACCCGCTCGAACGAGGTCACGTTTCGCGCCATCCGCACGCTGCGCGTGGGCGGCGTGATCATCAACGGCACCTCCACCTGGCGCACGGACCAGCTCGCCTATGGCGGCGTCAAGGCGAGCGGCATCGGCCGCGAAGGCCCGCGCTACGCCATCGAGGAGATGACCGAGCAGCGCTTGGTGGTGTTCAATCTTTGAGCCCGCGCGCGTGCGAGTGCTGGTGACAGGCGGCGGCGGGTTCCTGGGTGCGGCCATCGTGCGCGCGCTGGTCGCGCGCGGCGACACCACCATCGCCTTCGACACGCAGCTCGGCGGCCTGGCAGTTGGCAGCAGTGAGCCTCGGCTGGTGCACGCCCCCGGCGACATCACCGACATGGCCAATCTCGCGCAGGCGATGACCGCATATCGGCCCGACGCGGTGGTGCACTGCGCGGCTATCGTCGGCGTGTTGTCGTCGCTGGGCAGCCCGATCAACGTGGTGCGCGTGAACGTGGAAGGTTCGCTCAACCTGTTCGAGGCGATGCGGCTCGGCGGCGTGCGCCGCTGCGTGCACATCAGCTCGGAGGAGGTGTACGGGGCGTTCCGCGCGGACCGCATCGACGAGAGCCATCCCCTGGACCCGGTCATGCCCTACGGGATCTGCAAGGCGGCGGTGGAGCAGCTCGGCCGCGGTTATCGCGATCTGCACGGCCTGGAGGTGATCAACCTGCGCACGTCCTGGGTGTACGGGCCGGGCCTCCCGCGCGAGCGTGTGCCGAAGACGCTGGTGGATGCGGCGCTGGCCGGCCGCCCGCTGCATGTGCCCTCCGGCGCCGAAGCCGCCATCGATCACACATACGTGGACGACCTGGTGTCCGCCGTCGTCGCGGCGCTCGACCATCGCGAGCACCACCACGATGCGTACAACATCGCGAGCGGCGCCGCGGCCACCGTGGCCGATCTGGTGCGCATCGTGCGCGAGCTGGTTCCCGGCGCGCAGCTCTCGGTGGGCCCCGGACCCTACCGCCATGGCGATCGCGTCGAGGCCGTGCGCAAGGGTGCGCTCGACATCAGCCGCGCAGCGGCGGAGCTGGGCTGGAAGCCCCATTACGACATCCACACCGGCCTGGCTGCCTACGTCGATGCGGCACGCAAGGCCCTTCGCAACTGAGGAGAAGCGGATGCCATCGAGCGAACCGAAGAAACCCAAGGCGCTGATTCGCCCCGCGGCGAGCGTCATGTGGGAGGAGCCGCCGGCGCACTACGGCGGGGCCTACTCCAAGATGCTGGTGCGCCCCGAGCCTTGCGGCTCGAAGAGCCTGGACTACCGCGTCTCGGTGTATCAGCCCAAGGCCTACGTGGCTCCGCACCGGCATCGCATCCAGGAGCAGATCTATCACATCCTGGACGGGGAAGGGCTGATGGAGATCGAAGGCGAGCGCAGCGTGGTGCGCAAGGACGACGTGATCTTCATCCCGCCGGGCGTGGAGCACGCCATCTACAATACCGGGCTCGGCGACCTGCGCTTCATCGTCGTGACCTCGCCGCCCGACGAATAACCGCTTGCGGTCTCCAATCCCGTGTAGCCCGGATGAAGCGAAGGGGAATCCGGGAGCGCGTCAGCGCAACCTCGACCAACCCGGTTCTTCGCGGTCGAGCAGCCGCTTCAACGCGGCGAAATGCAGCTCGGACTGCTGGCGTTCGCCGGCGATCTGGGCGCCGGTAGCAGCGGCCATCTCGTCGGGCACCAGTTTGAGCTTGCGCCCGGTGCCGAGCGCCAGCACCTGCGCCATGCAGGCGCGCTCCAGGTAATACAGGTCGTCGAACGCGTAGTCCACGCGTTCGCCGCACACCAGCACACCGTGGTGCGCCATGAACACCACGTCCTTGTTGCCGATGGTGCGGGCGATGCGGTCGCCCTCTTCGACCGCCAGAGCGGCGCCGCCGAATTCCCGGTCGTAGCCGAGCTTGCCGTGGAAGCGCATGGCGTTCTGGTTGGCGCACGTTTCCAGGGTAGGGTCTTCGAGCAGCGTGAGCGCGGTGGCGAAGGGCATGTGGGTGTGCAGCACACACTTCTTCTTCGCCAGCGCGTGCACGCGATAGTGGATGATGAACGCGCTGCGCTCCAGTGCGTGCCTGCCGTCCACGATCTTGCCCTCGGCGTTCACCACCATCAGGTCGCCGGGCGTGATCTCGGACCAGTGCAGCCCCTGCGGGTTGATCAGGAACTTGTCCGGCTCGCCCGGGACCTCGAGGCTGAAGTGGTTGCACACGCCCTCGCTCAAGCCCATGCGCGAAGCCATGCGCAGCGCCGCGGTGAGGTCGATGCGGGCCTGCCGGATGTCATGACGGCGCGCGACCGGCCGCTTGGCGGCGATGCGTTTGATCTCGCTCACGTCCATCGCTGAATCTCCTCGTCGATGGCATGCATTCTAAGCCATCCCACGGTGCGCCGAGGGGATCGCTCAAGCGGGCGCAGGATGGCTTCAATTACGTCGGCAGCGGGGGCATGCGGAACGGATGTGCCTGTTCGTAGGCCCGCGCCGCTCGCAGCACTTTGGTTTCCGCCCACTTCGCGCCGACGATCTGCATGGCGACCGGCAGGCCGTTGGAGGCGAAGCCGCAGGGCACAGTGGCCGCCGGCTGCTGGCTGAGGTTGAACGGGTAGGTGAACGGCGACCATTCCCACCAGCGCGTCATCCCGTTTCCGGGCGGCACCTCATGGTTGACTGGAAACGCGGTCGTCGCAAGCTGCGGGGTCACCAGCAGATCGTACTGCTGGTGCAGCAGGTTCATGCGCCGCCCGAGTGCTTCGCGCTGCTTCTCCAGAGCGCGATACTCGAGGGCGCTCAAGTGCAGGCCGGGTTCGGCGATCGCCAGCAGCGGTTGGTCGAGGAGCTTGCGCTGCTCGGCGGTGAGCGGCTGCACCGCCATGGCGAGCGCCACCGACCACATCGGTTGCATGATCTCGATGGGATCGGAGAGCGCGAGATCGATCTCCTCAACTCGGGCGCCGAGAGCAGACAGCTCCGATACGGCGTCGCGCACCAGCGTGGCGACTTCTGGATCGACTTTCGCATATCCCAGCGTCGGGCTGTACGCGACGCGCATGCCGCGCACGCCGTCGTCGAGCCCCTCGCGGTAGTCGATCCCGAGCGTAGGGGCCGCGTAGAAATCGCGAACGTCGGGACCCGAGATCACGGTGAGCATCAGCGCCGCATCGCGGACGGTGCGAGAGATCGGACCCTGCGCCCACAGCGTCCAGGGCGGAGGATGCGGATGCACGGGAACCAGGCCGAAGGTTGGCTTGAAGCCGAACAGACCACAGAAGCCGGCCGGAATGCGGATCGAGCCGCCGCCGTCGGTGGCGATGTGCATGACGCCCATGCCGAAGGCGCAGGCGACGGCCGCGCCGCCGCTGCTGCCGCCCGGCGTCATGCGCGGGTTCCACGGGTTCACGGTGAGCCCGGTCAGCGGGCTATCGGTCACGCCCTTCCAGCCGAACTCCGGGGTGGTGGTCTTGCCGAGGAAGACCGCCCCCTGGTCGCGCATGCGCGCGACCGAGGCGCCGTCTTCGTCCCAGGGCTGGTGCGGATCGACGGTGCGCGAACCGCGCCGGGTGGGCCAGCCTTTCACCAGCAGCAGGTCCTTGACGGTGGTGGGAAGCCCGTCCACCAGGCCGGCGGGCTCGCCGCGCTGCCAGCGGGCCTCCGAGGCGCGCGCATCGCGCAGCGCTTCCTCCTCGCCCACCATTACGAAAGCGTTGTAGGTCGGCTGCAGGCGAGCGATGCGCTCGAGCGCCGCGCGCGTGACTTCGACGGGCGAGAGCTTCCGCGCGCGGTATTGCTGGATCAGCTCGGCGGCGGACAAGGAAAGCATGTCGGACATCGATGTTGTCCCGACCAGGCGGGAGCAAAAGGCGGGCGAGGGGTGTGCGCCCCTCGCCCTGCCAACCCGCCCGGCTCCTCCCCCGCGGGCGGGGGAGGGGGGCGGGATACCTCGAGAGGGTACTGCTGGAAACAACCCGCGGAGCGGGTCACGCCTTCTTGTTCTTCAGTCCCTCCAACACCGCCCCGGGCGTGATCGGCATGTGCCGCACCCGCACTCCCACGGCATTGAAGATGGCGTTGGCCACCGCCGGTGCAACGACCGTCGATGCCGGCTCGCCGACGCCGACCGGGTGTCGTCCCGATTCGATCAGCTCGATGTCGAAGTCCGGCACGTCGACTTGCCGTATCGGCGTGTACTGGTGGTAGTTGGTCTGCTCGATGGCGCCGTTCTTGTAGGTGAGCCGCTCGGACATGACCTGGCTGGTACCCCACAGCGCCGAGCCCATGACCTGCGCCTTGACGTTGTTCGGGTTGATGGCCAGCCCCATGTCCACGGCGATGGTGAGCTTGTTGACGCGGTACTTGCCGGTACTGGGATCGACCGTGACCTCTGCGCAGCATGCCACCCACGTCGGGCTCTGCCGCTCCTCGGCGGCCGACACGGCGAGACCCATGCCGGTATTAAGCGGCAGTCGCTTCGAGCCGTAGCCCGCTTTGCCGGCTGCTACCTGCAGGCAGTTCGCCAGCCGGAGCGCGCCGCCAACCGTGCCGGACTCATAGAGCGGCCAACTGTCCTCCTGCGGCCAGGGCAACGAGATCCACAGCTGATCCATGTAGTAGTCGGACGGGGTGCCGGCCGGGTAGCCGGTGTTGGGGATGCCGCGGTTGCCGCCCTTGCCGTTCAACATGGCCAGGCGGAACTCGAGCGGGTTGCGTCCGGCGGCGTGAGCGCATTCGTCGATGAACGACTCGACCACGAACATGTTGTAGGAGTTGGACACGGTGCGCAGCGCGCTCGCCTGCACCGCCCAGGTGGTGCGGTCGCTGTTCCAGGCGCGTACGCGGTGGTTGGGCACGTAGTACCAGTGGTCGCTGCCGCCGATCGACCATTGGTCGATGTCCTGCTTCTTGCCGTCCACGGAGTCGAGCTGCAGCCAGTCGGTGCCGTTGTTGAACTGCTTGCCCACCGCGAAGCGCGGGCCCATCCAGCCGCACACGATGTCCTGGTTCATGGCGGTCAACTGGCCGTTCTTGAGGCCGCCCCTGAGGCGATGGAAGGTCGGCGTGCGCGGGAAGGAGGTGGCGAACTGGGACTCGCGCGTCTGGATCAGCTTGACCGGCCGGCCCAGCTCCTTTACGCAGTACGCCGCCGCGAGGATGTCGTCGTAGTCCTGCTTGCCGCCGAAGCCGCCGCCCACCAGGTACTGGTGCACGAACACCTTCAGCTCCTCGGGCTTCTTGTTCAGCACCTTGGACAGGTAGCCGGTGAGCGTCATGCGCGCGAAGCCGGTGCTCTGCGTGCCGACGTGCACGTGCCACTCGTCGTTCGAGGAATGCTGCACGACGCAGTTGATCGGCTCCATGAAAGCGTGGCACACCATGTCGCTGGTGTACTCGACCTCCAGGCGCTTGTCGGCTTGCGGCAGGGCCTTTTCCACATCGCCTTCCAGCACCCAGGCCGCGCTTTCCTGTGCGTTCTTCGAGCGCTCGGAAAATTCCTCCATGATGTCGGCCAGGCTGAGCTTGCCGTAGGGGCCGGGATCGGCGTCGATCTTGAGCGCCTTGCTCGCCTTCACCGCCGCGGGGAAGGTCTCGGCAAGCGCCACCACCCAGCCAGTGCACTTGCCCATCGAGTCGTCGATCTTCACCGACTTGATGTAGCCGGGGATCTTCTTCGCCCCGCTGTCGTCGATGCTCAGCACCTTGGAGGCGTAACGGGTGCGCGGAATGGCGAGCGCGCCGTAAGCCATGTTCGGCAGGAACACGTCCATGCCGTACTTGGCCTGGCCGTTGGTCTTGGCCGGGATGTCGAGCGCGGGCACCGATTGGCCGATGATCTTATATTGGCTGCGGTTCTTGAGCTGGACCTTCCTGAAGTCCGCCGGATAGGAGAACTTCCGGTCGATCTTGACCTTCTGCAGGATCTCGCCGTAGCCGATCGAGCGGCCGGAAGTCTTGTCGGTCACGCGCCCGGTTTCCGCATAACAGTTGGCGAGCTGTGCACCCAGCAGCTTGGCGCCGGCCTCGGTCAACGCGATGCGACCCAGTGCACCCGCGCGCAGGAGCCGGTCGAACTCGGTGGTGACGCTGCCGCTGTTCACCGTGTAGGCCAGCCCGTAGATCCCGAAGTTCTCCGCGCTCTCCAGCGGCATGTCGAGCCGCACCTTGTCCCATGGCACCTCCAGCTCCTCGGCGATGATCTGCGCGAAAGCGGTGCCGATGTGCTGGCCCATCTCGGCCTTGATGATGTGCATCGTGGTGATCCCATCTGGCGTCATGGTGAACCAGATGGACGGCTGGTAGGCCGGCGTGGCCGCCATGGCGGCTTGCGCCTTGCCGCCTAGTAGCGAAGGCGGCACGCCGATACTCAGGAACGCGCCACCGGCGAGCGTGGCCGAGCGCACCAGGAACTCGCGGCGGGTGACGCCGGTTTCGGTCGTGTTAGCCATGTTTGGTCTCCTTGATCAGCTGCGCGGCGCGCTTGACGGCGCCGACGATGCGCGGATACGTGGCGCAGCGGCACAGGTTGCCGTTCATCCCCTGGACGATGTCCTGGTCGCTGGGGCTGGGGTTCTGCGCCAGCAGCGCGGCGGCCTGCATGATCTGCCCGGACTGGCAGTAGCCGCATTGCGGCACCTGCAGCTCGACCCAGGCCTGCTGCACGGGATGGGCGTCGGACGGATGCAGCCCCTCGATCGTGGTGATGGTGGCGTTACCCACATCGCCGAGCTTGACTGCACAGGAGCGGACGGCCTGGCCGTCGATGTGCACGGTGCACGCGCCGCACAGCGCCATGCCGCAGCCGAACTTGGTGCCGGTGAGCCGCAACTCCTCGCGGATCACCCACAGCAGGGGCGTGTCGGGTGGAGAGTCAGAGAAGTAGCTCTGACCGTTGATGGTCAATGTCGGCATGTGACAGGCTCCTCTTCGAGGGACAGGAAAGGGCGGCGCCGGGACAGCGCCGCGATACGATCTTGCGAGCGGGCGGAAGGAATTGTCGGTGGCGGCCCACGGGGGTGCATCCGGCGGAGGAAGGAATTCGCCGATCCCTTTCGTGGGAGGCGTGCCTCCCCCTTTCGAGGGAGATCCGTTTGGAAGGAAATGGGCGTCAGAACTTCACCAGCCCGCGCTTGGCCGCGAGCGCGATGGCCTCGGCCCGGCTGGTGACGTCGAGCTTGACGAACAGGCTCTTCAGGTGGCTCTTCACCGTGCTCTCGGTGATGAACAGCGCCTGGCCGATGGCGCGGTTGCTCTTGCCCTCGGCGAGCAGCCTCAGGATCTGCACTTCCCGCTCGGTCAGTGTTTCCTCGTGCATGCGCTGCGCCAGCTTGGCGGCCACCCGCGGCTGCAGATAGGCCTCGCCGGCGTGCACGGCGCGGATGCACCGAAACAGCTCCTCCGGCTGCACGTCCTTGAGCAGATAGGCCTTGGCGCCTGCGCGCAGGCCGGCGTAGATGTCTTCGTCGTGGTCGAAGGTGGTGAGCACGATGATGCCGGCGCCGGGGTCCTCGGCGCGGATCTGGCGGATCGCCTGGACGCCCTCGAGCTTGGGCATGCGCAGATCCATCAGCGTCACGTCTGGGCGCAGCCGGCGCCACAGCGCGACCGCCTCCTCGCCATCGCCCGCCTCGCCGACTACGCTGGCATCCTCTTCCATGTTTATGATCGCAGCCAGCCCGCGGCGCACCAGCGGATGGTCGTCGGCGATCAGCACGCGGATCAAGCGGGGTGTGCCGGGCGCCGGCTCGGTTTCGCGCCGCGCGTCGGCCGCTTCTGCTTGCTTGCGCGCGAGCATCGGAGACCTAGCGTCCCGCGCCGGCCAGCGCACTGCGCGGCAGCAGGGTCTCCACCCGCGAGCCGCCGCGTGCCCGGCTTTGCACCACCAGGCGGGCGCCGATGCGTTCGGCGCGCTCGCGCATGCCGAGCAGGCCGAAACCATCGTGACGTGCGTCCGGATCGAAGCCGACGCCGTCATCGGCAACCGACAGCGATACCGCATCCTCGCCGAAGGCGAGCGTCACGTGCACGCTCTGCGCCAGGGCATGCTTCATCACGTTGGTGATGGATTCCTGCGCGATGCGCAGCAGCTCGGCCTGTACTTCGCGCAGCAAGGGAATCCGGTCGCCCAGCACGGTGAGCTGCGCATTTGTGCCGCTCGCCTCCATGCGCTGCACCTGCGCGTGCAGCGCCTCCACCAGGTCGGCGTGCCGCAGCGGGTCGGGCCGCAGCGCACGCACCGACAGGCGCGCCTCGTCCAGGCACGATTGCGCCAGCCCGCGCGCGTGCTCGATGTGCTCCAGCGCGACAGCCAGATTCTGCTTCTTCAGCGTGCGGCTGGCGGCTTCCAGATTGACCACTACGCCAGTGAACCCCTGCGCCAGCGTGTCGTGGATGTCTCGCGCGATGCGGTTGCGCTCGCCCAGGACGGCGGCCTCGCGCGCCTGCTCGCCGAGCCGCGCCATCTGCACCGCCAGCGTGGCCTGGCCGGCCAGCGCTTCAGCCAGATGGATCTTGCTCTCCATTTCTCCCGCGTCGCTGCGGCCGCTGCGCACGCAGATCCAGCCCACGGTCTCGCGGCCCAGCACCATCGGCACCGTGAGCAGCAGGCGCACGCCCAGCGATCGGATGTAGGCGCGGTTCTCCTCCGGCATGCCGGCGACCGTCTTGGTCAGGACATAGGTTTCCGGATGGATCATGGGAAACGTCGACACGCCTCGGCCGCCGATCGGCAGCGGCTGCAGCACAGCGGGGTGATGGGACTCGCCGGCCGGGATCACGAGCGCGTCGAGATACTCCAGGTGCAGCCGCGCGGTGCCGGTGAGCGGGTCCGGGAACCACAGCGTGCCGCCGACGCCTTCGAGCTGCTGCACCGTGACCTTCAGCACATGCCCCAGGAACGTGTCCAGGTTGGACTCGGCGGCGAGAAACCCGAGGGACTCGATCAGCATCTGCGATTGGCCGCGCGCCATCTCCTCGGCCAGCTGGTGCTGTTCGACCTCCTGTTGCAGAATGCGGTTGGCCTCTTCCAGCGCGCGCACGCGCGCGTCTGGCCAGTGCGCCACCTCCTGGGGTGGCAGCGGACCACGCCCGGACTCTGCCGGCCGGCCCACCGGGTGCTCCATCGCCAGGGGCTTGGGGCTCATCGCGTCCTCCTCCTCGCGCGCATTATCCGGCCGAGGGCGAACCGCGTCTACAGCGATCCGCACGCTGCCTTCGCTAACCTCCAGCGTCTATGACCGCCGCGAGACCCCCGAGGAAGCACAGGCTCTGCCGGATTCCGCCGCCCGTTTCGCCGAGAAGGTCTTGGGCGGCTGCATCGGGGCTACGTTTGAGTTGCCGGCGTTAACCCCGCCGGCATCGCCGCGCGTTTCAAGCTTCAGAACCTTCACCCGAAAGGAGCAGACATGCCCAATCTCATCCGTCCCGGCCTGAGCGCCCTGGCGCTGGCGTTCGCCGCCTCCCCGGCCGTTCTCGGGAACCACACGGCGGCCCTCGCGGCCGAGCCGCTCGCCAACGCGCTCACCATCTACAGCTCGGCCCAGGCCGGCGCCGTTTCGCCGCAGATGTACCGCAACGGCGGGCAGGGGCAGGCGGTGCCCGGCTACGCAGTGGTCCGGCACGAGCGCCGCATCCCGCTCGCTTCCGGTCGCAACGAAATCCGCTTCACCGACGTGGCCGCGTTGATCGACCCGACCACGGTGTCGTTCAAGTCGTTGAGCGACCCGGACGGCACGCGGGTGGTGGAACAGAACTTCCAGTTCGACCTGGTCAGCACGCACAAGCTGCTGGAGAAGTACGTCGATCGCGATATTCGCGTGGAGCAGGCGCGCGCCGACACCGTGGAAACCTTCAGCGGCACGCTGCTGTCCACCAGCGGCGGACTGGTGCTGCGCCAGGGCGACGGCTCGGTGCGCATCGTCCCGCACAACTCGGGCGTGCAGCTGCCGAGCCTGCCCGGCGGCCTGATTACGCGACCTACCCTGCTGTGGGACGTGGCCGCGAAGAAGGCGGGAGAGCACCTCGCGCGCGTCGCCTATCAAACCGGCGGTATCACCTGGTGGGCGGACTACAACCTCACCTATGCCGAAGGCAAGGACGCCAATTCCTGCAAACTGGACGTCGGCGCCTGGGTGAGCATCGTCAACCAGTCCGGCGCTTCCTATCCCGACGCCAGGATCAAGCTCATCGCCGGCGACGTGCACCGGGCCCCGGTGGCGGGGCAGACGCTCGCCAAGCGCGCCGCACCGGCCGCAGAAGCGATGATGGACGAGGCCAAGGGCTTCGAAGAGAAGGCGTTCTTCGAATATCACCTGTACACCCTGGGGCGCGCGAGCTCGCTGCCCGACAACTCCACCAAGCAGATCGAGCTGGTCCCGCAGGTGGCCGCGGTGCCCTGCGAGAAGACGCTGGTCTACTACGGGCAGCAGGACTTCTACTGGGGTTACGGCGGCAACCCGTACACCGACCGCAATTACGGCATCACCGGCAACAAGAAGGTGGACACTTACCTCGGTTTCCAGAACACCAAGGAGAACGGCATGGGCGTGCCGATGCCCGCCGGCCGCGTGCGCGTGAGCAAGCTGGACGGCGCCGACGGCTCCCTGGAATTCATCGGCGAAGACCGCATCGATCACACCCCGCGCAACGAGAAGATCCTGCTCAAGCTCGGTTCGGCTTTCGACGTGGTCGGCGAGCGCCGCCAGGTGGACTACAGCGTGGATACGGCGCGCAAGGTGATCACCGAGGAGATCGAGGTCAAGCTGCGCAACCGCAAGGAGGAACCGGTGCAGGTGATCGTGAAGGAGAACCTCTACCGCTGGGTCAACTGGCGCATCGTGTCGAGCACGCACGCGTACCAGAAGCAGGACGCGCGCACCATTCACATCCCGGTGAACGTGCCGGCGGACAAGGAGGTGGTGGTGCGCTACGCGGTGCGCTACACGTGGTAGCGGCGCCTGCTAGTCCGCGAGCTGCAGCACCTTGAAGCGCGCGATCTCGTAGCCGGCCCAGGACTCGATCAGGCGCAACGGGATCAGCCGGTAGCGCCGGTCGTAGGCGCGCATCTCGCGCGCGGCGGTCGGCGAGAAGGTCTTCGGCGGCATCAGCAGGGTAAGCTCGTCGCTCGCGGCATTGCGCCCCAGGAGCAGCGTGCACAGCACGCCTTCGGCGGGCTCGGCGCGGTTCCCCGCGATCAGCGGAAACACCGTCACCGCCGCTCCGCCGTGCGCGATCGTCTCGACGGCGACCTGGCGCGTGTCGTCGTCCTCGCGCGTGACGCGGCGCACGAGGCCGGCGCTCCAGATGGCGTCCTCGCCTTCGCGGAAAGCGATCAGGCTGCCGACCTCGATCCAGCGGCCCTGTGGGCTCATCACGACGGCATGCAGGCCGCTGTCGCTGCGGTTATCCATGAGCCAGCTCTCCTGCTCGCTCACGAAAGGATAGGACAGACCGCCGATGTTGGCGGCCACCTCATCCGGATCGTGCGCCACCGTGAGCGGCGTCGACTGCCGCTGCCGGCTGTGCCGGCGCTGCGGCAACGGCGGCCTCCATTGGCGCAGCAGATGCCGGATCGTAGCCCGGATGACCTCGATCTCGAACTCCTGGGTGAGACTCAGCTCGCGCGGTGTAATCTCGCCCTGGTCGAGGCCGCGGTCGATCGCCTGCAACCGGTCCACCGCCCGGCACACGCCGAAGGCGCGCGCGGTGAAGCTCAGCTTCTCGCCCGCCTTGAGCCGTTGCGGCCCGGCGTCGGAGCGCAAGTCGATATAGTGCTGCAACTTCTCGGTCACCGCTGCGCTGATGACGAAATCGGTTACCGAACGCACGATCAGCCGCTCGGCGATCTCGATCTGCTCGGGCAGCAAGGCCGTCGGCGAGGAGATGGCGAGAATCAGCGCCTTCAGGAACTCGTGCTCGACGCAGGAGTCCTGCGCCGCGCCGCGATAGAGCGGAAGGACCTGGCGCGCGAAGCCGTTCGTCTCGGCGAGCAGGTACAGGGCGGCGAGCTCGCTCCAATGCCGCGGCTCCAGGGGGCGGTAGCGCAGGTACGACCACTTCAGGCGCGCAGCGCCGAT
>DATBMG010000186.1:0-17646 GCA_036554965.1 Burkholderiales bacterium
CGGATCTTCGCCACCGCGATCTCGGGCAGCACGGTGAAGTTGCTGAACGTGGAGCAGCCCATGTAATGGTGGATCATCTTGCCGTTCAGCGAGAAGCGGCTGGTGCCGTCGGGCATCAGTCCCTTGCCCTGGGTCGCGCGGATGGCGGTGCACAGGTTGGTCTTGCGCGACAGGCACGACTTGCACTGCCGGCACTCGGGCGTGTACAGGGGAATGACGTGATCGCCCTTCTTCACCGTGGTGACGCCGGGGCCGACGTCGACCACGATGCCCGCGCCCTCGTGCCCGAAAATCGCGGGGAACAGGCCCTCGGGGTCGGCGCCCGAGCGCGTGAACTCGTCGGTGTGGCAGATTCCGCTGGCCTTGATCTCGACCAGCACTTCGCCGGCCTTCGGCCCGTCCAGCCGCACGGTCTCGATGGCAAGCGGCTGCCCGGCCGCGAACGCGACCGCTGCTTTGACGTCCATTCGATCTCCCCCCTGCGTGCCGGCCCCGCGGGCCGCGCCGACTCGCCTCTCAGGTCGCGATCTTCAGCCCCTGCGGCGTGCCGAAGTAACGGTTGCGGATCACCGTCTGGTTCTCGTAGATCGAACCCGGCTTGAGCGCCGGCGGATAGGGCATGCGTATCGGCACCTTCTCCATGCGCGGCTCGAGCGTCGGGTTGCCGCAGATCATGCGGCTGTTGAACTCGTCCAGGTTGGTCCAGTTCACCAGCGGCCAGGCGTCGGCCGCCCCGCATTCGTAGAGCATGAGCGGGCGCGGGCGCTGCGAGCGGTTCTCGGCCGAGCCGTGCACCAGGCGCACGTGGTGGAACGAGCACGAGCCGGCCTTGCCGGGGCACGCCACCGCCTTGGAGAAATCCAGGCCCGAGGCGATCGGATCGAAAGCACCGACAAAGCGTCCGTCCGCGTGGTGGTCGAACACCGGCCCGCGATGGGTGCCCGGCATCACAAGCAGGGGGCCGTTGTCCTCGTCGATGTCCTCCAGCATCACCCCGATCGCCAGTAGATCGTCGTTGGTGTGCGGGTAGAACGCCCAGTCCTGATGCCATTCGACGGCCGAACCGTAGTGCGGATCCTTCATGTTGAGCTTGGATCCGTGCAAGCGCACGTCGGGACCCAGCAACGCCTTAAGAATCGCCACCATCGGTGCGCTCTTCACCAGCTGGTCGAAGACCGGGTGCACCTGCGTGGGCTTCTTGATGCGCCGCACACGGGGATTCGCCGGTGTGTGGCTCGGCTCCAGATCGTAGATGTCGTTGTGCGTGGTGAGGCCCTTGGCCTTGCCGATGAGATCGGCGATCACGGCTTTCATCGCCTGGCGCGTGGCGGCGTCCACCACGTTCTCGACCACTATGTAGCCGTTCTCTCGGTAGAACTCGAGCTGCTTGCCTGCGATCACGGATTTCTCTCCAGGGAAAAGCGCATACTGCTGCGCGGCGGCAATCGTAGCAGTCGCCGGGAGCCGCTCTTTGCTCTGCGTCAAACGCGCTGAAGGCAATTTTACGCCAAGGCCATGCGCCTTGCCCGCCGGCCGCGGGCCGCGCCCCTGCTTTCACTTGCCAGGGGGGGTCGCTTGTGCCATCTTATGCCGCGTCCGCGCAGGCGGGCGGCGATCCGTATGAGCCGCTCACGCGGAACGAGACAACAACTTTCATGACAAATCAGTAGGGAAGGAGACGAGCAATGAGACTTACCGTTATTGCGGGCGCCGTACTGGCCGTGTTCGCGGGCTCCGCGATGGGCCAGATGATGCAGGGCGCCACCGACGACGCCGCCCTCAGCTGGGGGAATACGAAGTGGGGCAAGGGCGACAGGGCCGGCAGCGCGAATCACACCAAGAATCCCGCCAACATCAAGCGCGCGCTCGCCGCTATCAAGCAGAACAAGGCCATCACCATCGGCAAGTACTACCACAGCGAGGCCCCGGCCTTCGGTCCGCGCGCCTGGAGGATGGTCATTCCCGGGACTCCTCAGGGTGGGCCGTTCGGCAAGAACGCGCTGGTGTACCACGACGAGTTCGTCACCACCGAAATCGGCCAGATCCAGACTCAGTTCGACGGTCCCGGCCACATCGGCGTGAACACCTCCAAGGGCATGCTGTTCCACAACGGCAACTTCGCGCACGAGTCCTATGAGCGCGGCGCCGGCGGCCGCGTCGTCGGTATGGGCCCCCTGGGCGTGGAGCACGTGGGCGAGCTCGGCTTCGTGTGCCGCCTGGTGGTCCTGGACGCGGTGGCATACAGGAAGTCGAAGGGCCAGATTCCGGCCAACGCCGAGATGCTCCCGATCCCGAAGGATGCGAAGAGCCCCGGTATCGTCACGGCCGATGACGTCAAGGCGATCGTGAAGGCGCAGGGTCTGGCCGAAATCGGGCCCGGCGATTGCGTCGCGCTGCACACCGGCCAGGGCAATACCTGGGGCAATGGCCGCTACAAGTCCTTGAGTTCCGAGCAACGCGCCGCCGCCCGGGCGATCTTCGCTCAGGGCGAGCCGGGCTTCGGCATCAGCGCCTGCGAGTATATGGCCTCACGCGACATCGCCCTGCAGATGGGCGACACCTCGGCCAACGACGCGCAGCCGTTCGGCGAAGCATGGCGGCCTGGCGACAAGGGTAACGAATACGCCGTGCCCTGCCATACCGAGATGATGCCCCGCCGCGGCATCTGGAACCTGGAGAACGTGGACACCGAATCGCTGGTCAACAACAAGATCTACGAAGGTGCGTTCATCTGGGCACCGCTGCGGATCATCGGCGCGACCGGCTCGCCCGGCAATCCGGTGGTGCTGTACTAGTTCAACGCGCAGTTTGCTTCGAGACTGGCGGCGTCCGAAAGGGCGCCGCTTTTCTTTGGCGCACGGCCGCGCTCACTCGAACACCGCCTCGACCTCCCCGAGCCCCTCGATGCGCATCGTCACGCGCTGCCCCGGGCTCACCCACTTCGTCTCCACCACGCTGCCGGTGAACACGAACTCGCCCGCGCGAAGACTCTGCCCGCGCTGCGTCAGGTGGTTGGCGAGCCAGGCGAGCGCCTCGAACGGATGCCCCATCACGTCGGCGCCTCGTCCGCGTCCGACCTCGACGCCGTCGATCAGCGTCACGCCGGTGAGCGAAGTCAGATCGAGCGCACGCCAGTTCGTCACCGGGGCCCCGAGCACGCAACCGGCGTCGAAAAAGTCGTCGGCGATCAGAGTCGGCGTGTCCATCGACTTGTAGTCGACATAGCGGTCGTCCACGATCTCCATGCCCGCCATCATCGCGTCCACCGCGTCGCTGACCGACGCGCGCGTGAAGGGCGCAGCGGATGCCGGCAGATCGCGACCGAGCCGCGCCACCATCTCGCATTCCACGCCGACGTGCAGATAGTCGGCGTGGCGCAGCCGGGCCGGGCTGGCGTAAACCGTCTTGGCGAACACGCCGCCGGCGCAGGGGTTGGGAATGTTGAGAAACGCCTGCATCACCGGCGTGGTGCAGCCGATCTTGTGGCCCGCCACGGCGCCGAGGTCGGGTGCGAGCAACTCGTGCAGCGCGCGCTGCACCGCGTAAGCCTGGGCCTCGTCGATCGGACGCACGCCGTCTTCGAGCCGGGGCAGCGGACGGCGGGACATGCGGTGGTCGCAGATGATGTGCGCGGTGCGCGGAGATGCGGTCAAGGCGTCTCCTGGGTGGGTTGGACGCGCTAGCGTAAACCGATCCCGTCCTGCTCGCCTCTGCCGCAGCGCAACATCCGGGGGCGGCCGCGGTAGCATCTCGGCGCGCTTGCTTGACTTTGCCGCAGCGCCGTCAACATAATCCCCCGGCTGTCCAGCCCGAGCGATCGGGTCGAGAAAGCACAACTCAAACACTCAGGAGGAGACCCATGTCACAGGCTCAATCCGGCCTGCTGCGGCTCGTGGCGTTCAAGCGCGCGCTGCTGCCCGCTCTGGCAATCAGCGCCCTGGCCTGGTCGGGCGCGGCCGGCGCGCAAAGCGCCGCGCAGCGCGCGGTCGATGCGGCCAAGAAGATCTGCGCGGGCAAGACCATCACCATCGTCTGGGAGGCGGGCTTGCAGTCGCTCGACCCGCTCAACTTCTCGGGCCCCAAGTGGGAGCAGCTCACCGGCTGCAAGGTGAAGGTGGTGGAAGTGCCGGTCGCCGAGATGTTCACCAAGATCATGCAGGAGTACCGCGCGGGGACCGGCGCCTATGACGCGCTGAACGTGATCCCGGCGTGGATGCCGGATCTGGCGCAGGCCGGCGCACTGGAGGTGCTCGACCCGTACGTCGACAAGTACGGCTTCCGCGCCGAGCTGCAGAAGATCGCGCCGACTTACCGCGACAACCAGATGACGGTGGGCGGCAAGATCTACGGCTTCCCGGACGACGGCGACGTGTTCGTCTTCTACTATCGTAAGGACATCTTCGCGCGCGACGACCTGAAGAAGGCGTTCAAGGCCAAGTACAACTACGACCTGGCCCCGCCCAAGACCTGGAAGCAGTTCGACGAGATCGGCTCGTTCCTGACCGATGCGCTCAAGAGCGAAGGCATCTACGGCGCCGCGATGTTCCGCGAGGCCGGCTACGGCAACTTCATGTTCCAGGAACGCTTCCGCAACGAGGGCGGCAAGTTCTTCGACGCCAACACCATGAAGGCCACGATCAACGGCCCGATCGGGGTCAAGGTCCTCACCGAATGGCGCAACGAGAACCGCTTCATGCCGCCGGGCGTGGAGAAGTTCGGCTTCGTCGAGAACCTCGCCGTGTTCCTGAAGGGCCAGAGCGCAATGACCATCTCCTGGCCGCCTTACGGCCGGTTTGCCGCGGGTTATCTGTCGGAGGAGAAGGCGCTGTCGTGGGTGCCGAAGTCGACGATCGCCGGCAAGGTCGGCTACACGCTGCCGCCCGGCGGCCATCCGCAGCTCGCCGCGGGCTTCGCGCTGTCGGTGGCCTCCACCAGTAAGCAGAAGGAGCAGGCCTACCTGTTCATCCAATGGCTGAACAGCGAGGAGACGTCGATGCAGCGCGTGCAGCTGCCGTATGCCCTGCGCGATCCCTTCCGCGACTCCCATTTCGTCAGCAAGGAGTACATGGCGAAGTGGCCCGACGCGAAGGACTACCTCGCCGCGCTGGGTCAGGGTGCGAAGACCGGCCTGCTCGACCTGTCGTTGATCCAGACCGACAAGTACGAGGAAGCCCTGCGCCAGGGGATCAGCCGCCTGTGGGCGGGGGAAGATCCGAAGAAGATCCTCGACGACATGGCCAAGCAATGGGACGACATCACGCAGCGTGTCGGTGTGGCGAAGCAGAAAGCCGTGTACCAGGCGTGGGCGGCGAAGTCCGGGGCGTATCCGAAGTAGTCGATGCCTCACCCCGCCCCTCTCCCTGAGGCAGAGGGGCGGGTCCACTGCATAGCGAGGCGGGTGAGATGCCCGCCTCCGTGTTGCCATGCTCGCGACGCAAACCGATCTGACGGCAGCGGCCGGTCCGCGCGCGGGCGCCCGCGGCGACGGCTTCAAGTACGCGTTGGTCGCACCGTCGATCTTCGTGCTGCTGCTGATCGGTATCTTCCCGCTGGTGTACCTGCTCATGGTGAGCTTCCAGAACATCACCATGACCGACGTGGACACCTCCTTCCAGGGCCTGCTCAACTACCGGCTGCTGTTCCACGACCAGCGCATGTGGGAGGCATTGCTGCACACGCTGATCTTCATCGGCATCGCTCTGCCGGTCGAGCTGGTGCTGGGGCTGGCGATGGCGCAGCTTTTCATCGACCGCATCCCCGGCCGGCAGCTGTTCGTGGCCTTGCTGGTGCTGCCCGTGGTGGTCTCGCCCATCGTCGCGGGCGCGACCTGGTCGCTCATGTTCGACAACCGCTTCGGGCCGATCAACCAGATCATCGGCTGGTTCGCGGGCGAGGAAATCGCGCTGCTGTGGACCATCAATCCGAAGCTCGTGTACCCGGCGATCCTGGTGGCCGAGATCTGGCAGTGGACGCCGTTCATGTTCCTGCTGCTGCTGGCGGCGCTGGCGGCGGTGGACAGATCGCAGCTCGAGGCCGCGTCCATCGACGGCGCCGGCTACTGGCGAACGTTCTTCAAGATCGTGCTGCCCGCGATCTGGCCGGTGATGGCGGTGGCGATCCTGATCCGCGGCCTGGACCTGTTCCGCCTGTTCGACATCGTCTGGGCGCTCACCCGAGGCGGACCGGGCACGATGACCGAGACCATCTCGATCTTCACCTACGTCAAGGGGTTCCAGCAGTTCGACACCAGCTACACGGCGGCGGTGGCGCTGCTGATCATCGTGCTGTTGTCGGTGGTGGTGATCCTCGCGCTCAAGCGCGTTCAGCTGGCGCGGTAGAGAGATGAGCCTGGGCCGGCGCCGCAACCTCCAGCTCACGCTGCGCTTCGCCGGGGCGGTCGCACTTACGCTGTTTTTCCTGTTCCCGATCTATTGGCTGTTCATGATCTCCTTCAAGACGCCCGAGGAGATCTTCTCCTACCCGCCCCAGTGGTGGCCGGGCCGGATCCAGTTCGACAACTACGCGGTGCTATTCAAGGACGGCGATGCGACCACCGTGTGGAACAGCTTCGTGGTGGCCGGCCTGAGCACCGTGGCGGCCATGTTCCTCGGCACCATCTGCGCCTACAGCCTGGCACGCTTCCGCACCGGCGGTGAGCACCTGGCTAACTGGATCATCTCGCAGCGCATGGTGCCGCCGATCGCGGTGGTGTTTCCGATCTTCCTGCTGTACGTGTTCTTCGGCTGGGTGGACACCTACTTCGGCCTGATCCTGCTGTACACGGCGTTCAATCTCCCGTACGTGATCTGGATGATGCGCGGCTACATCCTGGACATCCCCCAGGCGCTGGAGGAAGCCGCGCTGGTGGACGGTTACACGCGCTGGCAGGTGCTATGGAAGGTGGTCTTCCCGATGTCGCGGGCGGGCTTGTTCGCCACCGCCATCTTCACCTTCGTATTCGCCTGGAACGAGTTCCTGTTCGCGCTGGTCCTCACGCGCACGGAGGTCACCACCTACACCGTGCAGGTGACCCACTACTTCGGCGGTCAGTCCAACTTCTGGGCCAAGATCTCGGCGATGTCGGTGCTGGGCACGGTGCCGATCTTCATCGTGGTCGGCTTCATGCAGCGCTACCTGGTACGCGGCATTTCCCTGGGCGCGGTGAAGGGTTGACGGATGGCCGATCTACGGATAATCGGTCTGCACAAGTATTACGGCAGCGTCCACGCCGTGCGCGGCGTCGATCTGGAGATTCCCGCCGGCGAGTTCACCGTGCTGGTGGGCCAGTCGGGCTGCGGCAAGAGCACGCTGTTGCGCACCATCGCCGGGCTGGAGGACGCCGACGCCGGCACCATCGAGATCGCCGGCGAGGTGGTCAACGACCAGCCGCCGCGCAGCCGCGATATCGCGATGGTGTTCCAGAACTACGCGCTGTACCCGTACATGAAGGTGTACGACAACATCGCCTTCGGCCTGCGCGCGCGGCGGACGCCGCGCGACGAGATCGAGACCAAAGTGCGCAGCGCCGCGCGCATGCTGGCGATCGACCACCTGCTCGACCGCTATCCGCGCCAGCTCTCCGGCGGTCAGCTGCAGCGCGTGGCGATCGGCCGCGCCATCGTGCGCAACGCGCGCCTGTACCTGTTCGACGAGCCGCTGTCGAACCTCGACGCGCAGTTGCGCGACGAGATGCGCGGCGAGATCAAGCGCCTGCACCAGGAGCTGGGCAAGACCATGATCTACGTCACGCACGACCAGATCGAGGCGATGACCATGGCCGACCGCATCGTGCTGCTGCGCGACGGCAAGATCGAGCAACAGGGCGCGCCGCTCGACCTGTACGAGCGTCCCGCCACGCGCTACGTGGCCGGCTTCCTGGGCTCGCCTTCGATGAACTTCGTACCGGCCACCGTGGCGGCGATCGACGGCGGCTACGGCGTGCACCTGGCCGACGGCACCGTCCTGGCCCTGCCCGTGGCACGCTCGGGGAAGCTTGCGGCGCGGCGCGACCAGCCTGTCCTGCTGGGGGTGCGGCCGGAGCACATGAGCCGCGCCGTGCCGGGCGATACGCGGCCGGGCCGCGCGCCTCACAACGCGCTCATCGACCTGGTGCAGCCGACCGGCGCCCGCACCTACGCCACCTTCCGGCTCGGCGGCGCCGAAGTGGTGGCGGAGCTGCAGGCGCACGACGTGTCGCAGCCGGGCGAGCGCATCGAGCTGGCCATCGACATGAACCGGGTGGTGCTGATCGACCCGTCCACAGAAGCCGTGATTTCGTGATTCGTGAATTGCCAATGGTGACCGAGTGAAAACCTCCGACGTATCCCGTGCCGTCAAGCTGTGCGGCACCGAGCAGCCCGACGTGGTCGGGCGCATCCTCACCGCCGGCCCGCTGTCCGCGGAGTTCGACAACGGCAACCTGCGCTACCTCAAGGTCGGCGGCATCGAGGTGCTGCGCGCGCTGGCCTTCCTGGTGCGCGATGAGAACTGGGGCACCTATATTCCCGCGCTCGACGACCTCAAGATCGACCAGCGCACCGACGGCTTCTCGGTGAGCTATCGCGCCACCTGCAAGCGCGCCGGCCAGGAGATCGTCTACGACGCGCTGATCGAGGCCAAAGCCGACGGCAGCCTGCAGTTCAGCGGCACCGCGGTACCGCGGACCGATTTCCTGACCGCACGCACCGGCTTCGTGGTGTTGCATCCGCTGAAAGGCGTGGCCAATCGCCCGGTGGAAATCGAACACGTGGACGGCAAGGTGGAGAGGTCGAAGTTTCCGGAGCTGGTCAACCCGGTGCAGCCGTTCCTGCTGATCCGCTCGCTGACGCACGAGGTGATGCCCGGCCTGAAGGCCACCGTGCGCATGGAGGGCGACGCCTGGGAAATGGAGGACCACCGCAACTGGACCGACGCATCCTTCAAGACCTACGTGCGCCCGCTGGCGCTGCCCTGGCCCTACACGCTGAAAGCCGGCGAGACGGTGAAGCAGTCGGTGACCCTCCGGCTTAGCGGGAGCGCGGCGAAGGCGCGGACCGGTGCCAGAGCAGCCGGCGTCGCGGTCAAGGTCGGCGCCGCGACCGGCGCCACGATGCCATCGGTGGGGCTCGGCATGCCGGCCGAAGAGATCTACGCCACCCTCGACAAGCTCGACCTGCTGGCGCTGGCGGCCCCCAGGCTGCTGATCTGCCAGTTCGACCCGCGCCAGAAGCACGGCAAGAAGGAGCTGTACGGCTATCGCGTGCTGTGCGAGCAGATCGGCGCGCAGTGCGAGTTGGAAATCGTGGTCGACAGCGTCGGTACCTTCAAGCAGGAGCTGGCGGGTGTGGCCGAGCTGGTGCGCGAAGCGGGCCTGAAGCTCTCTGCGCTGGCGGTTTGCCCGGTGGGCGATCTCAAGTCGGTGCTGCCCGGCGGGCCGCGGCCGCCCGCCCCGCCGCTGGAGCAGCTCTACAAGGCCGCCCGCGAGGCGTTCCCCGGCGTCAAGCTGGGCGGGGGCATGTTTTCTTTCTTCACCGAGCTCAACCGCAAGCGTCCGCCGGTGGCGCTCCTCGACTTCGTGCACAACGGCACCTGCCCGATCGTGCACGCAGCCGACGACCGCTCGGTGATGGAGACGCACGAAGCCCTGCCTTACCAGGTCACCACCGCGCGCAGCTTCATCGGCAAGACGGCCTACCGCATCGGCCCCAGCTCGATCGGCTGCCGCGACAACCCGCACGGCAAGACCTTCACCCCCAACCCCGACAATCAGCGCATCTGCCTGGTGAAGATGGATCCGCGCCAGCGCGGCCTGTTCGGTGCGGCGTGGACCCTGGGCTATCTTTCGAGCCTCGCGCCCACCGGCGTAGAGACGATCAGCCTGGGCGCGCCGACCGGTCCGCTGGGGATCATCTATCGCAAGACCGATTACAAGCAGCCCTACTACGACGGACTCGGGCGCGACGCGGTGTATCCCGCGTTTCACGTGATCACCGGACTGACGCGCGCGGCGGGCGCGAGGCTGGTGTCCGCGACCTCTTCCGACCACGCCAGCGTGCGCTGCCTGGCGTACCGGGCGAAAGGCGCCACCCTGCTGTGGCTGGCGAACATGACCGCGGGCGACCAGACCGTGACCGTCGCACACCAAGGCGCGAGCCTGTTCGGGGTAGTGCTGGACGAATCGACCTTCGGCAAGGCAACGGCGGACCCGCGCGGCTTCCAGAGGAGCTGGACGGCGCTGAGCGCTGCGAAGCTGAAGCTGTCGGCCTATGCCATCGCGACGCTGTGTATCAACGACAGGTGAAGCCGTGATTCGTGAATCGTGATTCGTGACAACGAAGCACCGCCCGCCATCGTCGCCGCGCCTGAATGAACGTCGCCTGCATCGAAGACCTGCGCCGCATCGCCCGCAGCCGGCTGCCGCGCGCCATCTTCGAGTTCATCGACGGCGGCGCGCAGGACGAAGTGACGCTGCGGCGCAACTGCGAGGACTTCCAGCGCATCACGCTCGTTCCACGCGTGCTCACCGACGTGTCGCAACGCGACCAGTCCGTCACGCTGCTCGGACAGACCTACAGCTCGCCGCTGATCCTGGCGCCCACCGGGACGCCGGGCGTGGTGTGGCCCAACGGGGCGATCGCAGCCGCGCTTGCCGCGGACGCCGCCGGCGTCGGCTTCTGCCTCAGCACCATGTCGAGTTCGAGCATCGAGGAGGTCGCGCGGGCCTCGAAGCGGCCGGTCTGGTTCCAGCTCTACGTGATGCGCGACCGCGAGCTGGGCAAGAGCATGATGCAGCGTGCCAAGGCGGCGGGCTGCTGCGCGCTGGTGATCACAGTGGACCTGCAGATGCAGGGGCAGCGCGACCGCGACGTGCGCAACGGTCTCACCATCCCGCCGCAGTTGCGCTTCGCCAGCGCCGTGGACTTCGCCTTGCACCCGGGCTGGGTGTGGCGCCTGCTCACCGGGCCGAAGGTCACCCTGGCGAACTTCGCGGGCAGCGGCAAGGGCGGCGATCTGTTCACCATCGCCGAGTTCGTGAATTCGCAGTTCGACGCTTCGGTCACCTGGAAGGACATCGACTGGGTGCGCTCGGTGTGGGACGGGCCGCTCGCGCTCAAGGGCATTCTCGATGCCGAGGACGCCAGGCTCGCGGTCGAGCATGGCATCGAGGCGGTGATCGTGTCGAATCACGGCGGCCGCCAGCTCGACGGCGTGCCCTCGGCGGTCTCCGCGCTGCCGGCCGTGGTCGATGCGGTGGACGGACGCGCCGAGGTGATCCTCGACGGCGGCGTGCGCCGCGGCAACGACGTGCTGAAGGCGCTCGCGATCGGCGCGAAGGCGTGCATGATCGGCAGGCCGTTTCTCTACGGTCTCGCGGCGAACGGCGGCGCCGGCGTACGCAAGGCGCTCGAGCTGCTGCGCGCCGAGATCGACGTCAACCTGGCGCTGCTCGGCCGCGCCGGCGTGAAGGACTTGGACCGTTCGGTGGTGAGCTGGGCGGATTGATCGCTTTTGCCTTTTCTTTTTAAACCGCGCCTTAAGGGCGCACAAGGCGCATATGAACAAGGCACACCGCAGAGCATTGACGGCGTCCGCTGTAGGCTCGGCGCTCGAGTGGTACGACTTCTTCATCTACGGCACCGCCGCCGCCCTGGTGTTCGGGAAACTGTTCTTTCCCAAGAGCGACCCGGCGATGGGAACGCTGCTCGCCTTCGTGACTTTCGGCGTGGGCTTCATCGCCCGCCCGTTGGGCGGCGCCGTGTTCGGTCACCTGGGTGACAAGCTCGGCCGCAAACCGGTGCTCGTCATGACGCTGATGCTGGTCGGCATGGGCACGTTCCTGATCGGGCTGCTGCCCACCTACGAGTCGATCGGCATCTGGGCTCCGATCCTGCTGGCTGCGCTGCGGCTGGTGCAAGGCTTCGGCGCCGGGGCTGAGTACGGAGGCGCGGTGCTCCTGGCGGTCGAGCACGCGCCGCCGGGCAAGCGTGGCCTGTACGGCAGCGTCGCACCGATCGGCGTGACGGTGGGCTTGCTGCTCGCCAACGGCGTGTTCGCCGTGTTTGCCAGGCTGCCCGATGCCGCGTTCCTCAGCTGGGGCTGGCGCATCCCCTTCCTGCTCAGCTTCCTGCTGCTCGTGTTCGGCCTCTACATCCGTTGGAAGGTGAGCGAGACGCCGGCTTTCACCCAGCTAGCGGCCAAGAAGAAGACGGTGCGCTCCCCGGTACTCGAGGCGGTGCTCAAACATCCGCGCGAGTTTCTGGTGGTGATCGGGGCACGCATGGCGGAGAACGGGCTGGGTTTTTTGTTTCCCGTGTTCGCGCTGAACTACATGACCCAGCAGCTGCACCTTCCCAGGACCATGGTGCTCCTGGGCAACATGGCCGCGTACGCCCTGCAGTTGGTGACGCTGCCGCTGTTCGCCGCGCTCTCCGATCGGGTGGGCCGCCGGCCGGTGTACATGGGCGGCGCCCTGTTCTCGGCCGCGTTTGCCTTCCCGTTCTTCATGCTGGTCAACACCCAGAGCCCGCCGTTGATCTGGCTCGCGCTGATGCTGGGTATCGCGGTCGGAGTCGGCGCCATGTTCGGCTCGCAGGCCGCCTACTTCGCCGAGCTGTTTGGCACCAGCGTGCGCTACAGCGGCTTCGCGTTCGCGCGCGAGCTGGGCTCCATCTTCGCCGGAGGGATCGCACCCTTCATCGCGGCTTCACTGCTCCTCTGGCAGAACGGTCAACCCTGGGCTGTGGCGGTCTACATGATGGCGATGGCGCTCATCACCGCGGTCGCGCTGTATTACGGGCCGGAAACCTACAAGGTCGACATCCACGCCGAGCCCGCCTACAAGACGTAGGCCGCGCGGCGTCAGCCCTTCAGCTTTGCGGTCTTGCGCAGGTGGCCGCCGAGCAGGGCGGCGGGAACGGCGAGCAGATCTCCGATGATGCGATAGGCGAGCGGATAGCCTTCCCCCGATATACCGATCATCAGCTCGCCGAACACCAGCACCACCACGCCGGTGAGCAGCGCATGGTAGTACTCGCGCTGGTTGGCCACCCGCGCCGCAACGTAGCCGCCCAGCACTGTGAAGCCCAGCCCGGTCACCCCGGCGAGCAGCATGTACGCGTCCGACTGCATCAGGGCGCGGTCCAGCTCCTCGGGACTGGCGCCCTGCGACACCAGCATCGATCCCAGCAGGGCGAACAGCACGATGCCGGCGAGGAACGTCCCCACGATGTCGGACAGCACGCCGAAGGTCACCGCCTTCCAAGTGGAACCCGGCGCTTCCGGGTCGCGGTCGCGCACCGGGGCGGACGGCGGGGTGTAGGGGTCGTTGCTCATCGGTTGTTTCCTGCAGGCGACTGTCCTCGCGCGGGGGGAAGCAATTATCCAGCCGATGCGCAGCCATTGCACGCGGGCGGCTTGCTCAAGTTCATCACCGGCGCGCCGTTACCTCGTCAGAGCAGGTCCCCATTGGGGGACCCGGGTGAGCGAGGAGTCGGGCGATGAACGGATGGAGGGGGCTGGCCATGCTGGCCGCCGCGGCGGCCCTGGCGCAGGGGTGCGCCACGGAAACCGAGGTCGCCGGCACCACGCAAGTCGGCAAGGTCGAGCAGGTTTTCGTGGAAGCCTACCCCGGGCTGTTCGTGGATCGCGCATTGGCGACCGTCGTCGGCGACCGGCCGGCATGGGCGTCCGTGACCTTTGCCCGCCCCTTGAGCGACGGCCGCACCACCGCCGTGGCCATGCTCGAGCGCGACTCCGGCGTCGAGCCGGGCGACCTGGTGCAGATGCGCTTCGCCCAGCTCGGGGGCTTCGACCCCGACACCCTGCCCGGGCACAACCAGGTGACTGCGCTCGTCGCCAAGCATGACAGCCGGGCGGCCCTCTCCTTCGGCCGCGGCCAGGCAGCGCGCGAGCCGGACAGGCTCACCAAGGCCGACCCGCTTCCCTGATCGCGTACCCCCGCGCATCCGCCATGAAGAGCGGTATCACGCTGATCGCGCTCCTGTTCGCCGGATTGTTAGTGCATGGTTACGCGCGCACCGCCAGCGTGAGCCGGGGGCCGCATCTGGGCATCGTCGAGGCGGTGTTCGAGGAGATTCGCCCCGGCGTGTTCACGCCTCGGGGCAATGCGGCCAAGCGCAGCCAAGCGCCGGCCTGGGCGCACGTGCGCTTTCCCCAGCCCCTCGAGGATGGCCGCACCACCGCGGTGGCGGCGGTCCCGGCCCGCTTCGATCTGCAAGCCGGTGACCTGATCCAGATGCGGTTCGCCGAGCCGGTGTCCGCCGCAAGCGACGCCCCTGCCGACGATACGGTCACCGCCCTGGTGGCCAGCAGCCGCAGCCGGCGGATGCGCTGAGCGCCCATCGAACGCCCGCGTAGCCCCCGTCCGCTACGCGTGGAAGTACGGCACCCGCCCCAGCACCTGCTGATTCACCACGTTGCGTGGCACGCGGCCCTGCGCCAGATCCCTGCAGGCGTTGAACACGCTGGCCGCCACCGTGGCCATGCACTCGTCCGTGGCGCAGATGTAATGCGGCGTGAGCACCACGTTGTCGAGTTTCAGTAGCGGGTTGTCCGCAGGCGTGGGCTCCTGCTCGAACACGTCGATGCCGGCGCCGGCGATCCGGTCGCCGGCGAGCGCCTCGTAGAGCGCTTTCTCGTCCACGATCGGCCCGCGCGCCGTGTTCACGAAATAGGCGGTGGACTTCATCAGTGCGAGCTGGCGCGCGCCCACCAGCTTGCGCGTCTCCCCGTTGAGCGGACAGTTCACGCACAAGAAGTCCGCCTCGCGGAACAGGGTGTCCAGATCGACCAGCGTCACGCCGAGCGGCCGCACCGCTTCCTGGGTGACATACGGATCGCAGGCGATGTGCCGCATCGCGAACGGCATCGCCAGCCGGAACAGCTCCGAGCCGATGTTGCCCACGCCAATCGAACCCAGCGTGCGCCCCGACAGCCCGGTGCCGAGGTGATTCACGCGCTCCGCCCAGCGGCCTGCGCGCACCAGGCGGTCCTTGGCCGGCACCTTCTGCGCGAGCATCAGCACCAGCGTCAGCGCCGCGGTCGCCACCGGGCGGCGCACGCCGTCAGGCGTGATCGTCAGCAGCACGCCGTTGTCGGTGAGCGCGGGCACGTCCACCGTGTCGTAGCCCACGCCGAAGCGGGCGACGAGCTTGAGCCGCCGATCCGCTCCGGACACGGTCGCGCGCGTGACTTTGGCCAGCATCACCGCGAGCGCGTCGTAGCGCGCCGCCGATTGCGGCGTCAGCTCGGCCTCGATCTGCGGCAGGAACTCCCATTCGATGCGCGGGTCGTCCAGGATCTGCAGGCACGCCGGGTCGAAGATCGGCTTGCCGTCCGGCTTCAGATTGTCGCGGGTGATGCCTACCCGGAACTTGTCCTGCGCCATGCGCGCCTCCCGCCTCTAGCCCGGATATTTCACCAGGACGCGGATTTCTGGCCCGTTGTGGGCGAGCCAGGTCGGGCTCGACCGCCGCAGCCAATAGATCATTCTATTGGCAAGGCGGGCATGCCCGAGATGGCCGTCCACAACGGGCCAGAAACCGCGTAGCCCCAAAGCCAAAGTGTGCCGCGCAGCTTGGGTTGCGGGAGCGCGTGCTGGTGCGGATTGCATGCGATGGGGGGCGGCCTGGTGAAATATCCGGGCTAGTTGCGCTGTGCCAGCTCCTGCAGCGTCTTCATCCCCTGGCGGATCGCGCCCTGCAGCAGCATCGCATCGACGCCCACGCAGAACAGCCGGAAACCCTTGTCCCAGTACTGGCGGCTCCAGTTGTCGTCGGCGGTCATGCAGGCCAGCACCTTCCCGTGCTTGCGCGCGGCGGCGGTCATCTTGTCGATCGCGTCAATGTACTTCGGATGATCGAACTGGGCCGGGATGCCGAGGAAGTTGGTGAGGTCGAAGTGCCCCAGCCACAGCACGTCCACGCCCGGCACCGCGGCGATCTGGTCGACGTTGCGGATGCCCTGCTCGGTTTCGATCAGGCACATCACCAACGTGCGCTCGTTGGCGATGCGGATCTTGTCCGCGACGCTGCCGCCGATATAGTCGTCGGCGGCGAAGCCGAAGGCCGCGCCGCGGCGGCCGGTGGGCGGATAGCGCGTGCAGGAGACGATGAACTGCGCCTCCTCGGCCGAGCCGACCATCGGCACCATGATGCCCATGCAGCCCGCGTCCAGCGCGCGCGAGATGTAGTGATACTGGTGCGTGGGCACGCGCGCCATCGGCACGAGGTCGATGCCGCGGCACTCGGCGACCTGGCTCTTGATCGTTTCGTAGCCGGTGCCGCTGTGCTCCATGTCCATCAGCAGGAACTCGGCGCCGGCGGCCTTGACGATCTGCGGCAGGCCGGGCACCAGGAACTCCCAGCCGAACGTGCCGAACACCGGCTGGCCGGCGAGGAGCTTCTTCTTCACGGGGTTGTCGCGCATCGCCGCTTCCTCATTTGTGCCACTTCCCGCCCCAGGCGGGATGGCTCAACGCTTCCGGATTCACGATGTGGCGCGGGCGGCGGCCGTTGGCTAGTTCCACCGCCGAGGCGAACGCGCTCTCGCCCAGCAGGCGCATGCACTCGTCGGTGTGGCACACCGCGTGCGGCGCCACGAGCACGTTGTCCAGCTCGAGCAGCGGGTTGTCCGTCGGCGTGGGCTCCTGCTCGAACACGTCGATGGCGGCGGCCGCGACCTTGCGGCTGCGCAGCGCATCGGTGAGCGCCGCTTCGTCCACCACCGGCCCGCGCGCGGTGTTGATGAAGAACGCGGTAGGCTTCATCAGCGCGAACTGGCGCGCGCCGATCAGGTGATGGGTCTGTTGGTTGAGCAGACAGTTGACCGACACGACGTCGGCCTCCCGCAGCAGCGTGTCGAGGTCGACCTTCTTCGCGCCGACCTCGTTCATCGCCGCCTGCGGCACGTTCGGGTCGCACCCCAGGTGCACCATGCCCCAGGGGCGCGCCAGGCGGAACACCTCCATGCCGATGTTGCCCACGCCGATCACGCCGAGCTTCTTGCCGGTCAAGCCGTACCCGAGGAAGTCGCCCTTGTCCTTCCAGCGCCCGTCGCGCACCAGCCGGTCCTTGGTGTCGAGGCGGTGCGCCATGTGCAGCAGGAACGCCATCACGCTGCTCGCCACCGGCCGGCGCACGCCGTCGGGCGCGATGGTGAGCATGATCCCCTGCTCGGTGATCGCCGGCACGTCCACGTTGTCGTAGCCCACGCCGAAGCGCGCGATCAGCTTCAGGCGCCGCCCGGGGCCGCTCACCGTCTCGCGGGCGCAGCGCGAGCCGAACATGCAGATCGCGTCGTAGCGGCTGGCGTGCTCGGGCGTGAGCACCGGCACCGCCTCGGGCAGGTACTCCCACTCGATGCGCGGATCGTCCAGCACCTTGAGCGCCCCGCGCCCGTAGACCGGCTCGCCGGCCGGGCTCAGCACGTCGCGGGTGATGCCTACGCGGAACTTTTCCATATCGTCTCCTTGCCTCACATCGACGCGCTGAAGGCGCCGTCCACCGACAGCACCTGCCCGTTGACGAACGACGCCTCGTCCGAGGCGAGGAACACCGCCGCCGGCCCGATCTCCTGCAGCCTGCCCCAGCGCCCCGCGGGGGTGCGCTTGCACACCCAGTCGTTGAACTCCTTGTTCTCGATCAGCGC
>DATBMG010000224.1:0-9739 GCA_036554965.1 Burkholderiales bacterium
ACGGCGCCGTCGGATGCGCACGCCTGGATGGCGCTCGGCAAGGCAGCCACGCAGCTCGGTGATAGCGTTGTAGCCGACGACGCGTTCCGCCGCGCCGCAGAGCTCGGCGCAATCCATCCAGCCACGATGCAGTCGCGCTGACGCATCGCTTTCAGCCCCGGTTCCCGCAGGCAGCAGAGCCCGGCGAGTGGGGGCGGCGGTTCGGCCGCCCGCCGGGAGAACCGCGTGCTTTCGACAAGGCGCTCGCACGGTGCGTGCGCAGCCGGCTCGGCCGCCAATAGACAAACACCTGTCAAGCGGCCTGACGTCCTGCTGAACCCAACATCTGCTGCGGCATCCATCGGCAGGCGCTGATCGGGCGCCGCATCCCGGCCGCGCGCGGCGAGGCGGCGGTCTGCCGTAAAATGCGCCGGGAGACCACGATGAGCGAGATCACGATCCGCAGGCGGCATCGATTGCCGCTCGAGCGGGCGCGCGAGTTGGCCGAGCGCGTCGCGGCCGGGCTGCGCGAGCGCTTCGGCCTGCACTACGAGTGGGAGCACAACGCCCTGCACTTCCGCCGCGACGGGGTGCAGGGCACCCTCACGGTGGCGCGCCGCGAGATCCGCATCGATGCGCAGCTGAGCTTCCTGTTATCGCTGGCGCAGCCGCGGATCGAGAACGAGATCCTCTCGCAGCTCGATCGGATGTTCGGCGGACAAGACCGGCACATCGCCGCCGCCCCGCGCCCGGGCAAGCGGTCCTGACCGCAGCGCAGCGACGATGCCCACGCGCGAGCGCATGTCGGGCGTGGACACCGCCTGGCTGCGCATGGACCGCCCGCACAACTTGATGATGATCGTCGGGGTGTGGGTGCTCGACGGACCGCCCGACGCGCGCCGGCTGCAGCGCGCGATCGCGGAGCGCTTCGCCTGCTTCGCGCGCCTGCGCCAGTACCCGGTGCTCGACGCTACGGGCGCCTGGTGGGAGACCGACGCGCGCTTCGCGCTGCACCGGCACCTGCACCGGATCAAGCTGCCCGGCCGCGCGGGGCCGGCGGAGCTGCGGCGGCTGGTTGCACGCCTGGCATCCTCGCCCCTTCCCCCCGGAAGGCCGCTGTGGGAATTCCACCTGGCCGAAAACTACCGCGAGGGCCCGGCGGTGATCGCGCGGCTGCATCATTGCTATGCCGACGGGATCGCGCTGATGCGGGTCATGCTGTCCATGACCGACGCCTCGCCGGCCGGCTTGCGCCGCGCGCCACCGCCGCACGAAGCTGACGGGCACGGGCCGCTCTGGCAGCTGCTCGAGCCGGTGTCGGAGGTCGTGTCCGGCGCGGTGCGGCTATCGGGCACGGTGCTGGACAAGTACTTCGAGCTGCTGCGCGATCCCGGGCATCTGGTCGAGTACGCGAAGATGGCGCAGCGCGCGGCTGCCGACGTGGTGGAGCTGGCCACCATGCCCGACGATTCGCCCACCCGGTTCAAGGGCAAGCCCGGCACCGCCAAGCGCGTGGCCTGGACCGGGCGCATGCCGCTGGTCGAAGTCAAAGCGGTGGGGCAGGCGCTCGGCTGCTCGGTGAACGACGTGCTGCTGTCCTGCGTCGCGGGAGCGCTGCGCGGCTACCTGCTGGAGCACGGCGACGATCCGCACGCGGTCGAGATCCGCGCGCTGGTGCCGGTGAACTTGCGCGCGCCGCACGATCAGGGGTTGGGCAACTGGTTCGGCCTGGTGCCGCTGCTGCTGCCGCTGGGCATCGCCAATCCGCTCGCGCGCCTGTACGAAGTGAGCCGGCGCATGGACGCGCTGAAGGGCTCCTATCTGGCGCCAATCTCGCTCGGCCTGCTGGCGGGCGTGGGACTCATGCCCAAGCCGCTGCAACAGCAGGTGCTGGACATCCTCGCCAACAAGGCGTCCGCGGTGATGACCAACCTGCCCGGCCCGCAACAGCCGCTGTACTTCGCCGGCCGTCGGCTCGAGCAATTGATGTTCTGGGTGCCTCAGTCGGGCGACATCGGCATGGGCGTGTCGATCCTGTCGTACGCCGGCGGCGTGCAGTTCGGCTTGATCACCGACGCCGGGCTGGTGCCCGACCCGGAGCGCATCGCGCAGCGTTTCGCGGTCGAGCTCGAGCGCCTGGTCACCGTCGTGATGATGGAACCTTGGGGCGCGCGGCGCGATCCGCTGCTGGTGGAGCGCGAGCTCGCGGCAAGCTCCGCTCCAGCGCATCACGCCGCAGCGCATGCATGAGCTGACCCTAATCGTGACCCTTGCCGGCGCGCTGGCCGTGGCCCTGGCGTTCGGCTGGGTCACGCAGCGCCTGGGGCTGTCCAGCCTGGTCGGCTACATGCTGGCGGGCATCGCCGTGGGACCGCACACCCCGGGCTTCGTCGCCGACACGCACCTGGCGTCGCAAATGGCAGAGATCGGCGTGATTCTGCTGATGTTCGGCGTCGGCATGCATTTCCACCCCGGGGAGCTGCTGCGCGTGTGGCGCATCGCGGTACCGGGCGCCATCGGACAAAGCGCTGTGGCCGCCTTGACCGGCTGGGGCGCAGCGCGCGCCTTCGGTTGGAGCGATGCCGCCGGCGTCGTGTTCGGGATGGCGCTGGCCGTGGCGAGCACCGTCGTGCTGATGCGCATGCTGGTCGAGCAGGACCGGCTCACCACGCACGATGGTCACGTCGCTGTGGGCTGGCTTATCGTCGAGGACCTGTTCACCGTCGCGGCGTTGGTGGTGCTTCCGGCGCTGGCGCTCGAGGGCGCCGGGCCGGCCGAGACCATCGGCGCGCTTGCCCTCGCGCTGGTCAAGGCCTTGGTCTTCGCCGCGCTGATCTGGGCGGTCGGCACCCGCCTGGTGGGTTCGGTCCTGGAGCGCATCGCCCGCACGCGCTCCACCGAACTGTTCACGCTGACGGTGTTCGTGGTGGCGCTGGGCATCGCCCTGCTCGCCGCCGGCCTGTTCCACGTGTCCGTGGCGCTGGGCGCATTTATCGCCGGCCTGGTCCTGGGCCGATCGCGCTTCGGCCCGCAGGCGGCGGCCGACATGACGCCGTTCCGCGACGTGTTCTCGGCGCTGTTCTTCGTCTCGGTGGGCATGCTGTTCGATCCGGGGTTCGTGGTCGCCCGGCCGCTGATGGTGCTCGCCGCGGTAAGCATCGTTCTGGTCGCCAAGCCGCTGATCGCCCTGGCCATCGTCATTGCCCTCAAAGATACGCGCCGCACCGCGCTCACCGTGGCGATCGGGCTGGCCCAGATCGGCGAGTTCTCCTTCATCCTGGCCACGCTCGGCAGATCGCTCGACATCCTGCCCGCGCAGGCGCTGGACGTGCTGGTGGCCGCCGCCATCGTGTCGATCGCGGTCAACCCGCTGCTGTTCCGCACGCTGAAGACCCTCGAACCCTGGCTCGAGGCCGCGGCCGCCCGGGCGCCGCAGCGCTTCGAGGCAGCCGCCCTGCCGGCGGCTGAGGCCGCGCCGGCGGTGGCCGTGGCCGGCCTCGGCGACCTCGGGCGGCGTCTGGCGCGGCGATGCGCAGCGACCGGCATCCGCGTGTGCGCGATCGACAAGGAGATCAAGGCGCTGGAGGAACTGCGCGAGAACGGCATCGCCACCGTCTTCGGCGATCCGGGTCGGATCGACGTGCTGCGGGCAGCCGGAGTGGCGCAGGCCAGGATCATCGTGATCGCCGACGTGCCGCTCGCGGACAAGATGCGCGCATGCATGTCAGCGCGCACGCTCAATGCGCGCATCGCGATCATCGCCACCGCGTCCAGCAGCGCGGAACGCGCGTGGCTGCACGAGTTCGGCGCCGCCTACGTGCACGACTTGCTCGACGAGGCCAGCGAGGCCTTGCTGAGCGCCGTACGGCGCAGCCTGTAGGCCGGCCACCTGACGTGCATTGACATGCGATGCGGGGTGGCCTGGTGAAGTATCCGGGCTAGTCCTCGAGCTCGGCCTGCGCCAGCTCGACGTCGAGACGCTCCATTGCATCCAACGGTTTCTGCCGCGCCGCCTCGGCGTAGAGGGCCTCGGCTTGCGCCAGCCGGACCTGGCCGAACAGGAGGGCGAGGCCGTTGGCGTACTCGATGCGCGCAATCGCCGAATCGGGATTGAGCTTCAGCGCGCGCTGGAAGTGCTCGACGGCGGCTTCACGGCTCGCCCCGTACGTCAGGCTGCCGACCATGGCGCCCACCTTGGCGATGATCTCCGCGTGCCAGGCGCCGAGCGCGATGTTGGCGTCGGCGTGCGCGGGTTCGAGCTCGAGCGCGCGGTCGAGCGCCTGCCTGATGCGTCCGCCCAGCCCCTGCGTCAGGGCTTTCGCCACCGATATGCCTTGCGAATAACGTCCGGCAGCCAGAGCGTAGAAGTAATGGGCGTTGGCATCGTCCGGGCGGCGTGCCAGCGTCTGCTCCGCCAGCCGCATCGCCTCCTCGAACAGCTGCACCTTCCTGGGCTGCGCCTTCTCCAGATAAGTGGCGTAGATCGTGGTCGCCTTCACCGCAACGTGCCCGCCCGCGCCGTCCAGCGCACGCCCGGCCTGCGCCGCCTGCTGAAACGCGCCGCGGTGATACAACCGCCAGGCGTCTTGCAGCGCCGCGTCTTTGGGAAACGGCTCGCGGTCGCCGCGGTGCAATCGCACCCAGTGCTTCTTCAGCTCGGCGCCTGCATACACATACTCGGCCGCGTGCGGAAACTGCGTCCACTTCGCTTTCGCCATGCCTCCTCCCCCTCGCCTAGCGCCCGACATACTCTCGCGCCAGGCGCTCGAACAGCTCGCGCGCCGGGCCGACCAGGAACGGCGCGATCATCGCCATCGTCTGGTAGGCGCCGCGCGCCAGCACCTCGCCTTCCACCAGGTGGCGTGGATTGCGTACGTATTCGAACGACAGCCAGTAGGTCGCCACCAGCGCCATGTTGGTGCCCAGCGCCCGGATCTCAGCGGGATCGGCGCGCATCTGCGCGTGGCGCACCAGATCGTCGCACAGCGCACAGGCCGCTTCGGTCTTGTGCGCGAGCAGGCGCTTGAAGTGGACCTCCAGGACGCGGTTGCGCGACAGCAGGTCGTTGAGGTCGCGGTACAGGAAGCGATAGCGCCAGATCGCCTCGAATATCAGGTGCAGGAACAGCCAGATGTCCTCCACATTCGCCGGCCGGGCGGCGGGCGCGGTCAGGACCGCTTCGATCTGGCGCTCGAAGGCGGCGAACAGCGTGTTGGTGATCTCGTCCTTGCTGTGAAAGTGGTAGTAGAGGTTGCCCGGGCTGATGTCGAGCTCGTCGGCGATGAAGCCGGTGGTAACGTTGGGCTCGCCGAACCGGTTGAACAGCTCCAGGCTCACCTCTAGGATGCGCTCGCGGGTGCGGCGCTTGGGCTTGCGCTGCATGGCCTCTGGCCGAGGGGCGGAGTCGGCGGCAAGCATAGCACCGGGTGCCGGCGCGCTCAGCCGACCAGTGAGGCCTGTCTGAGCCAGCGTTCAAGATCCCCCAGCGTCTCGTCCAGCCGGTGCGCCGTGCGCATAGCGGTGGACGGCCGGCTGTGGCGGCGCGCCGCGCGCACCAGGCGCCGCTCGCTGTCTGTCAGCGCTTCCAGGTCGAGCTCGATGCCGTGGCGCGCCAGAATCGGCGCGATGGCGTGGCGCCGTTCGAACAGCTCCCTGCGCGTCCTCTGGTAAGCATGCTCGGCCAGGCGCCGGCGGTTCGCGTAGCTGAAGATGTTGGTGACGAACATCTCGGCGTCCTGCCGGTCCGGCTCGAACAGCAGCACGTCGGCATGCTTGTATTCGACGGCGTAGCGCTGCATCCCGACCTGCATGCGCGAGTGGACGAGCGCGCGGAAGGTCTGGCCCAGCACCGCCGGCAGGCCGCCGTGCACCAGCCGCGCGGGAGCCGCGGGGTGGCGCTGCGCCGCATCGGAGTGATAGGGCACCAGCGGGTTGATGCACAGGACCAGCCGGGCGCCGTGCTTGAGCGCCACGGACGCGTGCAGCGTCTTCCTCAGCGCACCGTCCACGTAATGCCGCCCCTCGATCTCGATCGGTGGAAACAGCCCCGGCAGCGCGGCGCTCGCCTGCACCGCGGTCGAGATCGGCACGTGGTCGTGGCCCGCAGCCCCGAACTCCACCGAAGCGCCGGAGTCGAGATCGGTGGCCACCAGATACAGACTCCGCGCGAGCGTGCGGAAGTCGTTGGTGCGTCCCGGCCTGGCGAACAGGCCGCGCAGGTAGCGGTCGATGGCGCGGCCGTCGAAGATCCCGGTTGGCAGCGCCCGGCCGAAGCGCTCGACCCAGCCCAGCAGCGACAGCTCCTCGGCGTCGGCCAGGTAACGCCACAGCGCAGTCACCACTAGCGGCGGGATGGAAAGCGCGCGCTGCGCGTACTCGCGGTAGGCCGGCTTGAGCAGCATCGACGGGGCGAAGGGCTCCCCCGTCGTCGCGCTCTCGATGAACATGCGCGACATCTGAGCGGGGGGGATCCCGTTGGCCAGCGCGGCGGCGAGAAACGCCCCGGAACTCACCCCGACGTACACGTCGAGGTCGTTGAAGTTCACGCCGCGCAGGCAGTCGGCCAGCGCGTTGAGCGCGCCGATCTCGTACACCGCCCCGAGCGGCCCGCCGCCCGCCAGGGCAAGGCCGATGCGCGGGCGCGCGCGGCGCCTGCGACCGGCGGGACGAGGCTGCATCAGCTTGCCGAGCTCTTTGCCTTGCGCTCGCTGTTGCCCGCCGCGCGCCGTGCAGCCGGCTGCCGGCGCGCCTTGGTCGCGCCGCCCGCCAGCTTCTGGACGCTGTCGTTGAGCGTTTCGACGCGCTTGGCCAGCGCCTGGATGTCCTTGCTGGTGGGCACACCCAGCCGGTGCAGGGCGCGCGCGACGCGGTCCTCGAACACCTGCTCGAGCTTGTCCCAGGTGGCGGTGGCCTGCTTGGCGGCCTTGCCGACGCTGGCGCTCATCTGCGTCATCTTGCTCTCCGCGAGCTTGCGGGTGCGCGTCTCGACCGTGCGGCCTTCCTGCACCAGCCCCTCGAACATCTTGGCGCCCTCGGCCTGGGTCTTGGCGAAGGCACCCAGCCCCGCCAGCCAGATCTGGTGCGCGCTCTCGCGCACCGTTTGCGCGAAGTCGGTATCGTTGGCGCTCTCCGCCAGGGCTTTCAGCTTCTTGACCATGTGATCTCCTGTGTTGTGGTGCGTCCGCGCAAAGGCGCTGATACAAATTAATATAGGCGACATCGCTAGAGTGATCATACTAAAAACGGGCGGCTGTAATTTTCGCCGCGCGTTGCTGCCCAGCGCGTATGCGAGGAGAACGAGATGCATTACCTGGTCACCGGAGCAACCGGATTCATCGGCCGGCGCTTGGTCCGCAAGCTGTTGGAGCGGCGCGGCGCGCTCGTCTTCGTGCTGGTGCGCGAGGAAAGCCGCGCGAAGGTGGACGAGTTGCTCGCCTGGTGGGGGGCCGATCGCAGTCGCGTGATCCCCATCATCGGCAGCCTGACTCAGGCGGGGCTGGGTCTGTCCGATGCGGACCGGCAACGCCTGACCGGTGAGATCCGCCATCTGTTCCATCTGGCCGCCGTGTACGACCTGACGGCGGACATGGCCTCGCAGCAGGCAGCCAACGTGGAGGGCACGAAGCGGGTGGTCGAGCTGGCCAACGCCATCGGCGCGCAGTGCTTCCACCACATGAGCTCGATCGCCGCGGCCGGCCTGTTCGAGGGCATCTTCCGCGAGGACATGTTCGAGGAAGCCGAGAACCTCGGGCATCCCTACTTCGGCACCAAGCACCAGGGCGAGCGCATCGTGCGCGAGGCCTGCCGCGTTCCCTGGCGCATCTATCGCCCGGGCATCGTGGTCGGCGATTCCCGCACCGGAGAAATCGACAAGGCCGACGGCCCCTACTACTTCTTCAAGCCGATCCAGAAGATGCGCCGCCTGCTGCCGCCCTGGATGCCGACCGTCGGGCTGGAGGGGGGACGTATCAACCTGGTGCCGGTGGACTTCGTGGTGAACGCCGTCGACCATATCGCCCACCAGCGCGGGCTGGACGGGAAATGCTTCCACCTGGTCGATCCTCACCCGCACCGGGTCGGGGACGTGCTCGCCATCTTCGCCAAGGCGGCGCACGCGCCGGAGATGGCCATGCGCGTGAACGCAGCGCTGTTCGAGTTCATTCCGCTGCACGTGCGCAGAGCGCTTCTCGCCCTGACGCCCGTGCAACGCATCCGCCACGCCATCATGCAGGACCTTGGCCTGCCGCAAGGCATCCTGACTTTCGTCAACTACCCCACGCGTTTCGACTCGCGCGAGGCGCAGGCGGCGCTGGCGGGCAGCGGCATCGAAGTGCCGCCGCTGGAGAGCTATGCCTGGCGGCTGTGGGACTACTGGGAACGCCATCTCGACCCTGAACTCAAGATCGACCGCAGCCTGAAGGGGGCGGTGCGCGGCAAGGTGGTGCTGGTCACCGGCGGCTCCTCGGGCATCGGGCTCGCCACCGCTCACCGGCTGGCGGCCGCCGGCGCCACCACCATCATCGTGGCACGCGATGCGGCCAAGCTGGAGGCGGCACGCCGCGAGATCGAGGCCAAAGGGCACGCGGTCATCGCCTACAGCGCCGACATCGCCGATGCGGAGCAATGCACCGGGTTGCTGAAGACGCTGAGCGAGAAGCACGGCCCAGTGGATATCCTGATCAACAACGCCGGCCGCTCGATCCGCCGGGCGATCGAAAGCTCCTACGATCGCTTCCACGACTTCGAGCGTTGCATGGCGATCAACTACTACGCGGCGCTGCGCCTGACGCTCGGCCTGCTGCCCGGTATGCGCCAGAAGGGCAACGGCCACGTCATCAACATCTCCTCCATCGGCGTGCTCACCAACGCGCCGCGCTTCTCGGCCTACGTCGCGTCCAAGGCGGCGCTCGAGGCGTGGACGCGCTGTGCTGCTTCGGAGTTCGCCGATGTCGGCATCGAATTCACCATCATCAACATGCCCCTGGTGAAAACGCCGATGATCGCGCCCACCCGGATGTACGAGCACGTGCCTACCCTGACGCCCGACGAGGCGGCCGGGCTGGTGGCCGAGGCGATCGTGAACCGGCCGGTGCGCATCGCCGGCAGGCTGGGCATCTTCGGTCAGGTGGTGCACGCGGTCGCGCCCAAGGTGGCGCAGATCATCATGAACACCAGCTTCCGCATGTTCCCCGAGTCCGCCGCCGCGCAGGGCAAACCCGGCGCCGACGCGGCCCCGCCGACCCCGGACCAGGTCGCCTTCAGTCAGCTGCTGCGGGGAATTCACTTCTGACCGGCGGCCCGGCCAGCGCGCGCTCGACCGCCGCGCACGCACGCCGGGAAAAGAGCAGCGTGAGATGTCCCACGCCGGTCAGCGCGACGTTGTCCGCTCCGGTCAGGCGGCTCGACTCCTGCGGCGCCACGAGATTGTCGTGCCGGCTGTAGATGGAGGTGAAGGGCACGGGGAATGCGCCGCGCTCGCTCGCCGCCAGCGCCCGCAGCCACGGGCTGTCCGGGCGCATCTGCCGGCCGTTCTCGCCCGGCGCCAAGCGCGCGAGCAGGCTGCCGTGATGCGGCGCGCCGAGCGTGACGACGCGCTCGATGTACTGCGGCCCGCAGGCACGCAGGTAGGCGCGGATCGCGAGGCCGCCCATGCTGTGGCCGATCAGCACGACTTTGCCGGCGCTGCTGCGCCCGCGCACCTCATCCACACGCCGCGCCAGCACCGGCACATGGCGGTCGATATCGCAGAACGGCTCCAGGT